>JANMAP010000201.1:0-6190 GCA_031359905.1 Burkholderiales bacterium | reverse complement strand
CGCGCGGGTGCTGCGCTGGCCGCTGCCGGACTGGGCTCGTTCTTCGCCGGCTGCGTGGGCACGGTGATCATCGCCGCCTTTGCGCCGCCGCTGACCGAACTGGCCTTCAAGTTCGGCCCGGCCGAGTACTTCAGCCTGATGGTGCTGGGCCTGATCGGTGCCGTGGTGCTGGCCTCGGGCTCGCTGGTCAAGGCCATCGCGATGATCGTGCTCGGCCTGTTGCTCGGGCAAATCAACACCGATGTGATCTCTGGCGTGCCGCGCTACAGCTTCGACATCCCGGAACTCACCGACGGGATCGGCTTCGTGGCCATCGCCATGGGCGTGTTCGGCTTCGGCGAGATCATCACCAACTTGGGCCAGCCGGCCGAGCACCGCGAGGTGTTTACCAAGGACGTGAAGGGCCTGTGGCCGACCAAGCAGGACTTCCGCAATGCCTGGCCTGCGGTGATCCGTGGCACGTCGCTGGGGTCCATCCTGGGCGTGTTGCCGGGTGGCGGTGCACTGCTGGCGTCGTTCGCCGCCTACACCGTCGAGAAGAAGATGCGCATGAAGCCGGGCGAGGTTCCCTTCGGGCAAGGCAACATCCGCGGCGTCGCCGGCCCTGAAAGCGCCAACAACGCCGGCGCGCAGACCAGCTTCATCCCGATGCTGACGCTGGGCATCCCGCCCAACGCCGTGATGGCGCTGATGGTCGGCGCGATGACCATCAAGGGGATCCAGCCAGGCCCGCAGGTGATGACGAGCAACCCGCAGCTGTTCTGGGGCCTGATCGCCTCGATGTGGGTCGGCAACGCGATGCTGGTGATCCTGAACCTGCCGCTGATCGGCATTTGGATCAAGCTGCTGACGGTGCCCTACCGTTTCCTGTTCCCGGCCATCATGACCTTCTGCTGCATCGGCCTGTATACCCTGAACAACAGCCCATTCGATGTCTACATGGGCGCGGGCTTCGCGGTGGTCGGCTACGCCTTCTACAAGCTGGGCTGCGAGCCGGCGCCCCTGCTGCTGGGCTTCATCCTCGGGCCGATGATGGAAGAAAACCTGCGGCGTGCGCTCCTGCTATCTCGCGGCGACTGGACCACGTTCATGACGCGCCCGCTGTCGGCCGGCCTGCTGATTGCCGCGGCGCTGATGATCGTGGTCGTGATGCTGCCGTCGATCAAGAGCAAGCGCGAGGTCGCTTTCCAGGAGGAATAAGGGCCCCCACGCGCCCTTCGGGCGCTGTGCCCCCCATGCGCCCTTCGGTCGCTGCCCGCCGAGGGGGCGTTCTGGCAGCGGACCGGCGGATCCGGATCCGCGCCAGGGCTTGATCGGATCAAAAGTCCGCAGGGCTGGGGTATGGTCGGGCGGGTGCAACTCCCGGCCGCGCTGACCCCCCTCCAAGGCCCCGTGTTCCGGGGCCTTTGGTTTGCCTGGCTGGCGGCCAACCTGACGATGTGGATGAACGACGTCGCAGCCGCCTGGCTGATGACGACGCTGACCACCAGCCCGGTGATGGTTGCGATGGTGCAGACCGCGTCGACGCTGCCGGTGTTCCTGCTCGGCCTGCCGAGCGGCGCGCTGGCCGACATCGTCGACCGTCGGCGCTATTTCGCCGCCACGCAGCTGTGGGTCTCGCTCAATGCGTTGGTGCTCGCCGGGCTGTCGCTGGCCGGGGCCCTGTCGGCGCCGGTCCTGCTGTTGCTGACCTTCAGCAACGGCGTCGGCCTGGCGCTGCGCTGGCCCGTCTTCGCGGCCATCGTGCCGCAGGTCGTTCCGCGCGATCAGCTGCCGTCGGCGCTGGCGCTGAACGGGATCGCGATGAACCTGTCGCGGGTGGTCGGCCCGGTTCTCGCGGGGGCCCTGCTGGCCGGCGTCAGCCCGGCGGCGGTGTTCGTGCTCAACGCCGTGCTGGCGTTGGCCGCCTTCGTGCTGATCCTGCGCTGGCGCTCTTTGCCGCGCACCAGCACGCTGCCCGGTGAACGCTTCGTTGGCGCGATGCGCGCCGGTCTGGCCTTCGCGATGCAGTCGCCGCGCCTGAAGGTCGTGCTGCTGCGGGTGTTCCTGTTCTTCTTGCAGTCCACCGCGCTGATGGCCCTGCTGCCGCTGGTCGCCGCGCGGCTGCACGGCGGCGGTGCGGGCACCTTCACGGTGATGCTGTCGTGCCTGGGCGGCGGGGCGATCTTCGCCGCGCTGCGCTTCCCGCGCTGGCGTCAGCGCTTCGACCGCGACGCCTTCGTCCGCTACGGCACGCTGGTCCATGCGGCGATGTCCAGTCTCATCGTGCTGGTGCCTGAATACTGGGTCGCGCTGCCGGCGATGGTGGTCGCCGGCATGGCCTGGATCTCGGTGGCCAATTCGCTGGCCGTGGCCGCGCAGGTGGCCTTGCCGGACTGGGTGCGCGCGCGCGGCATGTCGATCTACCAGATGGGGCTGATGGGCGGGGCCGCCGCCGGTTCGCTGCTGTGGGGCCAGGTGGCATCGTGGGTCAGCGTCGAAGGCTCCGTGCTGGCGGCGGCCGCGGCCGGCCTGGTGGTGCTGCTGCTGACCCGCGGCCTGACCGTCGAAGGCGGCGCCGACATCGATTTCAGCCCGGCCGCGGCGCGCAACGCGCCGAACCCGGCCTACGAGATCGGCCCCGACGAGGGCCCGGTGATGGTGACCCTGGAATACCAGATCGACCCGGCCGAGGCCGCAGCGTTCGCCCAGGTCATGCAAAGCACGCGCCAGGCGCGGCTGCGCCAGGGCGCCTTGTCGTGGGGCCTGTTCCGCGATGTGTCGGTGCCCGGGCGCTACGTCGAGTATTTCGTCGACGAGACCTGGGTCGAGCACCTGCGCCGGCTGGAACGCTTCACGGCGTCCGACGCCGAACTGCGCGACCGCCGCCTGTCCTTCCATCGTGCGGCCGAGCCGCCGCTGCTGCGCCGCTATGTGGCTGATGCGGGCGTCGCGCCGCCCAAGTCACCGCTGTAGATGGACGCGCCCGCCGCGGTCCCTCCGATCGACCCGCCGGTGCCGGCGCCACCGGATGGTCCGCCGGTGTTGCCGATGCCACCGGTTGCGCTCGCGCGCCCCCGCCCGCCTTGGTCGGGGCTGCTGCTGGCGGCCGGCGGCTCGATCGCCTTTTCGGGCAAGGCCATCATCGTCAAGCTGGCCTACCGGCATGGCGTCGACGCGGTGACCCTGATCATGTTCCGCATGCTCTTCGCGCTGCCGCTGTTCCTGCTGCTGGCCTGGTGGGCCGGGCGCGGGCGGCCCGCGCTGAGCGCGCGCGACTGGCGGGTCGTCATCGGCCTGGGCTGTTGCGGCTACTACCTGGCCAGCTTCCTCGATTTCGCCGGGCTGCAGTTCATCACCGCCAGCCTGGAGCGGCTGATCCTGTACCTCAATCCGACGCTGGTGCTGCTGCTCGGCGTGCTGCTGCATGGCCAGCGCGTGGGGCGGGGGCAGCTCGCCGCGCTGGTCGTCAGCTATGCCGGCGTGCTGCTGGTCTTCGGCCACGAACTGCGGCTGGACGCTCCGAACGCGCCGCTCGGCGCCGCGCTGGTCTTCGGCAGCGCGGTCAGCTACGCCGTCTACCTGGTCTACAGCGGCGCCGAAGTACGCCGCCTGGGCGCGCTGCGCCTGACCGGCCTGGCCAGCAGCGTGGCCTGCTTGCTGTGCATCGCGCAGTTCCTGCTGCTGCGGCCGTTGTCGGCGGCCGAAGTGGCCGCCCCGGTGCTCTGGCTGTCACTGCTGAATGCCGTCGCCTGCACGTTCGCGCCGGTGCTGATGGTGATGATGGCCATCGAACGCATCGGCGCGACGCTCACCGCGCAGACCGGCATGATCGGCCCGCTGTCGACCATCCTGATGGGGGTGCTGATCCTCGGCGAGCCGCTCAACGGGTGGATCATCGCCGGCACGCTGCTGGTGCTGACCGGCGTGGCGCTGGTGGCCCGGGTGCGCTGATGCGGGCCGGGCTCGCCGGACTCCGGCGCCGGCACACTGGCGACAGCTTCGAACATCGCAAACAACCGAGGGCATGACACATGGATCTGGGCATCGCAGGCAAATGGGCGCTGGTCTGCGCCGCGAGCAAGGGGCTGGGCAAGGGCTGCGCCGCGGCGTTGGTCGGTGAGGGCGTCAACGTGGTCATCACGGCGCGCGGCGACGACGCGCTGCAGGCCACCGCCGCCGAGTTGCGTGCGCTCAACAGTGCCGTGCAGGTGCGCGCCGTGGCTGGCGACATCACCACCGCGGCGGGCCGCGCGGCCGCATTGGCCGCGTTGCCGACAGAGGGGCAGGTCGACATCCTGGTCAACAACGCCGGCGGGCCGCCGCCGGGCGACTTCCGCGACTGGGACCGCGAAGCCTGGATCAAGGCCCTGGACGCCAACATGCTGACGCCGATCGAGCTGATGAAGGCCACCGTCGACGGCATGGCCGCACGCGGCTTCGGCCGCGTCATCAACATCACCTCGGGCGCCGTGAAGGCGCCGATCGACGTCCTGGGGCTGAGCAACGGCGCGCGCTCGGGCCTGACCGGCTTCGTCGCCGGACTGGCGCGCCAGCCGCAGCTGGCAGCGCGCAACGTGACCATCAACAACGTCCTGCCCGGCCCCTTCGACACCGATCGCCTGCGCGGCAACGCGCAGGGCGCGGCGCAGAAGAGCGGCAAGCCCTTCGACGAAATCTGGGCGCAGCGCATGCAGGCCAACCCGACCCGGCGCTTCGGCAGCGCGGCCGAGTTCGGCGCCTTCTGCGCCTTTGTCGCCAGCGCGCACGCGGGCTACATGAAGGGGCAGAACTTCCTGCTCGACGGCGGGGCGTATCCGGGGACCTTCTGACTGTCTGATTGCGCCCCGGGGCCAGACGGGGTCGCACCGGGCAAGACAGGGCTCGACGGCCTGCGGGAAACGTGGGCCCGTCAATCCGGCCGGATGTTCTGGTTCATCCGGAACAGGTTGGTCGGGTCGTAGCGCCGCTTGGTGCTGACCAGGCGCTGCCAGGTCTGCTCGCCGTAGGCCTCGCGGGTGCGGTCTTCGCCCTCGTCGACCAGGTGGTTGACATAGGCACCACCGGCGGACGCGCCGCGCAGCGACTGCCAGGCGTCGCGGCACCATTGCCGATGCTGTTCCGGGCGGTCGTCGCCTGGCTGCCAGACCGCCGCCAGCGTCAGCAGGTGCTCGGCACTGCGGAAGCGGAATGCGGTGGCGTCGGGCGCGACGCGCGCCGTCGCGCCGCCCATGTGCCGTACCAGCACCTGCGCCATCGGTGAGGTGCTGGCGCGCGCGGCGGCGACCAGGGCCCCGATCGCGTCGCCGTCGAGCGCCCTGAGCCATTCGGACCGGCAGTGGTAATGCAGGCCGTGCGGCACGCTGTCGTCGAACCAGCGCTGGATGTCGACATAGGGTTGGACGGCGAAGGTGTCGACCGCCGGCCGGCCGAACTCGCGGACCGCGGCCACCGCCTGTGGGCCGTCGGCGGCTGGGCCGACATGGCAGGCGGCGATCGCCACCACCGGCTGGAAGTGCAGCGTCGGCGGGACGAACGGCGCCGGCGGAGCGCACAGCTGCGCGGCCATCAGCGACAACGTGTCCGGGGCGCTGCGCGTCAGCGCGTCGTAGTGGCCAAGCACCTGGGCGGCCTGGGCGGCCGGATACATCACGAAGCCGGCCATCAGCGGCCCGACGGTCTGCAGCCGAAAGGTGAACTTGGTGACGATGCCGAAGTTGCCGCCGCCGCCGCGCAGGGCCCAGAACAGCTCGGGGTGATCGTGCTCGCTGGCGTTGACGACGCTGCCGTCGGCCAGCACGACCTCGGCCTGCAGCAGGTGGTCGCAGGCCAGGCCATGGCGGCGCGACAACCAACCGATGCCCCCGCCCAGCGTCAGTCCGGCCAGCCCGGTGTGCGAGATCTCGCCCCCCGGCGACGCCAGGCCGTGAGCCTGCGTTGCGGCGTCGTACTCGCTGAGCAGGACGCCCGGTTCGGCGGTTGCCGTGCGGCGTGCCGCGTCCACCGCGACGGCCTTCATCGGCGACAGGTCGATCATCAGTCCGCCGTCGCAGACCGACCAGCCAGGGATGCTATGGCCGCCGCCGCGCACCGCCAGCAACAGGCCGTGGCGGGCCGCGAAACGCACCGCAGCGGCGACCTCTGCGGTGTTGCGGCAGCGGACGATCAACGCCGGGCGGCGGTCGATGGCACCGTTCCAGACCGCGCGGGC
>JANMAP010000164.1:0-4501 GCA_031359905.1 Burkholderiales bacterium | reverse complement strand
GCTCGACGAAGACCACGTCGCCCAGCGCGTCCTGCGCGTGGTGGGTGATGCCGACGACAGCGGCTTCGTGGTCTTCGATGTTGATCCACTCGTGGTCGGGGGTGTACATGGTGGTCATCGGCAGGACTCCGGTTGTGATTGACGAGAGAACGGGGCGATCAAGCATCCCGCCACGGAACCGGCTTTGCCGGGCCGTCGGCGGGCGGCCCCAGGGCCACGCAGGGGCCCCTGACAGGGCCCGGGGGCCAGCGAGCGATCGCGAGCTTCGGGGCTCAACGCTTGTAGCGGTGGGGGGTGAAGGGCATCGGGCTCACGCGCATCGGCAGCTTCTTGCCACGCACGTCGGCATACACCTCGTGCTTCGGCAGCGCGTGGTCGATCGGCAGGTAGGCCATGGCGATCGGCTGGTCGACGGTCGGCGCGAGCGTGCCGCTGCACACCGTGCCGAGCTTGTGGCCGTGGGCGTCGAGCAGCGGCGTGCCTTCGCGCACCGGCACGCGTTCGAGGCCGATCAGACCGACGCGCTTGCTCGGCGCCCTGCCGGCCAGGTGGCGTTCGATTGCCGCCGCGCCCGGGTAGCCGCCGGCGCGCGCGCCGCCGGGCCGGCGCACCTTCTGGATCGCCCAGGTCAGTCCGGCTTCGACCGGGCTGGTGGTGGGGCCGATGTCGTTGCCGTACAGGCACAACCCGGCTTCCAGGCGCAGCGTGTCGCGCGCGCCGAGGCCGGCGGGCATCACTTCGGGCTGGGCCAGCAGCGCTTCGGCCAGCGGGGCCGCCCTGTCGGCGGGCACCGAGATCTCGAAACCGTCTTCGCCGGTGTAGCCCGAGCGGGTGACGAAGCACGCGACCTTGCCGAACGCGCCTTCGAGATCGAAGACCCCGCCGGTCATGAAGACCAGGCCGGCGACGGCCGGGTTCAGCCGTTGCAGGGCATCCACCGCCTTCGGCCCCTGCAACGCCAGCAACGCGCGCTCGGGCATCGGCACCACACGACAGCGGTGGCCGATGTGCGTCTGCAGGTGCTTGATGTCGGCGTCCTTGCAGCCGGCGTTGACGACCAGGAACAGGTCGCCGAAGGTCGCCGCCGCGTCGGCCGGCGGGCGGGTGACCATCAGGTCGTCGAGCAGGCCGCCACTGGCGTTCGTGAAGAAGGCGTAGCGCTGCTTGCCGGCGCCCAGGTCGATGACGTCGACCGGCACCAGGCTTTCGAGCGCCGCCGCGGCCGCACCCGGTGCCGGCCCGACCAGCTGGATCTGGCCCATGTGCGAGACGTCGAACAGCGCGGCGGCGTTGCGGCACTGCTTGTGTTCGGCCATCAAGCCGCCCGGGTATTGCACCGGCATCTCGTAGCCGGCGAAGGGCACCATGCGTGCGCCCAGGCGCAGGTGCAGGGCGTGCAGCGGTGTGCGGTGCAGTGGGATGGTGTCGGTGGGCAGGCTCATGGCGGACTCCGTCGAGGGCTCGTCGGCCGCCCGCTGCTGTTGCAGTGGGCGGAGCCCCTCGCTGTCCGCTTTACCTGAGAGATTCGGCAGCGCCCACTTCCTTCGCGGACCGGCGCGCCTTGCCCCTTCGGTGGACCGCACCCGTGCTGCGTGTGGCCTCTCTCCAGTGAGGTGAAAAAGTCAGTCCTTTTGCCTGAGCGTTCAAGGCGGCCCGGTGCACCGCGCTCTGCGCCTTCGGCGGCTTCGACGAAGCGAAGCGCTCTCCTGACGCGGTCAGTGTAGCAGCGGCCGGCGCGCGGTTTCCTGGGCCGCGGGGCTCATTTCTCGGGCAGGCTGCGCAGATAGGCGACCAGCGCGTCGAGGTCCGACGCGGTCATCCTGGCGTAGTACGGCACGCCCATCGGCGGCTTCAGCCGCGTGCCGTCGGGGCGCACGCCGGTGGTCACGACTTTCTTGATGTCGGCGTCGCTGTAGCGCCCCAGGCCCTTGGGCGTGATGTTGGCGGCCACGCTCTTGCCCCACGGTCCTTCGAAGACCAGGCCGCCGGCGCCGAGCTGGTTGTCGATGTCCGGCGCGCCGTTCGCCAGCGGCGCGGAATGGCATTCGATGCAGTGGCCCAGCGGTCCAGCCAGATAGCGGCCGTAGGCGATCTTGTCGCCGGCCGGCACATCGGCCACGCTGCCCACCGGCGGCCCGTAGGACGGTGGCAACGGGATGCGGTAGACCGACTTCGGCACCACGTTCCTCACCGGTGCCGCGCTGCGCAGGTAGGCCACGAGCGCGGCCACGTCGTTGTCCGACATGCTGCGGTACAGGCCGATCGGCATCGGCGGGCCGATCAGGCTGCCATCGGGCCGGCGCCCTTCGCGGATGGCGGCGATCAGCTGCGCGTCGGTCCACTTGCCGACGCCGGTCTCGGGGTCGGAGGTGATGTTCGGCGCGTAGGCGGTGAAGGCCTTGTCGTCGACGAGCAGGCCGCCGGCCAGCGTCTTGCCGGGCAACGGCCCGTTCGGGCCCTGCGGGGTGTGGCAGTTGCCGCAGGCCACCACCGATTCCATCAAGTAGCGGCCGCGTTCGATGCGGGCCTGGGCCTGGGCCGCGCTGGCGGCCAGCAGCAGGAACAGAGCGGCGATCGCCGGGGCGCGGCTGCGCTGCTTGGTCATGGTGGACTCCCTTGTTGGATGGCGTGGGGACCCTGCGGCAGCAAGAGTGTGCAAGGCGGTATCCCGAACCGACAGCCGGAGCAACCCGCACTGCGCCGCATCGCCTGCCCACGACGCGCGAGATCGCAGCACGCCAGCCCCTGGTGTGCCGACATCGACGGGAGCCGCCACGAAGCGCTCCTGGCTGGATCGAGCGAAACAGACAATGGCAAGGCACACCGACCGCGGCCGGAATGGGCGCCGTCCGGAATTTTGATGCCCGCTACGACCTGTTCTTCGACCATTTCGAAAAGGACCACTCGGACTTCTCGGACCGTAACCGGGCGCCGTTCGACCCGACGCTCGACCGCGTCCGAGAGCACCCGCGCTTTAAAAGGCCTGGCTGGCTCGCTTTGGCATGCAGCAGAGCCATGACCGCGTCCAGGCCTGGCGGGTTGCCAACCCGGCGCAGCATTAGAGGCGATTTGCTCTTCGGTAAACCTGGACTTCTTCATCGCATTTCCTGGGCACGTAACGGGGTGCTCAGAAGCGACCGTGCCTCCAGTTTCGACCTGTCTAGTTTTTTCGGGGAGACGTCACAGAGATCGGCCGCGTCAAGCTTTCCTGGTCGTGCGTAAGTGCGCTACTGTCAAATTCCCAACCACCGCAGCCATCAAGAAAACATCCCCATGACCGTTATCGTGACCCTGCCGACCTCGTCCCTGGTCAAAGTCCAACAGCCGCCTGCGCCCGCGAACACGGTGATTGCGAAGGTGATCGCTGGCGACAACCGGATCGACCCATTGATCGATGATGCCTCCTACCGCTTCAACTTCGACTCGCCCGTCGGTACACCGGTCACCGTGACTTTTAGTTTTCCCGACGTCATGCCGAGCAGCTACACCGGCGAGGACGCCCTTGACTGGAAGCCGTTCAGCCAAGCGCAGCGGATCGCGACTCGCGAGATCCTGAGCACGCTGCAGCAGCAAACCAAGCTGACTTTCCAGGAAGTCACCGAGTCGGCAACGGTCAGCGGCACGATGCGTTTTGGCAACAACACGCAGACCACGAGTGCCGGTTATGCCTACATGCCCAACTCAAACAAGACCGATAAGGATGCGGACACCTGGATGGCCAGCGGGGCGGATACCCCGGTGGTTATCGGCGACTACACCTGGCAGACCCTGGTGCACGAGATCGGCCATGCCGTTGGCTTGAACCACCCGGGCAACTACAACGCTGGGGAATCAAAGAATGTGGACGCGGTGGGTAACTTCCTCGGCGCGAACGAAGACGCGTTCTTCAGCTCCATCATGAGTTACCGCCAGTCGAACCAGGACATCAATGCGATCGGGTTCATGCCCTATGATTTGCTGACTCTGCGCTACCTTTATGGCAAGACCGATTTCGGGGCTGGCGACACCGCCTACACGTACGACGATGCCGCGGGCACGCGGATCGTCAACATCGTTGACGACGGTGGGTTGGATACGCTGAACTTCTCGGCAGTGACAGCCGGTGTCGTGGTCAACCTGACACCGGGCGCGTACAGCTCGGTGGGCAAGCTGGCATCCGGGGCCAATGCGTTGGCCAATCTGACGACGGCGTGGGATGCCGTGATCGAAAACGTTGTGGGTACGGGCTTTGCCGACACGATCCTGGGCAATGCCGCGAGCAACACCTTCACTGGCGGCGCCGGAGACGACGCAATCGACGGCGCCGGCGGGGCTGACCGCGCCGTCTATTCGGGTGCGCGTGCCGGCTACACCTTGACCTTGACGAGTACCAGTACGACCGTGGCGGGCGGGACCGAGGGCACCGACACCTTGTTCAATGTCGAGCGCCTGCATTTTTCGGATGTCAAGCTGGCGATCGATCTTGGCGGCAACGCCGGTCGAGTCGCCAAGCTGCTGGGCG
>JANMAP010000111.1:0-5920 GCA_031359905.1 Burkholderiales bacterium | reverse complement strand
CCCGGACGTGACCTGGCCCAAGCAGTACCGCGCGGCAAAGATGCAGCTGGAACGCAACCTCGAACGCGAGCGCGCCGCGGCAGCGCAGAACGTCGGCGGTTCGGCGATTGAACAGGCGAACCGCGCGCTCGGGGTTTGATGAAACATCGCCACGCCCTCGACACCCGCCCGGCGCGCGGCATCGGCGCCGAGATCGCGCGCCGCCTTGCCGCCGACGGTGCGGTTCTGACCCTGTTCGGCCGCCAGCGCGACGCGCTGCAGCAGGTGGCCGGGCCATCGATTTCGGTGTCCGGCGGGGAGGTCCCATGAGGGCGCATGACGCATCGCATGTCGCGCTCAGCGACGCTCAGGGGCTCGGCCACGAAGCGCGAGCTTCGACGGGCGACCACGCGGTGCTGAAGCTGTGGCTGCGCCTGCTGGCGAGCACGACCCACATCGAAGCCGAGATCCGCAAGCGCCTGCGTGAGCGCTTCGACATGTCGCTGGCCCGCTTCGACTACATGGCCCAGCTCTATCGCTCCACCGAGGGCCTGAAGATGCGCGTGCTGTCACGCTGTCTGATGGTGACCGGCGGCAATGTGACCGCGCTGACCGACGAGCTGCAGCGCGAGGGTCTGGTCGTCCGCGAAAACAGCCCGGACGACCGACGCTCCTGGATCGTCTGCCTCACCCCGAAGGGTCGCAAGCTCTTCGAGACGATGGCGCAAGAGCACGAGCAATGGGTGCTGGAACTGTTTTCCGGCCTGGACGCCAAGGCCGTGCGCCAGCTGCATGCGCATCTCGGCACGCTGCGCGTCCACCTGATGCGCCAGGACCTGAACCACGAGGAAGCCTGATCGATGATCGACCCACCAACACCGCGCGTCGACCCGGCCCTGGACGCCGGCAACCGCCGCCCGCTCGCCGGCTACCGCGCAACCCACTTTCGCTGGGACGTGTCCGATCGCGTGGCCACCGTCACGCTCAACCGGCCGGAGCGCAAGAACCCGCTGACCTTCGACTCGTACGCCGAGCTGCGCGACCTGTTCGGTGCACTGCGCCATGCCGACGACGTGAACGTGGTCATCGTGCAAGGCGCCGGGGACAACTTCTGCTCCGGTGGCGACGTGCACGAGATCATCGGCCCGCTGGTGCGCCTGAAGGCGCCCGAACTGCTGATGTTCACGCGCATGACCGGCGACCTGGTGAAGGCGATGCGCAACTGCCCGCAACCGATCGTCGCGGCGATCGACGGCGTGTGCGCCGGGGCCGGCGCGATCATGGCCATGGCCTCCGACCTGCGGCTGGGCACTGCGCGCAGCAAGACCGCGTTCCTGTTCAACCGCGTCGGTCTTGCGGGCTGCGACATGGGCGCCTGCGCGATGCTGCCGCGCATCGTCGGCCAGGGCCGCGCCAGCGAGCTGCTCTACACCGGCCGCGCCCTCGGCGGCGAAGAGGCAGAGCGCTGGGGTTTCCTGAACCGCCTGTGCACGCCGGAAACGCTGCACGCCGACGCGCTGGCGATGGCGCGCGAGCTGGCTGCCGGGCCGACCTTCGCGAACGGCATCACCAAGACCATGCTGCATCAGGAATGGGCGATGACGATCGAGCAGGCCATCGAGTCCGAAGCACAGGCGCAGGCGATCTGCATGCTGACCGAGGATTTCTCCCGCGCCCACCACGCGTTCGTTGCAAAGCGCAAGCCGAAGTTTGAAGGCAACTGACGAGGCGTCCATGAACGACACGAGCTACCTCGCCTGGCCCTTCTTCGAGGACCGCCACCGGTTGCTTGCGCGGGAGCTGGAAGCCTGGGCCAGCGCGCACATCGATCAGGCCCACACCAGCGATGTCGACGCGCAGTGCAAGGCGCTGGTCCGCCAGCTCGGTGCGGCGGGCTGGCTGCGCCATGCGGTCGGCGGGACCCCCTACGGCGCGGCGGCCGACACGATCGACACGCGCGCGATCTGCCTGATCCGCGAAACCTTGGCGCGCCACGCGGGCCTGGCCGACTTCGCGTTCGCGATGCAGGGCCTGGGCAGCGGCGCCATCAGCCTGGACGGCACGCTCGCGCAGAAGCAGCGCTACCTCGCCCGCGTGGCCCGCGGCGAGGCGATCAGTGCCTTTGCGCTGTCCGAGCCCGATGCCGGTTCCGACGTCACAGCGATGACCTGCGCGGCCCGCGTCGAGGGCGATCACGCGGTGCTCAACGGCGAGAAGACGTGGATCTCGAACGGCGGCATCGCCGACTTCTACGTCGTCTTTGCCCGCAGCGGCGAGGCGCCGGGCGCACGCGGCATTTCGGCCTTCATCGTCGATGCTGGCACGCAAGGCTTCGAAATCGCCGAGCGCATCGCCGTGATCGCGCCGCATCCGCTGGCCCGCTTGCGATTCACCAACTGCCGTGTGCCGTTGTCGCAGCGTGTCGGTGCAGCCGGTGAGGGTTTCAAAGTTGCAATGCGCACGCTCGACGTGTTTCGCACGTCGGTGGCCGCGGCCGCGCTGGGCTTTGCCCGCCGCGCGCTTGATGAGGCGCTGCAACGCGCCACGACGCGCAAGATGTTCAAGGGCGTGCTCGCCGACTTCCAGCTCACGCAGGCCAAGCTGGCGCAGATGGCGACCACCATCGACAGTGCCGCGCTGCTGACCTACCGCGCAGCGTGGCAGCGCGACCAGGGGCGCAACGTGACGCGCGAGGCGGCGATGGCCAAGCTCAGCGCCACCGAAGGCGCGCAGCAGGTGATCGATGCCGCGGTCCAGATCTTCGGCGGGCTGGGTGTCGTTAGCGAGCAGCCGGTGGAGCGTCTCTACCGCGAGATCCGCTCGCTGCGCATCTACGAAGGTGCCACTGAAGTGCAGCAGCTGATCATTGCGCGCGAACTGCTGAAGGACCTTGCAAGGTCGCGGGCCACCTCTTGACACCGAAGGAAGCACCCAGCATGGAAGTCCTGCTCCCCCCCGGATGGCCCCGCCCGAAGGGCTACGCCAATGGCGTGACGGCCAGTGGACGGCAGGTCTACATCGCCGGCATGATCGGCTGGGACGCGCAGGGCGTGTTCCCCAGCGACGACTTCGCCGCGCAGACGCGTCAGGCGCTGCAGAACATCGTCGATGTGCTGCTCGAGGCCGGCGGCCGGCCCGAGCACATCGTGCGCATGACCTGGTATGTCACCGACAAGCGCGAGTACCTCGCTGCCAGCCGCGACATCGGCGCGATCTTTCGCGAAGTCATTGGCGTCTACAACGCCGCGATGACCGCGGTCGAGGTTCGTGCGCTGATCGAAGACCGCGCCAAGGTCGAGATCGAGGCCACGGCCGTCATCCCTTAAGAAGCTCGCCGACATGCCGACCGAGATCACGCCTGGGCTGCCAGACTGCCTGCTTCCGGGCCGGATGAAGGATGAAGGCACGGCCGCAATCGAGGGCACGCACGACGTGCATGCGCTCATCCTGGGCCGCACCCAGACGGGCATTGCAGCGGTCTGACTTCAAGGAGACGGTTTCATGGCCGGTACAGCTCATGTCGACACCTTTGCACGCGACCACCTGCCGACACCCGAGCAGTTGCCTGAGTTCATCTTCGAGCTGCCCGAACTGCAGTTCCCCACGCAGCTGAACTGCGCGACCGAACTCCTCGACCGACGCGTCGAGCATGGCGAGGGCAATCGCCCGTGTGTCAGCGCGCCGAACGGCCCGCGCTGGACCTACGCCGAACTGCAGGCGCAGGCCGACCGCATCGCTAACATGCTTGTGCATGACCTGGGGCTCGTGCCCGGCAACCGCGTGCTGCTGCGCGCGGCGAACAAGCCCATGCTCGTCGCCTGCTGGTTCGCGGTGATGAAAGCCGGTGGCATCGCGGTCGCGACGATGCCGCTGCTGCGCGCGAAGGAACTCGCGCAGATCCTCACGAAGGGCGAGGTCACGCACGCGCTGTGCGACGACACGCTGCGTGTCGAACTTGAAAGCGCCAGGGCGCAATGCGCCGTGCTGAAGCAGGTCGTGTACTTCGGCGACGGGTCGTCGGTGGGGCTCGAAGCGCGCTGCGCGCAGCACAGCCCGCACTTCCACAACGTCGCGACCGCGGCCGACGACACCTGCATGCTCGCGTTCACCTCCGGCACGACCGGCCAGCCGAAGGCGACGATGCATTTCCACCGCGACGTGATGGCCAGCTGCATGTGCTTCCCGGCGCACGTGCTGCGCGCGGCGGTCGACGACGTATTCATCGGCAGCCCGCCGCTGGCATTCACGTTCGGCCTGGGCGGCTTGACGCTGTTCCCAATGAGCGTGGGCGCATCCACCGTGCTGCTGGAGAAAGCGTCACCGCCGGAACTGATCGAGGCGATCGGCCGTTACGGCGCGACGGTGCTCTTCACGGCGCCGACCTTCTACCGCGCGATGGCTGTCGCAGCACGCGAGCGCAGGATCTCGGTGGCTCTTGGCGGCCCGCTGCGCAAATGTGTCGCTGCTGGCGAAGCGTTGCCGGCGGCGACACGCACGCTGTGGCGCGAAGCGACCGGCATCGAGATCATCGACGGCATCGGCGCCACCGAAATGCTGCACATCTTCATCTCGGCCGACGAGGCGAACGCGCGGCCCGGCGCAACCGGCCTGGCGGTACCCGGCTACCGTGCCTGCGTCATGGACGAGCACGGCCACGAGGTGCCGCGTGGCACGATCGGCCGGCTCGCCGTGCAAGGACCGACCGGTTGTCGCTACCTCGACGACGCGCGCCAGGCCAACTACGTCAGCGGCGGCTGGAACTACACCGGCGACGCCTACGTGCAGGACACCGACGGCTATTTCCACTACCAGTCGCGCACCGACGACATGATCATCTCCGCCGGCTACAACATCGCCGCGCCCGAGGTTGAAGAGGCGCTGCTTGCGCATCCGTCGGTCGCCGAGTGCGCCGTCATCGGTGCGCCTGACGAAGAGCGTGGACAGATCGTCAAGGCCTTCGTCGTCCTGCGCGAATCGCAGGCCGCCGGCGAGACGACGGTGCGCATGTTGCAGGACCACGTGAAGAGCACGATTGCGCCGTACAAGTACCCGCGTGCGATCGAGTTCTGCACCGCGCTGCCGCGGACCGAGACCGGCAAGCTGCAGAGGTTCCGCCTGCGCCAGGCAGCGTGAGCGGGGCGGACCAGAGGGGCGCGCGCCGCGGTGCCAGGCGAGCGTGTCGCGCGGCACCGCGCCCCGACGCCGGGGATTGCGTGAACCCCCGGCGCGCTGGGCTTACTTGGAACCCGGGTTCGGCGTGTTCAGGTAAGGGAAGCCGGACAGCAAGGGAACGACCGCCTGGTCGACGGCGTCATGCAGCTTCAGTGACGTCTCGCCCAGCGGCACCGCCGACCGCGTGCAGGCCGGTCCGAAGAACGCGCCGCCATTGTTCAGGTAGCACAGCCCGCCCATCACCGCCACCAGCGAGATGTCGACGATGTCGTCCTTCGGCCGGCGGCCGTTCGGGAAACCGGCGAAGTCCGTCCCACCGGTGGCCAGGCTGCCGGCGATGCCCAGACGGTTCTGCTGCGCGAACGGCACGGCGGCGATGGCCGTGTTCAGGCGCAGCATTTCCGAGCCGACGACGTTCGCGGGCTGGTTGACGCCGGGGATGCCGGTGAGGAAGGTCGTGACCAGGTCCAGGCGCGGCAGGTTGGTTGGCGCGATGCCCGGCAAGTTCAAGGCGATCTCGAGCAGGGCCGGCAGCGTCGGGTTGGTCACATAGGTCGCGAACTGGCCGTCCGTGCTCGGCACCGAAGCATTGAACTTGTCCTTGTCGCCCAGGCCGATGACGACCTCGTTGACCAGCGGCATGCCCAGGCGCGAGACCTGCACGTAGTCGCCGACCGCCTTGACGCCGGTGTCGTAGCCGCTGGCCGGGTTGGACTGCAGATGCAGGTTGCGCGGCAGGCTGGCCGTGGTCCAACCGCCGATGACCCGC
>JANMAP010000098.1:0-3006 GCA_031359905.1 Burkholderiales bacterium | reverse complement strand
TGCAAGCCCCCGCTGTCGAGCAGTTCGCGCAGCACGAAACCGGGGCCGCCGGCGGCCTGGAACTGGTTCACGTCGGCGCTGCCGTTGGGGTACACGCGGGCCAGCAGCGGTGTCGCCGCCGACAGGTCGGCGAAATCGGTCCAGTCGATCAAGATGCCCGCGGCACGCGCCACCGCCACCCAGTGGATCAGGTGGTTGGTGCTCCCGCCGGTGGCCAGCAGGGCGACCAGGGCGTTGACGATCGAGCGTTCGTCGACCAGCCGGCCGATCGGCATGAAGCGCGGCTGGCCGTGGACGATGCCCAGCACGGTGGACACCGCCTCGCGCGTCAGCGCCTCGCGCAGCCGGGCGTGCGGGTGCACGAAGGCCGCGCCGGGCACGTGCAGGCCCATCGCCTCGAGCAGCATCTGGTTGCTGTTGGCCGTGCCGTAGAAGGTGCACGTGCCGGCGCCGTGGTACGCCGCGCTCTCGGCTTCGAGCAATTTGTCGCGGCTGACCAGGCCCTGCGCGGCCTGCTCGCGGACCTTCGACTTGGCGTCGTTCGACAGCCCGCTGCTCATCGGCCCGGCGGGCACGAAGACGCACGGCAGATGGCCGAAGTGCAAGGCGCCGATCAGCAGGCCCGGCACGATCTTGTCGCACACGCCGAGCAGCAGCGCGGCGTCGAAGACATCGTGGGTCAGCGCCACCGCGGTGGCCATGGCGATGGTGTCGCGCGAAAACAGGCTGAGTTCCATGCCCGGCGTGCCCTGCGTGACGCCGTCGCACATCGCCGGCACGCCGCCGGCCACCTGCACGGTGGCACCCAGGCGCCGGGCCGCGTCGCGGATCACGCTCGGGAAGGATTCGTAGGGTTGGTGCGCCGACAGCATGTCGTTGTAGGCCGTGACCACACCGATGTGCGGTGCCTTGGCGGCGACCACCCGCAGCTTGTCGTTGATGGGCAGCGCGGCAAAGGCGTGGGCCACATTGGCGCAGCCCAGCCGCGCGCTGCCCGGCGGCCGCTTCGTCAGGCGATCGATGCGCTGCAGGTAAGCCTGCCGGGTGGCGCGGCTGCGTTCGCGGATGCGCGCGGTGACGTCGACGAGGGCTGGTTTCACGGGGGACATCGGGTGTCGCGCATCAAGTCATTGTCGAGAAACAAAATTGCAGGGTCAATGCGGGGCGCGGGATCGCCTTGCGCCTGTGATGGGCTGCGGGCTGCGGGCTGCGGGCTGCGGGCCGCGGGCCGCGGCCGGATGCTGCGGACTGCAGCGTGCGTGTGCGATGCTTGCGGCCCATGGATGCAAGCATCGCTCCGGCGTTGATGGTCGGCGATCCCCAGGCCGCCTTCGAACGTCTGCAGCAGCAATGGCGGCCGGGCCACGAGCGCTGGATCTTCGGCTATGCATCGCTCATCTGGCGCCCCGAATTCGACGCCGCGGAACACCGGCCGGCGCTGGTCCACGGCTGGCACCGCGCGCTGCGCATGCGCTCGCGCGTCAACCGCGGCACGCCGCAGCAGCCCGGGCTGGTTTTCGCGCTGCTGCCCGGCGGGGCGTGCCGTGGCGTGGTCTACCGCCTGCATCCGGACAACGCAGACGCCGAACTGCAACGCCTGTGGCGGCGCGAAATGCCCACCGGCGTCTACGACCCGCGCCTGCTGCCATGCCGCACGCCCCAGGGGGTGGTGATCGCGCTGGCCTTCACGCTCAGCCGGCGCAGCGAAAGCTTCCTGGGGCGGTTGCCCGACGACCAGATCCTGCACATCCTGCGCCACGCCCGCGGGCGCTACGGCAGCACGCTGGACTACCTGGCGCAGACCGCCGGCGCGCTGCGCCAGCGCGGCTGGCGCGACCGCGAGATCGAACGCCTGATGCGCCTGGCCCGCCAGCACGGGCTGGTCTAGCCGGCGCCGCCGCTCAGGATGTGGACAGCGGGCCTGGGGCTCGCGGCTGCGGCGCCCCCTGCGTCGTGCGCAGGCTGGCCAGGTCGGCTTCGGTGTCGACGTCCAGCAGCACGCCGGGGTCGTCGACCTCCTGGCCGTAGGCCGGGTAGCGCAGGATGATGCGCCGGCCGCCGTCGTCGCCCGACAGCTGCACCAGTTCGGAATACAACTCGGCTGCGAAACCCACCGGATGGCCGCGCCTGCCGCGGTGCTGGGCATAGACCACCGGATGCTGTTCCAGCGCCGTGGCCACGGCCAGCATCGTGCCCGGCCGCACCAGCGGCATGTCGCCCGGCAGCACCAGCCAGCCCGGCGCCCCCGAGCGCTCGGCCACGCCGGCGGCGATCGAATGGCCCATGCCGCGCGCGGCTTCCTCGGCCGAGACGACGACGATGTCGCGGCGCGCCAGTTGCAGGGCGGCGAGCGGCGCCAGGTCCTCGGTCGTCACCAACACCACCGGCAGCTGGGTTTCGATGGCGTTGCGCAACGTCGAGCCCAGCACGCTGGAGGTGCTGAAGTCCTGCGCCAGCTTGTGACCGTGGCCGCTGAAGCGGCTGCCCCGGCCGGCGGCGAGCACGACGATGGTCGGACGGAATCTCATTCTTGCCAGTCTCCTGCCCCGGGCCCATGCCGGGACCGGTGCAGACATCACTCCCTGCGACCGAGAATGGGGGCCGACCCACGGCGCAGCAATGGGGCCATCACTTAAGTCGAACCACGTAAGGGATGGACCGGGGCCCTCGGTGACCCCGCCGGCCCGTCACGTCGTCGGTAACCCCGTCCGCGCCGTCAGCGCCGTCAGCGACTCCGTCCTTGGCTCCGTCCGTGGCTCCGTCAGCAACCGCGTGAGCAACCGTCGATCGCCGTTTCTATACTGATCGCATGAACATTGCCGATCTGCGCAAGAGCTACGAACGCGACGAACTCGACGAGCGGGCGTCCGATCCCGACCCGCTGCAGCAGTTCCGCACCTGGTTCGACCAGGCCCTGCAAGCCCAGCTGCCCGAGCCGAACGCGATGACCCTGGCCACCGTCGGTGCCGACGGCCGGCCGTCGACGCGGATCGTGCTCATCAAGGG
>JANMAP010000058.1:0-2157 GCA_031359905.1 Burkholderiales bacterium | reverse complement strand
GAGGCGGTCGATGCGGTTGGTCATGGCACCTCCACCTTGCGGCGCAGATGCGCCGTCAAGTCCACCGTCCGCGGTGCAGGCGCAGCGACGGCGGTCTTCAGAACCACCAGGCAGCCGCACTCGCGCGGCAGTTCCTCCAGCGCGAGCGGCAGGCGCTGCGCGCCATGCGCATCGCCTGCTCGCGCTCGGCGTCGCTTGCGGCGCGCGTGAGGATCAGCGTGAACTCGGCCTCTTTCTGGCGGTAGACCTCGGCGACGTCGACCACGCCGATCAGCTGCGCCGGCCGCACGTTGACGCGGTCATAGGCCGCCAGCGTGCCGAGCACGATCGCGCAGGCCATGCCCGCATTCAGCAGCAGCGACTTCGCGCCAGGGCTCATGACACATGCCCGCGGCGCCGCAGCAGTTCCGCGATCGCCTCGTCGATGGACAGGCCCTGCGCGCGCAGTTCGTCGATCGGCGCGTTGTCCTCGAGCTTGTTGGAGAACAGCAGGTGGGTCGCCGGATCGAGGATGTTGCGTGCCACGCCTTCGCCGACGGGCGACGAGATGTAGACCTCGGAGAACACACCCGGCTCGGTGCGCAGCGAGTTCAGCAGCCGCTTCTTCGGCTCGTCCATGGTCAGCCGTCCCTGGCGGTCCAGCATCTCGATCGACTCGGGTTTCTGGCGCAGCAGGAAGACCCAGTCCGAGCAGTTGAAAGCTGCCTCCATCTGCGCCGAGCCGTAGTAGTCGTCGGCGCTCTGCGTCGCGGTGCCGAGCGAGCCACCGTACTTGCGGGCGCGCCGCGCGGCTTCCTCGACGACGGCGGCCTTGACCGGGTCGTCGGCGCCGATGTCGCCCAGCTGCTGTTTCAGCTCGTCGATGAAGAGCACCTTGCGCCGGTTGCGCGTCAGGTACATCTCGCCGGTGATCTGGTGCAGCAGCAGGATGTTGACCACCGCGTGCAGGTCGGGCCGGCGCTTGAGTTCCTCGTTCTCGATGACGACGAAGTCGTTCACGAAGTCGATGCTGTTGCGGCCCTCGAAGAAGCGCTCGTACTGGCCGCCCCGCGCATACGGGTTCAGCATGATCGCGAGGTCCTTGATGCGCGGGTCGTTGATCGCGCCGAGTTCCTCGATGGTCCCGCCCTTGAAGGCGTCGCGCAGCGCGGTCACCGTCAGGTCGTTGCCGTGGGCCTTGAACAGCTTGAGCACCATCGCCGAGATGGCCTTGTACTGAACCTCGTCCAATGGCCGGGACATCGATGCCATCTTCGAGATGGCCGGCACCAGCATGTCGATGTCTTCGTTGATGTCGACGATGCGGGAGAACGGGTTCAGGCAGATGTCCACATCGGGTTTGAACTCGATGTAGGTGCCCTTGGCCTTGCGGCACAGCTTCTCGAAGGAACGTCCGAGGTCCAGCATCCAGACCTTGGCGTCGATGGCGCGATACGACCAGGCCATCTCGTTCATCAGCACCGACTTGCCCGACCCGGGCGCGCCGATGATCGCGAAGTTGTAGTTGCCCAGGTCGTTGTCGAAGATGTCCAGCGTCATCAGCTGGCCGCGCCGGCCGCCGAACACCAGTGCCGGTGTTCGCGTGCCGCGCCACTCGGCGATCAGCGGTGCCAGGTGGATCGCGTTGGCCATCGTCTTGCGCGAGACCCGGCGCATCTTGGCCAGG
Organism: Burkholderiales bacterium; assembly: GCA_031359905.1. Lineage (GTDB taxonomy): Bacteria > Pseudomonadota > Gammaproteobacteria > Burkholderiales > Burkholderiaceae_C > Rubrivivax. Next base: position 491 of record JANMAP010000058.1, on the reverse strand, counting down.
TCCTTGTGGAACTTCTCCGACAGCGTCATCGGCAGGCTGGCCAGAAGCGCCTGCCGGTGCATGTAGACATCGGCATTGAGTTGGAAACCCCGGCCGCGCCAGATGGCGTTGGCGGTCTCCTGGGCGGCCACGGACTTGCCTGGCGTCGAGAAGATGGCGAGCTGGTGGTACAGGCTCACCAGGCTGCTGCCGATGTCGATCGCGTTGGCGGCGGCCGTCCAGTCCTGCAGCTTCTTGCCGACGTCCGGCATCACATCGGCCATCTTGCTCTTGGCGTTCTGCGTCGCGCGCACGTGGTTGGCGGTGACGACCGACTTCATGACGTTCGGGTCGAGCACGTGCACGCCCATGGTCAGCAGGAAGGGTGCGCTGTACTGCAGCGCCGGCTGCATCAGGTCGCCGATCAGCGAGCCCATCTGCCAGAGGGCGAAGCGCTCGGGGAAGGACTTGATCGAGTAGAAGCGTGCTTCGAGCACGTCCGCGCCGCCTTC
>JANMAP010000544.1:0-2203 GCA_031359905.1 Burkholderiales bacterium | reverse complement strand
AGTCGCCGGACCGAGCTTGCATGGCCTGCTCCCAGGCCAGCACATCCTCGCGACGGTACAGCACGCGGCCGCCAATCTTCATCGGACGCGGACCGATGCCTGCAGCTTCGCGGCGCTCAATGGTGCGGATGCTGACCCGCCACAGCAGGGCCAGTTCCTCGCGGGTCAAGCGGCATGGCAAGCAGTCCGGTGGGATGCACAGAGAGGTGTCGAGGCCAGTCATCAGGTCAGCGCCTGAAGCACGCAGACATAGACAGCGAATAGCGCGCCGCCATCCGCCATCATGCCGACGTCCTCGATGCGGTAGGTCCGACCCGCAAGGATCACCTGCGCGAGGTCCCAAGGGCGGTAGTAGCCCGGCAGCCGTTCATAGTCCTCACAGTCTTTGTCCATCTCGGCTCCTTCCTTCGATTGCTCCTGTGCATGTCAAAGGCCAACCGGAGGGACGGAATGGGACATGCCTGCGGAAATATTCTTCGCAACACCGAGTCTGGCCAATGCACGCTGAAAACGCTTGCGCGCGGCGGACGGAGAAAGGCCCTGCGCTTCGCCGGCTTGCGCCTGTGTCTCGCCCAGAATGAAGATCCGCTTCAGCAGCACGGCATCGCCTTCTTGAAGGGCGCCCAGATGTGCATCGAGGTCGGCAATCCGGTCCGGCTCTGGTTGCAGCAGACTCGCCGCTTCGCTTTCCACAGCGGACTCGGCGATGTCCTCCGTGGCCCTGGCCAATCGTTCTTGTCTGATGAGAGCGCGTCCGACGTCGCGTTCAGCATTGCGGATCAGCGTGGCAACTACTGACCGGACTGTTGCAAGTTCCAGACTGGTAATTCCGACGCTGACCTCCGCGAGGAGATCACTGGCGAGATCAGCCCGGCCAGACCGGAATTTGCGCCAAAGGCGGTGATACGCGGCGTCCAGACCTGGCCAAAGGGCGACGATGACCAAGGTGTGCGCCGTGCGGTTATAGCCCTTCCCAGACTGTGCCGCAGCCACCAGCAAATGGATTACCCGGTAATGCGTTGTTGGGTCCGCGTCGCATGCACGCTGATGAGCAAGGAGGCTAGAGATGCTGACAGAGTTGGCGAACTCCGGGAAATCCTGCTGCATCGTCCGGAAGTGCTGCTCGGCGGACAGGCGGCAAAGGCTGTCATGAAGTTTTGCGTAAAACGCGGACCAGGAGGCACGCATGACGTCCAGCCTTTCGGCCGGGCGTCTGGCGCCTCACGGGGGCTCTGGGGGTTAGGGGATTGAAAGCGAAACGGGCGCCACAGGGGCGCCCGATATCGTCTCAGGTCCGGTTGTACGCGCCACAGCCGCGGCAGCTGGCTTCGGCCGGCAGGCTCACGCTGTAGTCATGACCCGCCATGCGGATGTGCAACCGGCCGCCGCGACGGATGCCGAGCAGCTTGTCGCATTCTAGGCAGCGCCACTCGGACGGGCCGGAGGGACGGTGAGAGCCGGGAGATTTGGCTGGGACGGTCGTCGGCAGGTTCAGTTTGGCCATCAGGTGACTCCTATGTGGATAGGAGTCCAGGTTCCCCGAGCGCCAATTAGCGCGTCATGCGGCCAGATTCTGCTGCTTCTTACTTGGCGAGCGGCACAGCAGCTATGGCCCAGAGGGCGCGGCCAACCGGCCGGATGTATGTTCCGTTGATTTCCTTCCACAATTTGCCGAAGGCGGGCTGCGGGTGCACAAAGTTCGTACCTTCGACCGTGTCTGAAACCGACAGGCCGGGCGCGCCTTCGCGATAAGCGTCGTACAGGTTTTCCACGATCCGAACCCGGACGGCAGTATCGATGGTCCAGGGTCTCTGGCCGGGCACGATAAGCTGAGCAAGGCCCGGCTTCCATTTCTTGAACACGACACCTTCACCAGCTTGAGCAAGTATGATCGCTCGCGCGTAGGCTTGGGCCAGGGCAACCGGGTCGATCTCCAGTCCCGTAGTGGCCTCCATGAGGCACGAAGCCAAGGGGATCAGTGGATGAGTTGCAAGACATACGAACGGCGAATCGCCTGCAGAAAAGACAATACCATTCACAAGGTTGGGCATTCCGCGCAGGTGTCGGTCTGCGGCCCCACAAGACTTTGCGTCAGCGATGCCGCAAACCAGCCAGACTGGAAGCTTCTTACCGTCCAATTGGATGTCGCCGAGCCGCCAGACATGATTGGTTTCCCTCACGAATTTGCCCTTCAGCCCCAAGG
>JANMAP010000503.1:0-8167 GCA_031359905.1 Burkholderiales bacterium | reverse complement strand
GGTGACGTTGAACATGCTGTTGAGGTTGGTGTCGATCACCGCCTTCCAGTCGTCGGGTGTCATCTTCAGGAACATGCGGTCGCGGGTGATCCCGGCGTTGTTCACCAGCACGTCGATCGGGCCGTGTTCGGCCACTGCCTTGGTGAAGGCGTCGACGGTCGACTCCCAGTCGGCGACGTTGCCGACCGAGGCGTGGAAGCCGTAGCCCAGCGCCTTCTGCTCGTCCAGCCACTTCTTGAAGTCGCGGCTCGGGCCGCAGCCGGCGATGACCGAGAAGCCTTCCTTGTGCAGCCGCTGGCAGATCGCGGTGCCGATCCCGCCCATGCCGCCGGTCACGTAAGCCACTCTTTTTGCCATGGGTGTCTCCCGGTTGTCGTGAAGGGATTCTCAGCGTTCGACGGTCAGCGCAACACCCAGGCCTCCCCCGATGCACAGGCTGGCGATGCCGCGCTTTGCGTCGCGGCGGACCATCTCGTGCAGCAGCGTCACGAGGATGCGGCAGCCCGACGCGCCGATCGGGTGGCCGATGGCGATGGCCCCGCCATTGACGTTGACCTTGCTGGTGTCCCAGCCCATTTCCTGGTGCACCGCGCAGGCCTGAGCGGCGAAAGCCTCGTTGATCTCCAGCAAGTCCAGGTCGCCCGGCTTCCAGCCGGCGCGTTCCAGCGCGCGCCGGGCCGCCGGCACCGGGCCCATGCCCATGATCGAAGGGTCCAGACCGGCACTGGCGTAACTGGCGATGCGCGCCAGCGGTGTCAGGCCCAGCGCCTTGGCCTTGGCCGCCGACATCACGACCACGCCCGCAGCGCCGTCGTTCAGCCCGCTGGCGTTGCCAGCAGTCACGCTGCCAGCCTTGTCAAAGGCCGGGCGCAGCCCGGCCAGGGCTTCGGCGCTGGTCTTCTTGTTGATGAACTCGTCGGCGGCAAAGACCACCGGGTCGCCCTTCTTCTGCGGGATGTTCACCGGCACGATCTCGTCCTTGAAGCGCCCGGCCTCCTGTGCGGCGGCGGCCTTCATCTGCGAAGCCAGCGCCAGCGCGTCCTGGGCTTCGCGGGTGATGCCGTACTTCTTGGCCACGTTCTCGGCCGTGGTGCCCATGTGGTACTGGTTGTAGACGTCCCACAGGCCGTCGACGATCATCGTGTCGACCATCTTCCAGTCGCCCATGCGCTGGCCGTCGCGCGAGCCTGCCAGCGCGTGCGGCGACAGGCTCATGCTTTCCTGGCCGCCGGCGATGATGATCTCGCTGTCGCCATCGCGGATGGCCTGCGCCGCCAGCATCACCGCCTTCAGACCCGAACCGCAGACCTTGTTGATCGTCATGGCCGGCACGCTGTTGGGCAGACCGGACTTGATGACCGACTGGCGCGCCGGGTTCTGGCCGACGCCGGCGGTGAGCACCTGGCCGAGGATGACCTCGCCGATCTGCCCGCCTTCGAGCCGCGCCCGTTCGAGCAACGCCTTGATGACGGTGGCTCCGAGTTCAGAGGCCGGGGTCTTGGCGAGCGTGCCGCCGAACTTGCCGACAGCGGTGCGGGCGGCGGCGACGATGACGATTTCAGTGCTGCTCATGGGTGTTGTCTCCTGGTGGAAGGAATCAGGCTTTCGCCTTGACGTAGCGCCCCGGGGCGGGCTCGATCGGCTTGTGCTGGCGGCTTCCCGGGGTCTTCGGCGCGGGCACCAGCTTACCGCCCAGCGGCTTGAGCCAGTCCGTCCAGTCGGTCCACCAGCTGCCCGGATGCTCGGTGGCGCCGTCGAACCAGGCCTGGGCGTCGGCCGGCAGCTTGTCGTTGGTCCAGTAGCTGCGCTTGCCCTTGGCCGGCGGGTTGATGACGCCGGCGATGTGGCCGCTGGCGCCCAGCACGAAGCGGCGCTTGCCCTTGAACAGCGGCACCGACGCGTAGGCCCCCGTCCAGGGCACGATATGGTCTTCGCGCGAGCCGTAGAGGAAGACCGGCGCCTGGATGCGGCTCAAGTCGACCTTCTCGCCGCACACCGTCAGCGCGCCGGGCTTCTTCAGTTCGTTCTGCAGATAGGTGTGGCGCAAATACCAGCAGTACATCGGCCCGGGCAGGTTGGTGCTGTCGCCGTTCCAGTACAGCAGGTCGAATGGCGGCGGGGCTTCGCCCTTCAGGTAGTTGCCGACGACATAGTTCCAGACCAGGTCGTTCGGCCGCAGGAAACTGAAGGTGGTGGCCAGTTCCTTGCCCTTCAGCATCCCCGGGCCGCCGGGCGCCTGGGCGCCGAGCGTCATCTCGCGCATCTGGACCATCGTCTCGTCGATGAAGATGTCGAGGATGCCGGTGTCGCTGAAGTCCAGCAGCGTGGTCAGCAGCGTGAGGCTGTGCGCCGGGTGTTCGCCGCGCGCGGCCAGCACCGCCAGCGCGGTGGTCAGGATGGTGCCGCCGACGCAGAAGCCCAGCGTGTTCAGTGTCTCGGCGCCGGTGATCTCCTGGACCACGCGCAGCGCGGTCAACGGCCCTTCCTCGATGTAGTCGTCCCAGGTCTTGTTGCGCAGCGATTCGTCGGGGTTGCGCCAGCTGACGACGAAGGTGTGGTGCCCTTGCTCGACGGTGTAGCGGATCACCGAATTCTCGGGCTGCAGGTCAAGGATGTAGAACTTGTTGATGCACGGCGGCACGAACAGCATCGGCCGTTCGTGCACCTTGGCCGTCAGCGGTGTGTACTCGATGAGCTGGAACAGTTCGTTTTCGAAGACCACCGTGCCCTGCGTGGTGGCGACGTTCCTGCCGACCTCGAAGACGCTCTCGTCGGTCTGCGAGACGTGGCCCTTCTGCAGGTCCTCGATCAGATGCTGCATGCCCTGGGCGATGCTCTGGCCCTGCGTGGACAGGGCCTTCTGCTGGGCTTCGGGGTTGAGCGCCAGGAAGTTGCTGGGGCTGGTCGCGTCGACCCACTGCTGGACCGCGAAGCGCAGCCGGGCCTTGGTCTTCGGATCGGCCTGCACGCTTTCCGCCATCTGCATCAGCGTGCGTGCGTTCAGCAGGTACATCTGCGCGGTGAAGGCCGCTGCCGGGTTCTTCAGCCATTCGCTGGCCGCAAAACGGCGGTCGCCGAGGCTCCCGCCCGGGCCATCGCCCTGCAGCCGCTGCAGGGCCTGATTCCAAACTTCGGTGGCGCTCTTCAGGTAGTCGCCCTGCAACTGGCCGATTTCGGACGGCGGCAGGTTCAGAGCCGAGAGCGACTTCAACATCTCCCCGACGGCAACCCCGAATGCTTCGGGTGGCGCCCCCGCTGGGGCGCTTGAGGCGTTAGGCTTGGTCTTCACAGTGTCTCCTGGTGTGTCGGCGTCTGTTGCGCCTGTCGCGCCTGATCGATCCGGCGATGCTGGTGTCCGAGGCCGCCGATCCAGGCCGGCCGACTGACGAGGACATGACGATCAGCATGCCCTCCCAAAAATCATACCCCTGCCTTTGCATGACTCGACCGTTTGCTCAGATCGTTTGTGCCCCCCGAGCTCGGGGCCCGCACGCGCCGGCAGTTGCGGGCCGCTGAACGATGTACCTGGTGGCGCTGGCCTGGATGTACGTGGTGCTGATGATGGCTCTTGCCGAAGCCTTGTCGGCCCAGGGCAGCGTGCTCGGGGCGCTGGTCACGCTGGTGCTCTACGGGCTGCTGCCGCTGGGCATCGTGCTGTATCTGCTGGGCACGCCGGCACGCCGCAGCGCCCGCCGGCGCGCCGAAGCCGCCGGCGTTGCTGAACCCGCTGAACCTTCATCCGCGGCGCCAGACCGCGGCAGCCAGCCGGCCGGTGACGCCGTCGCGGCGGAACGAAAAGAAGTCTGAGGCGTTCTCCACCGTGCAACGGCCGTCGACCGCGATATCGGCGACGCCGGCCGCTTGCAGTCGCCGCCGCGCCAGGCCGGCCAGGTCGGCCCGCCAGCGCGGCGATCCATCCAGGCGCGGGCGGCTGATGAACAGCGCCGGATCGGCATCGTCGGGCGTTGCACCAAAGGCCCGCAGCACATCGGCGCCGACCTCGAAGGCGCGCGGGCCGATGCACGGGCCCAGCCAGACCACGACATCGGACGCGGCGAGCCCCACGCCCTGCTGCAAGGCACGCAGCGTGGCTTCCAGCACCCCGGCGGCCAGCCCGCGCCAGCCGGCGTGCGCTGCAGCCACGGCTCGGCCGTCGCGCTCCGCGAACAGCACCGGCAGGCAATCGGCGACCAGCACGCTGCAGGCCACGCCGGGCTCGCTTGTCCAGGCAGCGTCCGCCGTCGCGCCCGCATCGGAGGCAGCCAATCGCAGCACGTTGACGCCGTGCACCTGGCGCAACCACACCGGTCGCGCGCCGATTTGAAGCTCGAAGACGCGGCGGTTGCGGGCCACCGCGTCGCGGTCGTCACCGCTGGCCCCGCCGAGGTTCAGGCTGGCCCAGGGTGCGACGCTGACACCGCCAGCGCGCGTGCTCATGGCTGCACCGACGCTGGCCGGCGCGGCCCACGCTGGCGTGATCAACGGCAGCCGCCGCGCAGCGTCACTCGGCGTCGGGGCAGCGTTCGGGGCGGGTGCGTTCGAAGGCATCGAGCTGCATGCAGGCGTCGAACACCCGCATCACTTGCGGCACATGATCGAGCCGGCAGTCGAAGCGCTGGGCGTTGAAGATCTGCGGCACCAGCACGCAGTCGGCCAGCGTCGGCGTCTGGCCATGGCAATAGGTGGCTGGATGCGCGGCGAGCTGGCGTTCGACGACTTCCAGCCCGGTCTCGACCCAGTGGCGGTACCAGCGGTTCTTGTCATCGTCCGACACCTTGAGCTCGCGCACCAGATAGCGCAGCACGCGCAGGTTGTTCAGCGGGTGGATCTCGCAGGCGATGTCCAGCGCCAGCGCCCGCACCCGCGCACGTTCAACCGGCGTGGCTGGCAACAGCGGGGGCTGCGGATGCGTTTCGTCGAGGTATTCGATGATCGCCAGCGACTGCGTCAGCGAGACCTCGCCGTCGCACAGCAGCGGCACCAGGCGCGACGCCGACACCGCGGCGTAATGCTCCTTGAGCTGCTCGCTCTTGGCCAGGTGCACCGACTTGTAGTCGTAGTCCAGGCCCTTCAGCGCCAGCGCGATCCGCACGCGGTAAGACGCCGAGGAGCGGAAGTAGTTATAGAGCTCCACCGTGAGAACCCCCCGTTCGCGCGTCAGCGCACCGCGACACGCAAGGTGCCCAGGCCGGCGATGCCGCCTTCCATCACGTCGCCCGGGACCACCGCGCCGACACCGGCCGGCGTGCCGGTGAAGATCAGATCGCCGGGCTGCAAGGTCCAGGCGTTGCTGAGGTATTCGATGGATTCGTTGACGCTCCAGATCAGCTCTTTCAGGTCGCCCTTCTGGCGCAGGCTGCCGTTGACCGACAGGGTGATGGCACCCGACGTCAATTCGCCTGTCGTCGCAATCGGCACGAGCGGACCGATCGGCGCCGATTGCTCGAAGGCCTTGCCGATCTCCCAGGGTCGACCCTGCTTCTTGGCTTCGCCCTGCAGGTCGCGGCGCGTCATGTCCAGGCCGATCGCATAGCCCCAGATGTGACGCGCGGCGTCGGCGGCCTTGATGTGCTGGCCGCCGACACCGATGGCGACCACCAGCTCGATCTCGTGGTGCAGATTGGAGGTCAAGGTCGGGTAGGCGATTGCGCCGGTCTCGCCATCGGCAACCGGCACCACGGCGTCAGCGGGCTTCAGAAAGAAGAACGGCGGCTCGCGGCCGGTGAAGCCCATTTCCTGCGCGTGCTCGGCGTAGTTGCGGCCGACACAGTAGATGCGGTGGACCGGAAACTCGCCGCCGCCGGCCACGCGCGTGGTGGTCGGAGGCAGGGCAGGAATGACGAGATTCATGGCGGGCTCGCGGCGTCGTTGGCTTGGGGCCAATGATGATGCCACGCGGGCCCGGCCGCTACACTCGCTCGCCATGCTCGTGTCGCATCGCATCCAGCACTGTCGGGTCTGCGGCGGACGCACCGAATACCGCGTTCCAGCCGACGACAACCGTGAACGCGCCACCTGCACGCTGTGCAGCGAGATCCACTACGAGAACCCGATCAACGTCGTCGGCACCGTGCCGGTGTGGGGCGATCAGGTCTTGCTGTGCCGGCGCAACATCGAGCCGCGCTACGGCCTGTGGACCTTGCCGGCGGGGTTTCTCGAACTCGGCGAAAGCACCGCCGAGGGTGCCGTGCGCGAAACCGTCGAAGAGGCCGGCGCGCGCATCGAACTGCAGTCCTTGTTCACGGTCCTGAATGTGGTCCGCGTCGGCCAGTTGCACCTGTTCTACCTGGCCCGCATGCTGGACACCACGCTGGCCCCCGGCCCCGAAACGATCGAGGCGCGCCTGTTCCGCGAAGACGAAGTGCCGTGGGACACGCTGGCGTTCCGCACCGTGCGCGACACGCTGCGCCACTTCTTCGCCGACCGCCGCCAGGGGCATTTCGCGATCCACGCCGGCGACATCGCCTGATCCGCTACCCCGACCGTCCCCAGCGGACCGCAGCGCCGGCCGCCCCGTCGAAACCCAGCCCCCAGAGTGCGGCCAGATCGCGCTGGTCGTCAACGCCCCCGGCCAGGGCGCGCAGGCCGAGTTGCCGCACGAGGGCCAGCAGGCCGGCGGCATAGGCCTGCACCGCCGGGTCATCGGCCAGACCGCGGAAATGGCGGGCGTCGAACTTGATGTGATCGATGCCCACCGACTGCCAGCGCGCCAGCGCCTGCGCTGGTGCGCCCGCATGCTCGGCGCCGAGCCGCGCGCCGGCACCCCGCCACGAAGCGGCCGCGTCGATCTGCATCGACAACGCCGGCGGGCGCGGGCTGGCCAGCCACTCGAAGGCCACCTGGCGGGCGGCCGTGGCATCGCCGGCCAGACAGGCTACGACCTCGGCAACAAAGCCCGGGGTCAAAAGCGAGTCTTGCGCGACCAGCACGCAGCGTGGCCACCCGTCCGTGGCGCTGGCCGCAAGCGCCAGGCGCAGGCCGGCCAGGTCGACCCGCGGCGTCAGCCGGCTGCGCATCGCCAACGCCAGCCACTGGCGTGCCGGCCGGAAGTCGCCGGCGGCGTCGAACTGGACGCACAGCGTGCACTCCAGATGGATCAAGCGCCCCTCGCGGTCGACCACCGGAACCTCGGCCAGCTGCACGCGGCCGGCGTCCAGCGCGTCGGCGATCTGCTGGCGCCAGGCGCGCGCGCCGAAGCCAGACAGCACGGCGTCCGCTGGGCCGTCGACGACCGGGCTGGCCGTGAACTCGGCGCGCGCCAGCGCCGCGTCGGCGGCTGCGAGGGCCGCGCCGGCATCGAGCTGGTCCAGCTGATCGACGCCACCGATGCAGAACTGTGCCGCGCCGGCGCGCACCAGCGGCGATGTCGACAAGGCCGCGGCCAGTGAGTCGGCGGTCTCTACTGCGACCCCGGCCACCGGCAGGGCCAGCCCGAAGTCGCACCCGTTCAGGCGCGCCGCGAAGGCGCCCGGAACGCGGTCGACGTAGGCCTGCAGGAGCTCGGCAGCGGCCGCCAGCAGGCGGTCGGTGGCGTCGAAGCCGAGCCGCTCGTTGAGCCCGTCGATCTGCATCAGCCGGACCAGCAGCAGCGCCCGTGCCGGCGCAGGCGCCGGGCCGAGCAGGGCGTCCAGGCTGGCGATGAACTGCCCGCGTCGGGGCAGCCCGGTGACGTCGTCGGCCTGGGCTTGACGCTGCAATGCGGCGACCTGCGCGGCCTGTGCCTCCTGCCCTTCGCGCAAGCGCCGGATCATCCCGTTCATGGCCTGCATCAGTTCGCGCACTTCGGGCACGTCGGGCAGATCGCTCTCGTCGGCCAGCGCCAGGCGTCCCTGGCTGATGGCCTGCGCTTGGGCGACGCTGGCCCGCAGTTGTCGGCGCCAGCCGCGCAAAGCCGCGCCGGCCAGCGCAGCGGCAGCGGCGGCGACGGCGATCAGCAGCGCGGCGGCTTGCGTGCTCGACGCCCACAGCAGGTCTTCAGCCCATCGGCCGACGGTCTCGACCCGCAGCACCAGGGCGGCCTGGCCGCTGTCCGCGCCGGCAGGCACCGCCGCCGAGGACCGGGCCGCGGGCCAGGCCGCCCTGGTGCTGCGGGACGAGACCGTCGGCCGATGGGCTGAAGACCAGCAGTGGGCGTCGAGCACGCAAGCCGCCGCGCTGCAGATCGCCG
>JANMAP010000296.1:0-16842 GCA_031359905.1 Burkholderiales bacterium | reverse complement strand
GGTGCTGACGGCGGGGGGCGAGGGCGCGCGTGCGATCCTGATCGCCGGGCAGCCGCTGGGTGAGCCGATCGCGCAGCACGGGCCGTTCGTGATGAACACGAACGACGAGATCTTCCAGGCGGTGGAAGACTTTCGCGCCGGCCGGCTGGCCTGAGAAGGTGTGAGCAGCGTTACTTCAGCGGGATCGGCGTGGCCCGGTCGACCGGAACGGCAGTCACGCTGTTCTGCGGCGAGCCTTCGATGACGCGGTCGGAGTAGGTCAGGTAAACCAGCGTGTTCCGTCCGGCATCGACCATGCGCACCACCCGCAGTTTCTTGAAGACCAGCGAGATGCGTTCGCTGAACATCTCGTCCTGCTGTCGCAGCGGCTTGGGGAAGGAGATCGGCCCGGTCTGGCGGCAGGCGATGGACGCTTCAGCCTTGTCCTCGGCCAGGCCGAGCCCGCCCTTGATGCCGCCAGTCTTGGCCCGCGACACGTAGCAGGTGATGCCCCGCACCCCCGGGTCGTCGTAGGCGTCGACCACGATCTTGTGGTCGGGTCCGATCAGCTTGAAGACCGTGTCGACCTCGCCGACAGGCTCGGCCCGCAGGCCCCCGGGCAGGCCGACCAAGGCGCCCACGCAGAACAGGATCGCGCGCTTCATCGTGTCCCTTTCAACACCGCCGACGCGGCGTTGCCGACACGATAGCCGGGCGACCACCCGCCGGCCGTCGGGCTTCAACTGCCGCAGGCGCCGACGAATGGCCCTGCGGACGAGGTGCCGCGTCGGTCGGCCAGATGCAACGACAACCAGGCGTCCAGCGGCAGCTGCGCCGCCTCGGCGTGCTCGGTGACGAGCAGGCCGTGTTGCAACTCGTGGCTGGAGTCGAACCAGCCGCAACCCGGCTGGGCGCGGTCGCCGGGAACGTCGTCGAGCAGCACCTCGGACGCGCGGTCAGTGAAGCCGGGGCTGGCCCAGGTGCGGCGCTGCGGCAGCGCCCAGCGGGCCAGGCTGATTAGCTCGGGCAGGATGTTCATACGGGGCCTCCTGGCGGGAACGGTGACGGATGCCCTCATCCTGCGCACTTGCCAGCCGCCCGGCCATCGCCACGAGGGCGGCTGCAGGGGGGCCCCCGCACCGCCGCCGTCGCTCCCCCCAGCGGGGGAGATTCAGCCGAAAGGCCGCACGCCGATCAACGCCAGGTGGCCCCAGAACGCGAAGGCCACCCAGGCGGCCAGACCAACGCCGACGCTGATCAGCGTCGGCCCGGGGCGCCCGGCGGGATAGACCACCTGGCTGGCCCGGTCGCGCGCCCGCGCGGCGCGAAAGCAGAGCACGGCCCAGAGCAGAAAGCCGCCGAACAGCAGCACGTCGGCCAGTGTGTTGTTGGCCAGCAGGTGGGCCAGCGCCCAGACCTTGACGCCCAGCACCATCGGGTGGCCGACGCGGGCCTTGATGGCATTGCCCGGCACATAGGCCGCCGCCAGCAGCACGAAGGCGGGCACGGTCAGCAGGGCCGCGAGATGGCGGGTCCAGGTCGGCGAGGCCCAGAGCACCACCGGCTGCTGGCGCGCCGCGCCGTAGCCCCAGACGAGCAGCCCCAGGCCGACCAACGAGACCAACGAATACAGCGCCTTCCAGGCGTTCTCACCCCGCCGGGCAATGAAACGGCCGCGCCAGCCTTCGGCGAAGACACGCACCGAATGGGCGCCCAGGAACAGCAGCAGACCGGCGATCAGCAAAGGCATGGCAAGGCGGGAGGTGGCTGGTGGGATGGCGCGCATTGTGGAGCCGCGTCGCGGCTATGCTGGCCGCATGCAATCCGATACCGGGCTCCGCGCCGCCCTGATCCCTGCGCTGTGAACAGCCTGCCCAGCGGCTATCGCGCTGTCGTCATTGGCGCGTCAGGGGCGATCGGCAGCGCACTGGTCGCTGCGCTGCAGGCCGATCCGCGCTGCGCCGACGTCAGCGGGCTGTCGCGGCGCGGCACGCCGGCGGTCGACGTCACCGACGAGGCCAGCCTGGCCGCGGCGGCGGCCGCGCTGCGCGGCGGCGGGCCGGTCCACCTGGTGGTCTGCGCCACCGGCATCCTGCAGGTCGACGGTCGGGCTCCCGAAAAGCGGCTGGCCGACATCGACCCGGTACGCCTGGCCCGCGCCTATGCCGTCAACGCGATCGGTCCGGCGCTGGTCATCAAGCACTTCCACGACCTGCTGCCGGTGCAGGAACGCGGGCTGCTGGCCGTGCTGTCGGCGCGCGTCGGCAGCATCGGCGACAACCGGCTGGGCGGCTGGTACGGCTACCGCGCCAGCAAGGCCGGGCTGAACATGCTGCTGCGCAGCGCGGCCATCGAAGTCGCGCGGCGCCGCCCGCTGGCGGTGCTGGCCGCGCTGCACCCAGGCACCGTGGCCTCGGCGTTGTCGGCGCCGATCATCGGCCAGGAGCGGGACGCGACGACGCCGGCGGCCGCGGCGCAGCACCTGCTGGATGTCCTGGACGCCCTGCCGCCCGACGGCGCCAGCGGGAACTTCCACGCCTGGGACGGCAGCGCGATCCCCTGGTAGCCGCCACGGCAGCCGGCCGGTCGGCCAGAATCCAGCGCCACGCGTTGTCCCCACCATCCGGCACCTCAACCGACCGCGACCCCCATCCCGAACCCCAGAGCCCGTCATGAACCTCCGACCCTTTCGCCTGCAGCAGACCCTCATCGCCATCGGGCTGGCGGCAGCCGCCACCGGCGCCGCCGCGCAGGGCGACAGCAAGGTGCTGAACATCTACAACTGGTCGGACTACATCGCCGACGAGACGATCAAGAATTTCGAGAAAGAGACCGGCATCAAGGTCCGCTACGACAATTACGACAACAACGAGATCCTGCAAGCCAAGCTGGTGGCCGGCAAGACGGGCTACGACATCGTCGTGCCCAGCGCCCACTTCGCAAAGACGCAGATTGCCGGCGGGCTGTACCAGAAGCTCGACCGCGCCCAGCTCGGCAACTGGGTCAACCTCGACCCGGCGCTGCTCGAGAAGGTGGCGCAGATCGACCCCGGCAACGAGCATGTGGTGACCTGGCTGTGGGGCTACGTCACCGTCGGCATCAACGCCGGCAAGGTCAAGGCGACGCTCGGCGCGCTGCCGATGCCGGCCAACCCCTGGGACCTGATCTTCAAGCCCGAGTACGCGAGCAAGCTCAAGGGCTGCGGCATCAACGTGCTCGATTCGGCCAGCGAGGTCCTGCCGGTGGCCATGATCCACGCCGGCAAGGAGCCGTACAGCAAGAACGCCAAGGACTACGACGCTGCCGCCGCGCTGCTCAAGGCCGCGCGGCCGAGCATCACGCGCTTTTCGTCGTCGGGCTACATCAACGACCTGGCGGCCGGCCAGTTGTGCGTGGTCATGGGCTACTCGGGCGACATCAACATCGCCCGCCAGCGCGCCATCGAGACCAAGACCGGCCAGGACATCCAGGCCCTGGTGCCGCCGACCGGCGCGACGCTGTTCTTCGACACCATGGCCATCCCGAAGGACGCCAAGAACGTCAAGAACGCGCACCTGTTCATCAACTACATCCTGCGCCCCGAGGTCCACGCGTCGCTGACCAACAAGGTCTTCTACGCCAACCCCAACGCGGCGTCGAAGAAGTTCGTCAAGAAGGAAGTGGCCGACAACCCGACGGTCTTCCTGTCGGCCGCCGACCTGAAGAAACTGACCGTGCCCGACGCCGTGCCACAGGACATCCGGCGTGTGCAGACACGGCTGTTCACCAGCTTCAAGGCCAACACCAAGTAGGCGCGGCGGGCCACGCCCGATGCGTCTGTTCGATGCCGCGGCGACGTGCAGAGCGCTGCCGCTGCCGGCGCTGATCGAGGCCCTGCGGCACCTGTTCGTGGCCGGCTGCGAGGTGCCCGCCCGCCAGATCCACGCCATCGGTGATGCCGGCTCGGTACTGCTGATGCCGGCCTGGCGGCCGGGTGGCCGGCTGGGCATCAAGACGGTCACCGTCTTTCCGGCCAACGGAGCGCTGGGCCTGCCCAGCGTGCATGCCGCGTACACGCTGTTCGACGCGCGCACCGGCGTGCCGCTCGCGCAACTCGACGGCGGCCAGATCACCGCGCGGCGCACCGCGGCGGCGTCGGCGCTGGCGGCGTCGTTCCTGGCGCGCGCCGACGCGCGGCGGCTGCTGATCGTCGGTGCCGGGCAGGTGGCCGCGTTGCTGCCCGAGGCGATGCGTGCGGTGCGCCCGGGCCTGTCCGAACTGCAGGTCTGGGCCCGCCGCCCCACTGCGGCGCGGGCCTTGTCCGAACGCCTGGGCGGTCAAGCGGTGACGGACCTGCAGGCCGCGGTGCGCGCGGCCGACATCGTCAGCTGCGCCACGCTCGCCAGCGCGCCCCTCGTGCACGGCGCCTGGCTGCGGCCGGGCTGCCATGTCGATCTGGTCGGCGCCTTCACACCGACCATGTGCGAAGCCGACGCCGACGCCTTCGGCCGCGCCCGCGTCTTCGTCGACACGCCGGAAGCCCTGCTCAAGGCCGGCGACCTGCTGCAGGCCATCGCCGCCGGGGCCTTGCGCGCCAGCGACGTGCAGGGAACGCTGCAGGGGCTGTGCCGCGGCGAATCGGCCGGGCGCCGCGACGCCGCCGAGATCACCCTGTTCAAGTCGGTGGGCACCGCACTCGAAGACCTGGCGGCTGCCGAGCTGGCCTTCGGCGCGGCCGATAATCCGACGCACGATTCCGCCGCCTGAACCGACGCCACCCCATGATCATTCGCCTCGTCCTGGCCCTGGTCGCGCTGCTTGCCGTGGTGGCAGCGTATTTCTGGGGCGCCCTGAGCTGGAGCTATTCCAGCGGCGACCGCGCCGGCTGGGTGCAGAAGCTGTCCAAGAAGGGCTGGATCTGCAAGACCTGGGAAGGCGAGCTGGCGCTGGTCTCGCTGCCCGGCAGCACGCCGGAGAAGTTCTACTTCACGATCTGGGACGAGGCGGTGGCCCGCCAGGTTTCGCAGGTGATGGGCAAACGCGTCGCCTTGCACTACGACGAGAAGGTCGGCCTGCCGACCAGCTGCTTCGGCGACACGCGCTACTACGTCAGCCGGGTGACGCTCAGCGACGAGATCCCGCTGACGACCGGGGTGGTGGTGCCCACGCCGCCGATCGCGGCGTCTGCGCCGCCAGTGCCGCCAGTGCCGCCGCGTTGAATCAGGGATTGGCCCAGAGGATCTTCTTGCGCGAGCCGACCCAGGCCTCGTAGTTGCGCGCGAACAAGTCTTCGATGCGGTTGCGCTTGACCTTGAAGGTCGGCGTGATGAGGTCGTTGTCGACCGTCCAGGCCTCGGTCATCAAGACCAGGCAGTCGACCTGCTCGTGCGGGTCCAGGGTCGCGTTGACGCTGCTCAGGTGCGCTGCCAGCGAGGCCTCGAGCTCGCTGCGGCCAGCCGGGGTGGCGGCCTGTTTCACCGCCTCGGGGTTGAGCATCAGCAGCGCCAGCGGCTGACCGAGGTTGGCCCCGGTGACGCAGCAGGCTTCGACAGCCGGGTGCATGACCAGCTTGTCCTCGATCGGCGCCGGGGCCACGTACTTGCCCTTGCTGGTCTTGAACAGGTCCTTGACGCGGCCGGTGATGCGCAGCTGGCCGCGCTCGTCGACCGAGCCCTTGTCGCCGGTGTGCAGCCAGCCGTCGTCGGTCATCGCCTGTCGAGTGAGCTCGGGTTCCTTGTAGTAGCCGAGCATGGTCCACGGCGCCTTGACCTGGATCTCGCCGTTGGCCGGGTCGATGCGGCAGGGGACGGCGTCGTAGGGCCGGCCGACCGTGCCGAAGCTGGCGGGCTGGCCGTCGCTGAGGTGCGTCGCGCCGAGGTTCTCGGTCATGCCGTAGCCCTCGGCCAGGTGCAGACCGAGGCGGTTGTACCAGCGCAGCAGCTCCAGCGGCATCGGTGCGGCGCCGCCGGCGGCGAAGACGCACTGATCCAGCCCGAGTGCCGCCAGCACCTTCTTGCGCACCAGGCGGCCCACGAACGGCAGCTTGAGAAGGAGGTTGAGCTTGGCCGGCGGCATCTTGGCCTGGACGCCCTGCTGGAACTTGACCCACAGCCGGGGCACCGAGAAGAAAACCGTCGGCCGCGCGCGCCGCAGGTCGATCGTGAAGGTGTCCAGGCTCTCGGCGAAGAACACGTGCATGCCGGAGGCAAGCTGCCCGTGTTCGACCAGCGCGCGCTCGACCACGTGCGACAACGGCAGGTAGCTCAGCATGCGGCTGTCTTCGCGCAGCGGCACCCGCTGCAGGCCGTCGCGAACGGCGTGGGCGAAGTTGCCGAAGCTGTGCATCACGCCCTTGGGGGCACCCGTGGTGCCCGAGGTGTACATGATCGTGCACAGCTCCTCGGCCGGACGCACCGGCTGGCCCTGCAGCGGCGCGGTCTGGGCGATCACATCGTCCCAGGCGCGGAAGCTGCGCGCCGCATCGGCCGGCGCCAGCGGCAGCACGATGCAGGGCATGCCGGCGGGGATGCCGGGCTTCATCCCTTCCCAGCCGTCGAGCTTGCCGACGAACAGCAGGCGGGATTCGCTGTGTTCGAGGATCTGGCGGATGGTGCCGGCGGCCAGGGTCGGGTACAGCGGCACCGAAACGTGGCCGGCCATCCAGATGGCCCAGTCGGCCATCAGCCAATGCGCCGTGTTCTTGGACAGGATGGCAATGTTCGAGCCGGGTGGGTGACCCAGGCTCTGCAGATGCGCGGCCACCCGGCGCACCTGGTCGAGCACGTCGCGCCACGTGTACTCACGCAGCGTGCCGCCACCCTGCGGCTGCGTCATCACCACTTTGTCGGGCGCCGTGGCCTCCCATTTGTAGAGCTGCTGCAGGGCAAGCAAACCGGGGGCGACAGTCGGGGCCATGATGCAATCCGTGGGGCGCGGCATGCACCCGATTGCCGAGAGACTAACGAAGGCGTGAGGGCACCCAACCCAGGACTTCCCTCAGCCTCGGGCATCGCGGGGCAGCGAAGGCCCAGGGGTGGCGGCAGCCGGCCGCTCAGCGGCCGTGTTCGGCGGCGCTGTTCACCTGGTCTTCAACGTGACGCAGCGCGCGCAGGACCAAGGTGGGATCGAGATCGGCCTGCGGCGCCACCTCCATGGTCACCGCGTCGAGTTCATCAGGCGCCGTTTGCAGCGTGTGCACCAGCACCGACAGCGCACACACCGAGCGCTTGCCGATCGCCTCGGGCAACCTGCGGTCGGCCTGGGCCGTCACATGGTGGCGAACGCTGGCCACGGCCACCGCGCCCAAGCCCCAGCTTTCGCACAGCGCCGCGCCCAGCGCGTCGTGGCTGACACCGAAGCCCGTGTGTTCGAGCGCGGCGAGTTCGGTGTCGTTGGCGGAGGCGCGCAGCATGGCGCGGTAGTGCTCGGGGGAATGGCGAAAGAGCACGGCCTTGCCGCATTCCTCGAACAGGCCTGCCGAGTGAGCGGCCCAGGCGTCGAGCGACAGCCGCGATCCCAGCCGACCCATCATCAGGCCGCGCTTGGCAGCGCGCTGCCACAGCGGGTCGAGTTCCGGTGCCGGCGGGAACGCAGCACGCAGACCCATTTCGAAGGTGATCGCCGCGACTTCCCGCATGCCCAAGTAGGTGATGGCCTGCTGGACGCTCTGCACGCGGCCCTTCAACCCGTAGAGCGACGAGTTGACCGCCTTCATCACGGCGGCGGCCAGCGCCATGTCGGATTCGACGAGTTCCGCAGCGGCCTGCAGGTTGATGTCGTCTTCGGCCAGCAGCAGCGACAACCGCACCAGCGCTTGCGGTTGCGCCGGGATGTCGATGTCCAGAGAGCGCAGTTCGGGTTTGACGGACATGGTGGCGGCTTGGCTGGAGCGGACTCGGACGGGGGTGACGACTGGTCGGGGTCGATCGGGGCGGACAGGGCGGCAATGGACCGAACGGCGATCCTTCAATGGTCTTATCGGCCATCGGCAGCAGCGCTGCAGTCACAGCATGCACCAGCGTGCCGAAGTAGCGAAATCGGCGACACAAGCGCAAACAAAAAAGCGCCAGGGATACGGCGCTTTGCAAGCAATGGGGGGTGTCCAGGTTCGTTGCCGGTGTGTGCGCCTGCTGATGGAGGGCGCCGGCGTTCGGCTCTCGGATCTCGGCTTTGGCTGCGCCTTTTGGCGCTGCAAGCGCCTGGTCCGCTTGTTGTTTTTCGTCTAGCGACTGTTGTCCGTCGTCTGTCTTGCGTCGTCGGGTGTCTCCTCACGCCATCCCCCACCAGAGGCAGGCCAGCCGCCCGCGATGAGTCGGCGCAATGTAGTCAGCCCCCGCCACCCGGGGCATCGGGACTAACCCGCCGCAATCCAATCCGCCGCCCGCTCGGCGATCATCAGCGTCGGCGCATTCGTGTTGCCACTGGTGATGCTGGGCATGATGCTGGCATCGGCAATCCGCAGCCCGGCCACGCCGTGCACCCGCAGCCGGCTGTCGACCACCGCGCCGGGGTCCCCGGCCGGGCCCATGCGGCAGGTGCCGACCGGGTGGAAGATCGTGGTGCCGATGTCCCCGGCCAGGCGCGCCAGATCGCGGTCGCTCTGGTATTCAATGCCGGGCTTGACCTCGCGCGGCCGGTAGCGTGCCAATGCCGGCATGCTGGCGATGCGCCGCGTCAGGCGCAGCGACTCGGCGGCGATCAGCCGGTCGTCTTCGGTCGACAGGTAGTTGGCCTGGATCCGCGGTGCATCCTCGGGCCGCGGCGAGCGGATCTGCACCGTGCCGCGCGAACTCGGGTTGAGGTTGCAGACGCTGGCGGTGAAGGCATTGAAGCGGTGCAGCGGCTGGCCGAAGGCGTCCAGCGACAACGGCTGGACGTGGTACTGAAGATTCGACCAGCGACGTTCGGGCGACGAGCGCGTGAAGGCGCCGAGTTGCGACGGCGCCATGCTCATCGGCCCGCTGCGGCGCAGCAGGTACTCCAGTCCAATCAGCGCCTTGCCCCAGCTGGAGTTGGCCAGGGTGTTGAGGGTCTTCACACCTTCGACTTCGAAGACGGCGCGGATCTGCAGGTGGTCTTGCAGGTTCTCGCCGACGCCGGGCAGGTCGCGCTGCACCGCGATGCCGTGACTTTGCAGCAGCGCCCCGCGCCCGATGCCCGACAGCTGCAACAGCTGCGGCGTGCCGACGGCACCGGCACAGAGCACGACCTCGCGCGTGGCCCGCGCCTGCATCGGCGCACCACCGCCGACCGGCAGGACTTCGATACCGACGGCGCGGCCTTGCTCGATCAGCACCCGCGATGTCGGCGCGCCGGTCCAGACCTGCAGGCCGGGGCGTTTGAGCACCGGGCGCAGGAAGGCTTTGCTGGTGTTCCAGCGCACGCCGCGCTTCTGGTTGACCTCGAAGTAGCCGACGCCTTCGTTGTCGCCGCGGTTGAAGTCGTCGGTGGCGGGAATGCCCGCCTCGACCGCCGCGGCGGCAAATGCGTCGAGAACGTCCCAGGACAGGCGCTGCTTCTCGACGCGCCATTCCTTGCCCGCCGCATGCGCATCGCTGTCGCCACGCCAATGGTCTTCATGGCGCTTGAAGTAGGGCAGGCATTGCTCCCAGCGCCAGCTGTCGTCGCCGCTGGCCCGTGCCCAGGCGTCGTAGTCGCGCGACTGGCCGCGCATGTAGATCATGCCGTTGATGCTCGAGCATCCGCCCAGCACCTTGCCACGCGGGTAGCGCAGTGCGCGGCCGTTCAGCCCGGCGTCGGGTTCGGTGAAGTACAGCCAGTCGGTGCGCGGGTTGCCAATGCAATACAGGTACCCCACCGGGATGTGGATCCAGTGGTAGTTGTCTTCGCCGCCGGCCTCGACGAGCAGGACTCGACAGCGCTTGTCGGCCGACAGCCGGTTGGCCAGCAGGCAGCCGGCGGTACCACCGCCGACGATGATGTAGTCGTAGCTCGGGGTGTCGGTTTTCATGTGAGTCAGCAGTTTCAGCGCGCCAGATGGGTGGCCAGCACCGGGAACAGCTTGACCAGCCCGTCGGCGAGCAATTCGACCGCCATCGCGGCCAGGATCAGACCCATCAGTCGGGTCATGATGTTGATGCCGGTGCGGCCAAGCACGCGGGCGATCTGGCCGGAGGCCGAGAACACCGCATAGGTCACCAGCGCAATGACCACGCCGTACCCGACCAGCACACCGAGCTCCCACAGCTGCCGTGACTTCTCGGCGTAGATGACCATGGTCGAGATCGTCGCCGGCCCGGTCAGCAGCGGGATCGTCAGCGGAACCACGGCGATGCTCGCACCGGCATCGATCTTTTCGTTGCCTTCGGTGACGTCGGCCGGTTTGCTTTCCGCCGGGCGGGCGTCGAGCATGGCCAGCGAACTGATCAGCAGCAGCGTGCCGCCGCCGACCTGGAACGATGCCAGCGAAATGCCGAAGAATTCGATGATCCGCAAGCCCGCCAGCGCGCTGACCGCGATGACGGCGAAGGCGCTGAAACTGCTGATGCGGATGGTTCGCTGGCGCTGGCGGCGGTCGAAACTCTGCGTGAAGTGGATGAAGAACGGCACGACGCCGATCGGATTGACGATCGCCAGCAGCGCGATCAGCGGTTTCAGCAGATCCATCGTTGTCGTGCTGCGGTCGTTACGGTGCCTTGCGCTGGCGGTGCGCCCGGGTGCGGCAAATCGAGGGTTTGCCCGGGGGCATCAAAACAACATTTGGCCTGTTGCGTCTTTACAGCGGCCTCTGACTGAACTTCATAATACGGAGTCTGTGTCTGGCAGCCGCGCCTTTTGCCTGATTGGTTCACGCAGGGTTGAAGCTCCACATGGTTATTCCGGTTCTTGATTGAGGGCTCCCCGTGGGAAACAAACTGTACGTCGGCAATCTGGCTTATTCGGTGCGCGATGAATCTCTGCATCAGGCATTTTCACAGTTCGGCGGCGTCACCTCGGCGAAGGTGATGATGGACCGCGACACCGGCCGTTCGAAGGGCTTCGGCTTCGTCGAAATGGGCTCAGATGCCGAGGCGCAGGCCGCCATCAACGGCATGAACGGCCAAGCCCTGGAAGGCCGGGCCATCGTGGTCAACGAAGCGCGGCCGCGTGAAGAGCGGCCCGGCGGCTTCGGCGGCGGTGGCGGCGGCAGCCGTGGGGGCTATGGCGGTGGTGGCGGCACGGGTGGCGGTGGTGGCGGCTACGGCGGCGGTGGTGGTGGTGGCGGCGGTGGACGCAGCCCCTACGGTGGTGGTGGTGGTGGCGGCGGCCGCAGCCCGTACGGCAGCGGCGGTGGTGGTGGCAGCCGTGGCGGCTACGGTGGCGGCAGCAGCGGCAGTGGCGGCGGCGGTGGCAACCGCGGCGGCTACGGCGACTGACCAGCCTCCCCTTCTTTCGATCTCCAGGCGCGACAGCCGCAAGGCCGTCGCGCCTTTGTTATTGCGTCGTTGCGGTCATTGCGGCGCTGTCATCCAGCGCGACGCGGCTTGCGCCGACGTCCCGCCGCCAGCCGATCGAACAGCCCGTTCGGCAGCAGCCTGAGCAACTTGACCACGAAGCTCATTTGCCAGGGAATCACGCGATAACTGACCCCGTCCTGGATGGCGCGAAAAGCGCGTTCGGCAAATACCGCGGCGGGCAGCATGAAGGGCATCGGGTAGGGATTCCTGGCGGTCAGCGGCGTCTCGATCCAGCCCGGCAACAAGGTCACGACACGGATGCCGTGGGAACGGCATTCGACGCGCAGGCTTTCGCAATACGCCACCACGCCGGCTTTGCTAGCGCAGTACGCGCCATGCCCGGGCAGCCCGCGGATCGCCGCGACGCTGGCGATGCCCACCAGGGTGCCCGCACGACGCTCGCGCATGGCCGCCAGGAAGGGATGAAAGGTGGCCGCCAGCCCGACATTGTTGATGGCCAGGGTTTCGCTCATGACGTCGAGATCGCCGCGCTGCGCCGTGTCCATGCCGACGCTGATGCCGGCACAGGCGATGACCACCTGCGGCAGGCCCTGGCGGGCGATGCACGCCGCGCCGGCGGCGACGATGCTGTCGGGCTGGGCCACATCGGCGTCGTAGACCGCCCAGCGCTCCGCCGGCCAGCCCTGCTGCTCGGCCCAGGCCTCCGTCTGCGCCGTCCGGCGGGCGACCAGCGCCAGGCGCCAGCCGGCCTGCGCGTAGCGCACGGCCAGGGCCTGGCCGATCCCGCTGGACGCCCCGGTAATGAAGACCAGCCCGGGACTCATCGTCCGTTGCCCCGCGGGGCCAGCGTGGTGCGCAGCGGGCCGCTGAGGTCCAGCTGTCCGCTCGGGTGGTCGTAGGTCATCCCAGCAGCCTGCACCGCGGTACTGCCGAACAGCACCTGCACCGGCAGATGGCTGGTCACCCGCTCGGTGACGAAGAAGGCGTGCAGGAACTCGCCGCGCATGACCAGCTTCTGGCCCGCGCGGTCGACACTCGTGACCTCGGCACCGCCCAGAAGCTGGACTTCGCTGCCGTCGCCGGTGGCCAGGGCGCGGCGCGCATGGGCCAGGGTCTGACGTCCGTCGGGGGCCAACGCGCGCAACTGCACGCCGTCGATCTCGATGCGGTCGCTGGCCGGGAAGTGATGCATCTGCGCGCCGTCGATGCGCAGCTTCAGGCGCCCGCCGGCGTCAAACCGTTCGAGCGCGAAGCCGCTCATCATGTAGTCGGGGTCGGTGCGCAGCACGGCCTCGCCGGGCGCCGGCACCGGCTGCGGCGAATTCTTCGCCAGCCACCAGGTGGCCAGGGCCAGCAGCAGCATTAACAGCAGCGGCAGGTAGGCCGACAGCAGGTCGCGCAAGCGGTGGTGCAGCGGAGCGCGCGGCTGGCGCGGCGCGCCCGGTGCCACCGGGGCCAAGCCGACGGAGATCGGCACTTCCGGCAGGTCGGGCAGGTGCAGCTCGACGCTCACCGTGCCATCCTCAGGCACCGTCCAGTGTCTGCAGCTGCCCGTGCAGCAGTGTTGCGTAGCGCCCGGCCGCCATCAGCAGCAGGTCGCAGAATTCGCGCGCCGCACCGTGCCCACCCGCAGCCTGCGTGACATGGTCGGCCAGCGCTCGCACCTCGGCATGCGCGTTAGGCGGGGCGCACGCGAACGCCGCGCGGGTGAGCAGCGGCAGGTCGGGCCAGTCGTCGCCGATCACCGCGACTTCGGGCCAGCCGAGGTTCAGTGCCGCCAGCAGGGATTCGGCCGCTGCCAGCTTGTCGGCCGCGCCGTAGACGGCGTGGCCCAGCCCCAGATCGGAGACCCGCCGGCGCACCGCCGGCGAATCGCGGCCGGTGATCACGAGCGGCGTGATGCCGCCCTGCTGCAGCAGCTTCAGACCATGCCCGTCCAGCGCCGAGAACGCCTTGAAGGCCTCACCCTGCTCGCCGATGTACAGCCGGCCATCGGTGAGCACGCCGTCGACGTCGAAGATCGCCGCCCGCATGCCCAGCCCTGCGCCCTGGGCCAACAGCAGCGTCTCGACCGGGAAGCGCAACGACGGCACGACAGGCGACGCGAGCGGCGACACAAGCGGCCGCCGCGGACCCGGCACCGCCAAGCCACTGGCACCGCATGCGGGCAATCGAAGTGGCCCTGACGGCTCCTTGGGGGGGGCACCGGAGGTGCTCGGGGACCGGCTCATATCACCTTGGCGCGCATCAGATCGTTGCTGTTCAGTGCGCCGACGAGCTGCTCGTCAGCGTCGACCACCAGCACGCTGGTGATGCGGTGCTGCTCCATCACGGCGGCGGCCTCGACCGCCAGCGCGTCGTCGCGGACGAGCCGCGGGCTGCGGTGCATCACCTGCGCAGCAGTCAGCGAGCGTAGGTCGGCCCCGCGCTCGATCAGGCGCCGCAAGTCGCCGTCGGTGAAGATGCCGACCACGCGACCCGCCGCGTCGGCCACGGCGGTGAAGCCCAGGCCCTTGCCGGTCATCTCGCGCAGCAGGTCGGTGAAGCTGGCCGCCGGCGCCACGCGCGGCACGGCGTCGCCGCCGCGCATCAGGTCGCGGACATGCATCAGCAGCTTGCGGCCCAGGCTGCCGCCGGGGTGCGAGCGCGCGAAGTCTTCTTCCCGAAAACCCCGCGCGTCGAGCAGGGCCACGGCCAGCGCATCACCCAGCGCCATCTGCGCCGCGGTGCTGGCCGTGGGGGCCAGGTTCAGCGGACAGGCTTCTTCCTCGACCGCGCTGGACAACACCCAGTCGGCGTGGCGCGCGAGCGTCGATTCGGGCTGGCCGGTCATCGCCACCAGCGTCACGCCGATGCGCCGGATGGCCGGCAGGATGGCCGCCAGCTCGTCGCTTTCGCCGCTGTTGCTGATCGCCAGCACCACGTCGCCGGTCATCACCATGCCCAGGTCGCCGTGGCTGGCCTCCGCGGGATGGACAAAGAAGGCCGGCGTGCCGGTCGACGCCAGCGTGGCGGCGATCTTGCGGCCGACATGGCCGCTCTTGCCCATGCCCATCACGACGACGCGGCCCTTGCACCACAGCATCGCCCGCACAGCATTCGCGAAGTCGCTGCCTTGCCGCCCGGCCAGGGCCAGCAGCGCGCGGGCCTCGATCGCGATGGTCTGCGCCGCCATGTGCATGGCGCGCGCACCGTCGAAGTCGGTGGAAGCGGACGGCGACGGGCTCATCGAGCAGACCCTCGAATAGGATCGAAGCATTCTAGGGATCCCATGGCCTCCACCCTCGAACTCGTGCTGCTGTACCTGGTCGCTGCCGTCATCGGCGTGACCGCCTGCCGCTCGCTGAAGTTGCCGCCGATGCTCGGCTACTTGGTGGTCGGCGTGCTGATCGGCCCCAATGCCCTGGCCTTCGCGCAGGACAGCGCTGCAGTGAAGTACCTGGCCGAGTTCGGCGTGGTCTTCCTGATGTTCGTGATCGGGCTGGAATTCAACCTGCCCAAGCTCAACAGCATGCGCACCCTGGTCTTCGGGCTGGGTTTGAGCCAGGTCGTGCTGACCATGCTCGGCACCCTGCTCGGCCATGCCCTGCTGGTGGCCGGCTACCGCGCAGTGACGGGCAGCGCCTGGCAAATGAGCTGGCAGGGTGCGGTGGTCCTCGGCGGGGCCATCGCGATGAGCTCGACGGCCATCGTCGTCAAGCTGATGGCCGAACGGCTGGAGCTCGAGAGCGAGCACGGCAAGCGCGTGATCGGCGTTCTGCTGTTCCAGGATCTGGCCGTCGTGCCGCTGCTGGTGCTGATCCCGGCGCTCGGCGAACGCGCCCGCGACATGGCCACCGCGATGGCCATCGCCACGGTCAAGGCCGTCGTGCTGCTGACCGTGCTGCTGTGGGGCGGGCAGCGCGTGATGCGCTGGTGGCTGACGCTCGTCGCGCGGCGCAAGAGCGAAGAGCTGTTCGTGCTCAACCTGCTGCTGGTCACGCTGGGCCTGGCCTGGACGACCGAGTTCGCCGGCTTGTCGCTGGCGCTGGGCGCGTTCGTTGCCGGCATGCTGGTCGCCGAGACCGAATACAAGCACCAGGTCGAGACCGACATCCGCCCATTCCACGACGTGCTGCTGGGCCTGTTCTTCATCACCATCGGCATGAAGCTGGATTGGCGGCCGGTGCTCGACCAATGGGCGCTGGTGCTCGGCCTGACCTGCGCGCCGGTGCTGGCCAAATTCGTGCTCGTCGCCGGGCTGGCGCGCATCTTCAGGGCCCCGCCCGGCACCGCCCTGCGCACCGGCCTGTACCTGGCGCAGGCCGGCGAATTCGGCTTCGTGTTGCTCACGCTGGGCGCCGAGCGCGGGCTGGTCGACGCGGAGTGGGTCAGCCCGATTCTGGCCAGCATGGTCTTGTCGATGCTTGCCACGCCGTTTCTCATCATGTACAGCGACCGGATCGTCAACCGGCTGAGCTCGAGCGACTGGATGATGCAGTCGGTGGCACTGACGACGATCGCCAAGCGGGCCATCGCTACCGAAGCCCACGTGATCATCTGCGGCTACGGCCGCAGCGGCCAGAACCTGGCCCGGCTGCTGGCCCCCGAAGGCATTCCGTACATGGCACTGGATCTCGATCCCGACCGTGTGCGCCAGGCTGCTGCCGCCGGTCAGAGCGTGGTCTTCGGAGACGCTGCGCGGCTGCAAAGCCTGATGGCCGCCGGCCTGGCGCGCGCCGCGGCGGTGGTTGTCAGCTACCACGACACGCCGTCGGCGCTGAAGATCCTCAAGCTCGTTCTGGACCATGCACCGACGGTGCCGGTGATCGTGCGCACCGTCGACGACAGCGATATCGACCGGCTCAAGGCCGCCGGCGCCACCGAGGTGGTGCCGGAAGCCGTCGAAGGCTCGCTGATGCTCGCCGGCCATGCGCTGGCGCTGGTCGGCGTGCCGATGCAGCGCGTCATCCGCATCACCCGCGACGCCCGCGATGCCCGCTACAGCCTGCTGCGCGGCTACTTCCATGGTGCCGACGACGACACCGTCGGCGAACTGCACCAGGCCCGGCTGCGCAGCGTGACCCTGCCGGACGCGGCGCGCTGCCTGGGCCAGACGCTGGACGCGCAGGCGCTGCATGCGGTGGGGGTCAGCGTCGTGTCGGTCCGGCGCGCGGCGGGGGGCGTCACGGCGCCCAACCCCGACCACCTGCTGGCCGCCGGCGACACGCTGGTGCTGTCCGGTCTGCCCGAGCCGCTGGCGATGGCCGAAGCCAAACTGCTGCGCGGCGGGCGGCCCGGCGTCGCGCCGCGCCAGGAGGCCGTCTTGCGACCCTGACCGAGACTCTGGCCGCGACCACGACCGCGAT
The DNA here is from genome assembly GCA_031359905.1 of Burkholderiales bacterium. GTDB lineage: Bacteria > Pseudomonadota > Gammaproteobacteria > Burkholderiales > Burkholderiaceae_C > Rubrivivax. The sequence goes on along the minus strand of JANMAP010000296.1, from coordinate 119 downwards.
CATGGTCCGGCGCTGCGCGCTGGCCGGGGCGGTGGACTACGGCACCAGCAGCGTCACCGTGTTGACCGGCACCAGCGAGGGCAGGCCGCTGGTGGTGGCCGGCGTCCGGGTCGAATTCG
>JANMAP010000480.1:0-4879 GCA_031359905.1 Burkholderiales bacterium | reverse complement strand
CAAGGCTCCATGCCGGGACACCGGCGCCGGCAGCACACCGCCGCGTTCCAACCGCTTCGCGCTGTGCACGAGGTGGCTGCTGGCCGCGCGCCGCGCCGCGCGCGCATCGCCAGCGGCGATGGCCTCGACGATGCCACGGTGTTCCTTGCGCACGGCTTCCATGAAGTCGGCGCGGCGGGCTTCATTGCCGCGCGTGATGCGCATGCCTTCGCGCAGGTACTGCTCGAGAAAGCCGAGCAAGCGGCTGAACTGCGGATTGCCGGTGGCTTCGGCGATCGCCCGGTGGAAGGCCAGGTCTTCGGCCACGCCGTCGCGGCCGTCGACGACTGCCGCGTCGATGGCCGCCAGCGCGCGGCGCATCCCGGCAACCTGGGCGCGCGTGGCGCGCTCGGCGGCCAGCGCGGCCATTTCGCCTTCCAGGGCCCGGCGCACCTCGACAACGTGGGCGACCGCACCGATCGATTCCAGCACCGTGGGGTCGAATTCCAGCGGTTGGTGCTGCGGGCGCAGCGCCACGTAAACGCCCGAACCCTGGCGCGCCAGCACCAGCCCTTGCGACTTCAGCCGGTGCACGGCCTCGCGCACGACGCTGCGCGAGACGCCGTGCGTGATACCCAACTGGGCCTCGGTCGGCAGCCGGTCGCCGGGGGCCAGCCGGCCCTGGCCGATCTGCCCGGCCAGCCGCGTGGCCAGCCGGTCGGCCAGCGTGCTGCGGGCCAGCGGGTCGGCCGCCGGCGGGACGGGATGGGCGGCAGGGCGGGCGGCAGTGGGGGCGGCAGTGGGGGCGGCAGTGGGAACGGCACGGCGCGCTGGCGGCGGCACGCGCCTGGAGGGGCCGGCAGACGGCGAGGCGGCGCGCGCGGAGGTGGCCATATTCGTCAGGTTATCAGACAACTTTGGGGGCAGCCAACGGGTAAGTCCGATGTGCGGATCAGGGTCCCGCGGCTATCGTTCGAGGCGTCCAATCCGCCCCACGTCCACCCCCGAAAGGCCCACTCAGCATGGCCAGCGTGTCCATCGCCCAGGTCAAGAAGCGCTTCGGCAGCGTCCAGATCCTGCACGGCGTCGACATCGCCATTCCCGATGGTTCGTTCACCGTGCTGGTCGGTCCCAGCGGGTGCGGCAAGAGCACGCTGCTGCGCATGATCGCCGGGCTCGAGCAGATCAGCGACGGCGAAGTGCGCATCGGCGCGCAGCGTGTCAATGAGCTGCCGCCCAAGCAGCGCGACATCGCCATGGTCTTCCAGAACTACGCGCTGTATCCGCACATGACGGTGCGCGACAACATGGCCTTCTCGCTGACCCTGGCCAAGCTCGACGCCGCCACCATTGACAGCAAGGTGGCGCGCGCGGCCGAAATCCTCGGCCTCGGCGACTTGCTGCAGCGCTATCCGCGCCAGCTGTCCGGCGGCCAGCGCCAGCGCGTGGCCATGGGCCGGGCGATCGTCCGCGACCCGCAGGTCTTTCTCTTCGATGAACCGCTGTCCAACCTCGACGCCAAGCTGCGCGTGGCGATGCGCACCGAGATCAAGGAACTCCACCAGCGCCTGAAGACGACGTCGATCTACGTCACCCACGACCAGATCGAAGCCATGACCATGGGCGACCAGATCGTGGTCATGCGCGACGGCCGCATCGAGCAGACCGGCAGCCCGCTGGAACTCTACGACCGCCCGGCCAACCTGTTCGTCGCCGGCTTCATCGGCAGCCCATCGATGAACTTTCTGCCCGGCACGCTGCGCCGCAGCGGCGCCGCGGCGACGGTCGAACTGACGGACGGCACGCGCCTGCCGGCCCCGCCCGGCAGCGCCGGCAGCGACGGGCTGGCGGTGATTTTCGGTACCCGCCCCGAGCACCTGGCGCTGGTCGGTGGCGGCGCCGGCATCGCCACCGAAGTGGCGGTGGTCGAACCCACTGGCGCCGACACCTTCGTGGTCTGCCGCCATGCCGGCAAGGAGCTTTCGGTGGTCTTCCACGACCGCCATGCTTTCGCCCCCGGCAGCACCATCTACCTGCAGCCCGACGCCGAGCGGGCGCACTTGTTCGATGCTGGCTCCGGCCAGCGCCTGGCCGCCTGAGCGGCCAATCACAAAGCAAAGGAGATATCGATGAACGACTTCAACCGCCGTCGCTTCCTGGAAGGCACCGCCGGGATCGCCGCCACCGCGGCCCTGGGCACCGGCGCCGCCGTCTGGGCGCCAGCGGTGCACGCGCAGACCCTGACCTACAAGCCCGAGAAGGGCGCCAAGCTGCGCGTGCTGCGCTGGAGCCGTTTCGTGCAGGGCGACATCGACGCCTACATGATCAACGTCAAGAAGTTCACCGAGAAGACCGGCATCGAAGTGCGCGTCGACAACGAAGGCTGGGAAGACGTGCGCCCGAAAGCCGCGGTGGCCGCCAACACCGGCGCTGGGCCCGACATCATCCTGTCGACCAACGACGACGCGAATCTCTACCCCGACAAGCTGCTCGACGTCACCGACCTGGCCGAGTACCTGGGCAAGAAGTACGGCGGCTGGTACCCGGCAGTCGAGGCCTACCTGAAGCCCGACGGCAAGAAATGGATCGGCCTGGGCCTGGGCGCCGCGGGTTCGTACATCGTCTATCGGCAAAGCATGGTCAAAGCCGCCGGCTTCGACACCTTCCCCAAGGACACCGACGGCTTCCTCAAGCTGTACAAGGCGCTGAAAGAAAAGGGCACGCCAGGCGGCATGGCGCTGGGCAACGCCACCGGCGACGGGCTGTGGTGCAACTGGCTGGTCTGGTCGCATGGCGGGATGCTGGTCGACAAGTCCAACAAGGTCGTCATCGACAGCCCCGAGACGATCAAGGCCCTGGAATACGGCAAGGAGCTTTACGCCGCGTTCATTCCAGGCACGCTGTCGTGGCTGGACCCGAACAACAACAAGGCCTTTCTGGACGGCCAGATCAGCGTCACCAACAACGGCATCTCGATCTACTACGCGGCGAAGAACTCGACCGACGAGAAGGTCAAGGCGCTGAAGGAAGACATCAACCACGCGGCCTTCCCGGTCGGCCCGGTGGGCGTGCCGACGGAGTCGCACCTGTTCTTCAACCAGATGGTCATGAAGTACACCAAGTACCCGCAGGCGGCCAAGGAATTCCTGCGTTTCATGATGGAACAGGAGCAGTTCGACGCCTGGCTGTCCGGCGCCGGCGGCTACATCGCGCAGCCGCTGCGGGCCTACGAAAAGTCGGCCGTCTGGACAGTCGACCCGAAGCACACGCCGTACCGCGACGGGGTGAAGAACATGCGGCCGGCGGGTTATGCGGGCAAGCTGGGATACGCCTCGGCCGGGGCGGGGGCGGACTTCATCGTCGTCAACATGGTGGCCGAAGCGGTGAGCGGCAGCAAGACGCCGAAGGAAGCCGTGGAGCGGGCGCAGAAGCGGGCCGAGCGCTACTACAAGGTATGAGCGGGCCCACCCCCCGAGGCGGCTGGCGCCGCCTCCCCCTCAAGGGCGCGCCGCTGGCGGCCCGGCGAAGCCGGTTCCGTGGCGGCCGCTTGAGCGCGCCGACAGACCACTCACCACATCGCCTCCATGCTTGAAAAGCTGCAGAACAACCGCAACGCACTGGGGCTGCTGTTCATGCTCCCGGCGGCAGTGCTGTTGCTGCTGTTCCTGACCTACCCGCTCGGGCTGGGCACCTGGCTCGGGTTCACCGACGCCAAGATCGGCCGTTCAGGCGAATGGATCGGCTGGGACAACTACGCCTTCCTGCTCGGCGACAGCGTGACGCGGCTGGCGCTGTTCAACACGCTGTTCTACACGACCGTCGCCAGCGTGCTGAAGTTCGGGCTCGGCCTGTGGCTGGCGCTGCTGCTGAACAAGAACATCGGCATGAAGTCGTTCTTCCGCGCGGTCATCCTGCTGCCGTATATCGTGCCCACCGCACTCTCGGCGATCGCCTTCTGGTGGATCTACGACGCGCAGTTCTCGATCGTCTCGTGGACGCTGGTCAAGCTCGGCATCCTCGACAAGTACATCGATTTCCTCGGCGACCCGTGGAACGCCCGACTGGCGACGATCTTCGCGAATGTCTGGCGCGGCGTGCCCTTCGTGGCCATCACGCTGCTGGCCGGGCTGCAGACCATCTCGCCGTCGTTCTACGAAGCCTCGGCCATCGACGGCGCCACGCCGTGGCAGCAGTTCCGCCATGTCACGCTGCCGCTGCTGACACCGATCATCGCGGTGGTGATGACGTTCTCGGTGCTCTTCACCTTCACCGACTTCCAGCTGATCTACGTGCTGACGCGCGGCGGCCCGCTGAACGCCACGCATCTGATGGCCACCCTGTCGTTCCAGCGGGCGATCGCCGGGGGTGCGCTCGGCGAAGGCGCGGCGATCTCGATCGCCATGGTGCCGTTCCTGCTGGCCGCCATCCTGTTCATCTTCTTCGGACTCCAGCGCCGGGCTTGGCAGCAAGGCGGAAGAGACGAATGAGCAGCGAATGACCCGCAAATGAGCGCCAAGACAGAAGCCGCCGACCAGGGCGGCATGGACTTCCTGCAGAGCACGCCGCGCAAGGTGGTGACGGTCTATCTGCCGCTGCTGCTGTTCCTGTTCGTGCTGCTGTTCCCGTTCTACTGGATGGTCATCACCTCGGTGAAGCCCGACCAGGAACTGCTCAGCCGCGACGGCAACCCGTTCTGGGTTGTCGCGCCGACGCTGGCGCACTTCAAGAAGCTGCTTTTCGATACCTCGTACCCGGAGTGGCTGTGGAACACGGTGCTGGTGTCGGTCGTCGCCACGGGGTTCTCGCTGTTCGCGTCGGTGCTGGCGGCCTACGCGATCGAACGGCTGCGCTTTCGCGGCGCCAAGCAGGTCGGCTTGTCGATCTTCCTGGCCTATCTGGT
>JANMAP010000433.1:0-9099 GCA_031359905.1 Burkholderiales bacterium | reverse complement strand
GCCAGCGCCTGCAGCCGTTCGGCCCACGGCGATGGGCCGATGCGCGGAGCCGCCGGCGGGACGATGACGCTGCTGGTGGTCATGCGGCGAAGCGGTGCAGCATCAACCCGGGATGGTGCCGATCACGCCGTCGACCAGATAGCTGATCTTTTCGAGTTCGCCGTCGAACTGGTCCAGGCTCTTGCCGGCGGCGATCACCGTGGCGCCCTTGTTGTCCTTCAGCGGGCCCTTGAAGATCGCGAAGCCGCCCTTGACCATCGCGGCCTTGATCTCGTCGGCCTTCTTCTTGGCCGCGTCGGACACCGGCTTGCCGTAGGCCGACATCTTCACGTAGCCGTCCTTCAGCCCGCCGCGCAGGAAGTTGGGCATCGGCGCACCGCTCTGCGCGGCCTTGACCTGCAGGCCGTAAGGCGTGGCCCAGTCCCATTCGGCGCCGGTGAGGTAGCCCTTGGGCGCCAGCGCGGCCTGGCTGGCGTGGAATCCGCTGCTGAAGATGCCGCGCTTCTCGGCCGTCTCGATGATCACCTTGGGGCTGTCGATGTGGCTGGTCAGCACGTCCACGCCCTGGTCGATCAGGCTCGTCGAGGCCTCGGCTTCCTTGACCGGCATCGACCATTCGCCGGTGAAGATCACGCGCGTGGTGATCGTCGGGTCGACCGAGCGGGCGCCGAGCGTGAAGGCGTTGATGTTGCGCAGCACCTGCGGGATCGGCTTGGCGGCGATGAAGCCGAGCTTCTTGGTCTTGCTGGTGAAGCCGGCCACCACCCCGGCCAGGTACTGGCATTCGTCGATGTAGCCGAAGTAGCTGCCGGCGTTCTTCGGATGCTTGCCTTCGGTCCACATGCCGCCGCAATGCACGAAGCGCACCTTGGGGTACTTCTCGGCCATCTTCAGCATGTGCGGGTCGAAGTAGCCGAAGCTGGTGGCGAAGATCAGCCCGGCCTTGTCCTGGTTGATCATGGCTTCCATGGTCTTCTGCGCCGCGGCGGTCTCGGGCACGTTCTCCTCCTCGACGACCTTGACGCCCGGCGCCTTCTTCAGCGCCGCCGCGGCGGCGGCTTGCGCCTGGTTGTAGCCGAAGTCGCCGCGCGGGCCGACGTAGATCACGCCGACGACCAGCGGCGCCTGTGCCAGCGCCTGGCGCAGCGCGCCGGGCAAGGCCAGCGACGCGCCGGCCAGGGCACTGCCGGCCAGCAGGCGGCGGCGGGGAAGGATCAGCGATCTCGTGGTCATGGGCTCTCTCTTCTGGGGATGTCGGATCGGCGTGATGCACTACGGGGCGAGCAGGCTGACATGCGCCGCCACCACCACCCAGCGGCCGCCGATACGGCACCAGGTCTGGCTCTGGCGGCCGCTGCGCGGGCTGCCGTCGCGGTGGAACTCGGTCATCGCCGTGGCGGTGTCGCGGCCGAAGGTGGTGATGACGGTGTGATGCAGGTCGCGGGCCAGGCCCTGCGGCGAACGGCCCTGGCGGAAGGCGCGGATGGCGGCGATGCCGACCAGGTTCTCGGCCACGCCATAGCGCACGGTCTGCGGGCTGTCCCAGAACAATTCGTCGAGCACCTCGACGCGGTTGTGCACCAGCGCGTCTTCGTAGCGCGCGAAGGCGGTCTGCACTTCGGCCAGCACGTCGGGCAGGTTGATGTCCATGGCGTTGTCTTCTGTACTCACAGCCCGCTGGCCACCGGCGCACTGGCCAGCCCGCTGGCCACCGGCGCACTCACCAGGCCGCGCTGTTCGAGTTCGGCGGCCACGCGCAAGGCCAGGTCCTCGCGCCACGGCGCGGCGATCACCTGGACGCCGATCGGCATGTGCGGCGCGTGGGCGCTCAGGCCCCACACCGGCACGCTGACCACCGGCAGGCCGATGCAGCTGATCGGCTGGGTCAGCAGGCCCAGGCTGGCGCGCGCCGGCAGGCGCTGGCCGTTGATCTCCAGCCAGTCGGTGCCGATGAGCGGCGCGACGCACGGCGTGGCCGGGGCCAGCAGCACGTCGACGGTTTCGAAGGCCCGGGCAACGCGGCGCGCGAACCAGTGGCGCAGGCGCTGCGCGCGCATCACCCAGGCTGCGGGCACCAGCGCGTTGGCCAGGAAGCGGTCGCGCGTCAGCGGGTCGAAGTCCTGCGCGCGGATGCGCAGATCGTCCAGGTGCAGCGCCCCGCCCTCGCCGCAGGTGATCAGGAAGGCCGCGGCGCGCGCGCGTTCGACCTCGGGCCATTCGACCAGCCGCGTGACGCCCAGCGCCTGGGCCAGGGCGTCGACGGCGGCCAGCGCTTCGGGCTGCGCCTGGTCGCGGAACCAGCCGCCAAGCACGGCCATCCGCAGCCCGTCGGCGCCCTGCCCCAGCCGCGCGCTGACGGCATCGATATCGCGCTGCGCGCACGACGGGTCGTGCGGGTCGGGGCCTTGCATCACGTCGTAGCTCAGCGCCAGATCGGCCACCGTGCGCGCGAACGGGCCGAGGTGGTCCAGGCTGGCGACGAAGGGGTACGAGCCGGTGCGCGGCAGGCGGCCGAAGGTCGGCTTCAGCCCGAAGGTGCCGCACAGCGACGCCGGGACGCGGATCGAGCCGTTGGTGTCCGAACCGAGCGTGAACGGCACCTGCCCGGCAGCCACCGCGGCGGCCGAGCCGCCCGACGAGCCGCCGCTGATGCGCGTGCGGTCGTGCGGGTTGCGCGTCGCGCCGTAGTGGCTGTTTTCGGTGGTGAAGCCGTAGGCGTACTCGTCCATGTTCAGCGCGCCGACGAGCACCGCGCCTTCGGCTTCCAGGCGCCGCACCAGCACCGCGTCACGCGCCGCCGGCGCCGCGCTGCGTTCGATCTTCGAACCGGCCAGTGTGGCCAGGCCGGCAATGTCGAACAGGTTCTTCACCGCGAACGGCACGCCGGCCAGCGTCATGCGCGCGCGCCGCGGGCTGGCGTCGACGGCGTCGGCGCGTTTCAACGCGCGTTCGGCGAGCACCTCGGTGAAGGCGTTGATCTGCCGGTCGGTGGCCGCGATGCGGTCCAGGCTGGCCTGCACCGCGCTGCGCGCGTTCAGCGTACCGGCACGCACGGCCGCCGCGGTGTCGATGGCCGACGGGGTCGTCATGGCACCCCCGTGGTCCTGCGGGCCCCGCAGCGGGCGGGGGGCAGGCCCGTCGCCGGGCGCCCGGGCGACCTGCTCACTCCCCCACCTCGGGCTCGACCGGCGTGAACACATTGCCCGACTCGTCGGCGGCGGTCAGCGGCAGGCCCTGCAACAGCTCGGCCATCCGCGCGGCCAGGCCGAAGTACAGCAGCACCCCCTTGCGGTGTTCGGCAGCGATCTTCAGGCCCAGCGTCTTGGCCGCGGCATCGATATACGTCTCGTCGTCCATCGGGTTGGCGCTCACCGCTCGGGCCTTGGACGGCTGGCGGTCATGGTGTTGAAGGGGCAGGCGCATTCTGGCCGTGGTGGCACCAGCGGCGCGACGCTCGGGCTGCAAACGAAACGGTGGCGGTGCATGGCGTGGCGTCTCGGGTTCGGGATCGCTGGCGGCTTCAGAGCGCCGCGAGGTAGGCGCGCCAGCCGCCGAAGCGGCTGATGTCGGCGGCGCCGTGCAGCGCATGCGGCTCGCAGAGAAAGCCGTGCACCGTGCGGCCGTCGCCCAGCACCAGGCTGCCGAGGGCCAACGGCGGCGGCACCAGCGCCAGGAACGAACCGACCTGGGCCTGTGGCAGATCCCAGACTTCGAGCTCGATGGCGTGCCCGGTCTCGCCGTCCGTCACACGCACCAGCCCGGGCTTGGGCGGGTGCGTGCCGGGCAGCGCGTGCAGCCGGTACAGCGGCGCGCTGCGCACGGTCTCGCGCAACGTGGCGCCGCGCTCGGTCAGCTGGTGATTCAGCGGCAGGCCCGACAGGTGCGCGCCGACCACCGCCAGCGGCAGCGTGGCTTCGCAAGCCGGCCAGGGCGCCCCCGGCTGCGGCGGCGCTTCGCCGCGCCAGCGCGCACCGGCGCGGGCCAGCGCCGCGTCGGCGCGGGCCCGGGCGACCAGCGTGATGCCGAAGGGCAGGCCGTCGCGCGTCGTGCCGGCCGGCAGCGCCAGCGCGCACCAGCCGAGCAGGTTGACGAAGTTGGTGAACAGCCCCAGCCGGGCGTTGACGCCGACCGGGTCGGATTCGACCTCGGCCCGCGTCGGATGGCACGGCGCGGTGGGCACCAGCAGCGCGTCGACCTGCTGCCACAGCGGCGCGATCTGGCGGGCCAGATCGCGCAGCGCGTACAAGGCCTCGAAGGCGTCGGTGGCGCTGTAGCGGCTGGCCTCACTGATCACCCGCGCGACGACCGGGTCCAGCGCATCGGGGTGATCGGCCAGCAGGCTGCGCACCACGGCGTGGCGTTCGGCGACCCACGGCCCGTCGTAGAGCAGCGCGGCCACCTGGTCCAGCGGCGCAAAGTCCAGCGGCACCAGCCGGTGCCCCTGGGCCACGGCGGCCGTGCAGGCCCTGTCGAACGCCGCTGCATAGGCCGGCTCCAGCGCGCGCAACGGCGCCGGCACGCCCAGACGCAGCGCGGCCGGCAGATCGGCCGCGCCAGTGCGGAAGGCGCTGAAGCTGTCGTCGGCGTCCGGCCCTTCGATCAGCGCCAGCACGGCGGCCGCGTCGGCCACGCTGTGCGCGAGCACCGACACGCAGTCCAGGCTGCGGCAGGCCGGCACCACCCCGCTGGTGCCGACACGCCCCGGTGTCGGCTTGAAGCCGACCAGGCCGTTGAACATTGCCGGCACGCGGCCCGACCCGGCGGTGTCGGTGCCCAGCGCGAACGGCACGTCGCCGCGGGCCACCGCGACGGCCGATCCCGAGCTCGACCCGCCGCTGATGCGGCCGGGGGCGAGCACGCTGTCGGGCGCACCGTAAGGCGAGCGCGTGCCGACCAGCCCGGTGGCGAACTGGTCGAGGTTGCACTTCGCCAGCCAGACCGCACCGGCATCGATCAGGCGCTGCACCACGCTGGCGTGGCGCGTCGGCCGGCGTTCGAAGGCCGCGCACGCCGCGGTGGTCGGCGCGCCGGCCACGTCGATGTTGTCCTTGACGACGAAGGGCACGCCGAACAGCGGCAACGCTTTGCCCAGCGCCGCCGCGCTGCCGCATTCGGCCGCACGGGCCTGCAACGCGCGCAACTGCTGGTCCAGGGCGCCGCTGCCGGTCACGTGCAGATAGACCGGCGCGCCGCTGGCGGCCAGCCGCGCGCGCAGCTGCTGCAGCCGATCGACCGCCAGCACACCGCCGGCGGAGGCGGCCTGCCAGGTGGCGATGGTGGGTGGGCTGGTGGTCACGGAGGGGATCGGCCGGGTGGGGTGGGCAGCAGAGCGCCGATGGAGTGCACGCGTTGGTATACCAACGAATCGCAGCATCAACCGTGCCAGACGGCGGGGCGCGCGCCGGGCGCTACTGCCGCCAGATCCGCGGCGGATGCGCGTCGAGCTGCCAGGCGCTGGCACGCCAGGCCGCGCGCACGCGGGCCAGCAGCGCCATCGCCGGTTCGACCTGGTCGGCCAGCAGCCGCAGCACGACGACGCCGGGTTGCGGTGCGGTGGCGCCGGCCGGCAGCGCCTGCTCGGCAATCAACCCCCGCGCGGCGTCGATCAAGGCTTCGCGGCGCGCCGCCGACCAGGCGCTGCCGGCGGCGAACCACAGCGTGCCGAGCACCCGGTGGCCGGCCAGGCCGACCGGCCCGTCGAGCAAGGCCGCGTCGGCGGCGTCGATCAGGCCGCGTTCGAGCCACACGCCCGGCACTTCGAGATGCTGCAGGAAGCTGCCGCTGGCGAACGCCTGGCCCGCCGCCGGCAGGCCGAGCGCCAGCAGTACCCCGCGCTTCGCTGGGGCGCCGGGGTCGAGCTGCAGCTGCAGCCGGTTCTCGGCACGGCAACCGCGGTAGGCGATGGTTTCCAGCGGCAGCCATTCGAGCCGCGCGCCCGCGCCGACCTGCAGCCGCGCGCGCTGCCGCGCCAGTGGCCCGGCGCTGCGGTAGAAGCGCGTCGCGCTGGGCGTCGTCAGCAGCGCATGGCTGCCGGGGTCGAGCCGCGCGTCGATCTCCAGCACGTCGCCGCCGACGATGCCGCCGGGCGGATGCACCAGCACGTGGTGGCAGATGCCCGGGCCTTCGGGATACAGGCGCTGCAGCACGCGCAGCGGGCCGTGGTGACGATCCAGCGCGGTGGTGCGCCCGTCTTGCAGCGTGTAGTGGAGTTGCAGATGGCCGCACCAGCCTGGCGGGGTGCCGGTGCCGCGTTGCGGGGTGTCAATGTCGCGCTGCGGGGTGTCGGTGTCGACCTGCAAAGCATCGGCCCGGTGCGCAGCGCCGTCGGGTCCTTCGTCGACCGTGTTGGCTCGGCGGGCCGGTGCGGTGTCCAGGAACGGTTCGGGCATGCGGTGTCGCTCAGCCCGCGGCGCCCGGGCGGGACCAGAAATCACGGTGCAGCGCGGCGATCTCGTCCTCGACCGCCGGCACCGGGCCGGTCACCGTCACCGCCTTCTGGCCGCTGGCGAACACCGTGCGGCACGGCAGATCGAGCGTCGGGTTGTCCGCGTGGTGGCCGGTCAGCGCCAGCAGCCGGCGTTCGCTGAGCCCGTAGACCAGGCCGCCGATGTGCGCCCAGTACTGCGTCGCGGCACACATCGCGCAGGGTTCGACGGTGGTGACCAGCGTGCAGCCCCACAGCGTGCCGGCGGAGAAACGTGCGGCGGCAGTGCGCGCCAGCACCGATTCGGCGTGATTGACGGTGTCGACATTGCCCTGCTCGAGCAGCACCGTCTCGCCGTCGGCGGCGACCAGCAGCGCGCCGAAGGGATGGTGTCCCGCCTGCACGGCGGCAGCGGCCACCTGCTGGGCGCGGCGCAGGTGGCGCAGGGCCTGATCGTCGGTCATGGTGAAGACAAAAACGAAGACCGGGCTCCGGCCCGGCCGCCCTCCAACGGCAGGGCCTCGGCGGCCGACCTCAGCGGCCGAGCTGCTTCAGGCGCCGGGGCTCGACGATCTCGATCCAGTAGCCGTCGGGGTCCTTGATGAAGGCGACGTCGCGCATCTTGCCCTGCTCGGGGCGCTTGACGTAAGGCACGGCGTTGTCGTCGAACCAGCGCACGGCGGCGTCGAGGTCGGGCACCGCAAAGCAGATGTGGCCGAAGCCTTGCGGCTGGGCGTTGCCGTCGTGGTACCTGAAGGCCGCGTCGGCCTCGGTGCCCCAGTTGTGCGTCAGTTCGAGGATGCCGTGCTGGGCGAAGGTCCAGGCGGTGCGTTCGCCGACATCGTCGGGCGGCGCTTCGCCCGTCGGCCGGTGCAGGAAGTACAGCGAGAACTTCATCTCCGGGAAGTCGAGCTTGCGCAGCACGCGCATGCCGAAGATGCGGGTGTAGAAATCCAGCGCCACCGCCGGATCCTTGACCCGCAGCATGCTGTGGTTGAGCACGAAGCCCTGCGAATGCGCAGACGGCGCGGCGCAGACGCCGGGATGCTGTTCGGTGTCGAAGCTCATCGTGATTTACCGCGAAGCGGCCAGGGACAGCCGGGGTGAGGACTCGTCGACCGGCCGCGCCGCATCGCCGGCCTGCAGCCGTCGACGCAGATAGCGCATGCAGGTGACGCGCAGGAACGACGCGAAGTTGGGCACCTCGCCGCGGTGCGCCAGGATCTCGTCGTGGAACATCGAGATCAGCGCATTCGTCGTGCAGCCCTCTTCTTCGGCCATCTCGGCCAGGATGTCCCAGACCATGTTCTCCAGCCGGATGCTGGTCATGACACCGTGGATGCGCATCGTGCGCGTGCGCTGTTCGTACTGGATCGGATCGGCCTTGACGAAGAAGTCGCACATCGGTCGTCTCCTGCGGCGTGATGGTGGCGGGCGGCGATCAGATGGACCGTGACGTCATCTGCGCGGCGATGTACTCGGCCTGACGGATGGCCAGCGTCACGATGGTCAGGGTCGGGTTCTCGGCGCCACCGGTGGTGAACTGGCTGCCGTCGCTGATGAACAGGTTCTTGATGTCGTGCGTCTGCCCGTAGCCATTGCACACGCTGTCCTTGGCGCTGGCACCCATCCGGCAGGTGCCCAGGTTGTGCGTGCTGGGGTACGGCGGGGTGCGGAAGCTCTTCGTCGCGCCGGCCGCGGCATAGACGCGCTGGCCCTGGCGGAAGGCGTGCTCGCGCATCGCGATGTCGTTGTCGTGGTCGTCGAAGTGCACGTTGGGCGCGGCGTTGCCCCACTTGTCCTTGACCTTGTCGTTGAGGGTGATGCGGTTGGTTTCGCGCGGCATGTCCTCGCCGACCAGCCACATGCCGGCGATGTGGGTGTAGTTCTCCATGTACTCGGTGAACTCGCTGCCCCAGCCGCCGGGGTTCAGGAAGGCGGCCATGAAGGGAATGCCCAGCGACAGCGTTTCCAGTTCGTAGCCGCCGGCGAAGCCGCGCTTGGTGTCGTGCACGGCCTCGTCGCGAACGATGCCGGCCATCGTCGTGCCGCGGTACATGTGCACCGGCTGCTTGAACAAGGCGTAGACCGACCCCGTCATGTGGCGCATGTAGTTGCGGCCGACCTGGCCCGAGCTGTTGGCCAACCCGTCCTTGAACATGTTCGATGCCGACAGCAGCAGCAGGCGCGGCGTCTCGATCGAGTTGCCGGCGACGCAGACGACGCGCGCCTTCTGCCGTTGCTGCTTGCCGTCCTTGTCGAAATAGACGACGCCGGTCACCTTGCCGGTGTCGTCGTGCTCGATGCGCGAGACATGGCTCTCGGCCCGCAGGTCCATGTTGCCGGTCTTCTCGGCCTTCGGCAGTTCGGTGTACAGCGTGCTCCACTTGGCGCCGCTCTTGCAGCCCTGGAAGCAGAAGCCCAGCTGCATGCAGCGCCCGCGGCCGTCGCGCGGCTGGCTGTTGATGGCCATGTTGCCGGTGTGCACTTCCTTGTAGCCGAGCTTGGTGGCGCCGGCGTGCAGGACCTTGAAGTTGTTGTTGCCGGGCAGGCCGGGGATGCCGGTGGTCCGCGTCACGCCCATCTTGTCTTCGGCGCGTGCGTAGTACGGCTCCAGCTCCTTCAGCGTCACCGGCCAGTCCATCAGGTTGGCGCCTTTGAGTTCGCCGTAGGTG
>JANMAP010000283.1:0-2022 GCA_031359905.1 Burkholderiales bacterium | reverse complement strand
CCCTCGGGCAGCACCGGGGCCTGGGCCGCCGGCATGACACCAGGCGGCGGTGCCTGCGGCGCCAGTGAGGCGCACCCGGCCAGCGCCAGCGCGAAAGCGATCAGTGTGTGCTTGAACATGGGGCCACCGGTGAAGGGCAGCCCCGCATCTTAGTGAAGCTCAGTGCAGCGGCACGCCGGTCTTGCTCTGCAGCTCTTCGCGCGTCACGCCGGGTGCCAGCTCCACCACCTTCAGCCCGTGCGGTGTGACGTCGAGCACCGCCAGGTCGGTGATGATGCGGTCGACCACGCCCACGCCGGTCAGCGGCAGCGTGCACTTGGGCAGGATCTTGAGGTCGATGCTGCCGTCCTTCTTCTTCGCCACGTGCTCCATCAGCACGACGACGCTGCGCACACCGGCCACCAGGTCCATCGCGCCGCCCATGCCCTTGACCATCTTGCCGGGGATCATCCAGTTGGCCAGGTCGCCGTGCTCGCTGACCTGCATGGCGCCCAGGATCGAGAGGTCGATCTTGCCGCCGCGGATCATGGCGAAGCTGTCGTGACTGCCGAAGATGCTGCTGCCGGCGATGGTGGTCACCGTCTGCTTGCCGGCGTTGATGAGGTCGGCATCGACCTCGTCCTCGGTCGGGAACGGGCCGATGCCGAGCATGCCGTTCTCGCTCTGCAGCCAGACCTCGATGTCGGAGCTCACAAAGTTCGCCACCATGGTCGGCAAGCCGATGCCGAGGTTGACATAGAAGCCGTCCTGCAGCTCCTTGGCCGCGCGGGCGGCCATCTGATCGTGTGTCCAGGCCATGTCAGGCTCCCGCCTTGTCAGTCGATTTTTCGGTGATCGTGCGTTTCTCGATGCGCTTCTCGGGCGTCGCGTTCAACACGATGCGGTGCACGTAGATGCCAGGCAGGTGGATCGAATCGGGCGCCAGGCTGCCGGTCGGCACGATTTCCTCGACCTCGACGATGGTGGTCTTGCCGGCCATCGCCACCGCCGGGTTGAAATTGCGCGCGGTCAGGCGGAAAACGAGATTGCCGCTCTCGTCGGCCTTCCAGGCCTTGACCAGCGAGACCTCGGGCACCAGCGCGCGCTCCATCACATAGGTCTGGCCGTCGAACTCGCGCAGCTCCTTGCCTTCGGCCACGAGCGTGCCGACGCCGGTCCTGGTGAAGAACGCCGGGATGCCGGCGCCGCCGGCGCGCAGCTTCTCGGCCAGCGTGCCCTGCGGCGTGAACTCGAGCTCGAGTTCGCCGGCCAGGTCTTGGCGCTCGAACTCCTTGTTCTCGCCGACGTAGCTTGAAATCATGCGCTTGATCTGGCGCGTCTCGAGCAGCAGGCCGAGGCCGAAACCATCGACGCCGGCGTTGTTCGAGACCACGCTGAGGTTCTTCACGCCGGAGTCGCGCAGCGCCGCGATCAGCGCTTCGGGAATGCCGCACAGGCCGAAGCCGCCGACCGCCATCAGCTGGCCGTCCTTCACCACGCCCTTGAGCGCCGCCGCGGCGCTGGGGAATATTTTCTTCATGGACTGTCTCCGCGTGTTTGAACCATGAAGCGTACTACTTAACCCATTGCGCAGTCGTTACGTAAAATTGCCTAAACATGAACACCTCCGAACTCATCGACCAAACCTTCCTCGACCAGGCGCTGACGACCGTCTTCGCCGAATGGGTGCGCGCGCTCGACCTGCGCGTGCTCGAAGCACGCGCCGGCGAGGTGCTGCTGGCACTGCCAGTCACCGCTCAGCATGTGCATTCGGGCGGCGTGATGTCGGGCCAGACGCTGATGGCGGCGGCCGACACGGCGATGGTGCTGGCGGTGATGTCCAAGCTCGGCGCGTTCCGGCCGATGACGACGGTGCAACTGCAGACCACCTTCCTGCGCCCGGTGCCGGCCGATGCCGGCTTCGCCCGGGTCCGCGCACGCGTGCTGCGCCTGGGCAAGTCGCTCGCGTTCGGCGACATCGAGATCAGCTTTGGTGCCGACGTGCTCGCGGCCCACGCGACCACCACGTATGCCCTCCTCTGA
>JANMAP010000379.1:0-3983 GCA_031359905.1 Burkholderiales bacterium | reverse complement strand
GACATGCTGATCAAGGGCGAGGGTGAAAACGCCGACCACATCGTCGGCGGTGCAGAGTGGTCCACGCTGTCGCATGACGCTTTCCCAGGCCAGGAATTCGACTTCATGGTCGCCAACCCGCCCTACGGCAAGAGTTGGAAGAAGGACCTGGAGGCGATGGGCGGCAAGGACGGCATGCGCGACCCGCGCTTCAAGGTCATGCATGAAGGCGAAGAGCTGTCGCTCGTCACGCGCTCCAGCGACGGCCAGATGCTCTTCCTGGTCAACATGGCCTCGAAGATGAACCACAGCTCGGCGCTGGGCAGCCGCATCGCCGAGGTGCACAACGGCTCGTCGCTCTTCACCGGCGACGCCGGCCCGGGCGAAAGCAACATTCGCCGCTGGCTGATCGAGAACGACTGGCTGGAGGCCATCGTCGCGCTGCCGCTCAATCTGTTCTACAACACCGGCATCGCCACCTACGTCTGGGTGCTGAGCAACCGCAAGCCGTCGCACCGCAAGGGCAGGGTGCAGCTCATCGACGCAAGCCAATGGTTCAAGCCGCTGCGCAAGAACCTGGGCAAGAAGAACTGCGAGCTGGCACCCGATGACATCGAGCGTATCAGCCGGACCTTCCTGGACTTCAAGGAAACGCCCGAGTCGAAGATCTTCCCCAATGCCGCCTTCGGCTACTGGAAGGTGACCGTCGAGCGCCCCTTGCGCCTGCACAGCCAACTGTCGCTCAAGGCCATCGAGACCTTGCGCTTCGCGTCGGGCGATGAGGACTTGCGCGCCACGCTCCACGACGAGTTCGGCGATGACCTGTTCGGCAACTTCGACCAGATCGCCGCGGCGCTAGAAAAGCGCCTCACCGAATGGGGCAACGACGACGAAGACGGCCAGGGCGACGATGCCGATGAAGGCGCCGGCACCAAGAAAGGTCTGCCCGAGAAGCGGCGCAAGAAGCTGCTCGACCCCACAACCTGGCGGCGCGATGGCCGGCTGGTCGACGTGGCCACAGCGCTGCGTGCGACCCTGGGCGATGTGCTCTTCGAAGACCACAACGTCTTCCGCGACCGGGTTGACGCCGCGTTGAAGAAGGCCGGCACGAAGCTCCCCGCCGCTGAATTGAAGCTGATCCTCAAGGCCGTGAGCTGGCGCGTTGAGACTGCGCCCCCCGTCATCGCCAAGGTTCACAAACCCGGCAAGTTGACGGCCGACCCGATGCTGGGCCTGTACGGGGCCGTGGTGGCTGGCAAACCCTGCGTGGTCGAGTACGAGCCCGACGCCGACCTGCGCGACACCGAGCAGGTGCCGTTGCTGGAAGAGGGCGGCATCGAGGTCTTCATCCGCCGCGAGGTGTTGCCCTACACACCCGATGCCTGGGTCAACAACGACGCCACCAAGATCGGCTACGAAGTGAGCTTCACCCGTCACTTCTACAAGCCACAGCCCTTGCGTACGCTGGCCGAGATCAGCGCGGACATCCTGGCCATCGAGAAAGAGGCCGAAGGCCTGCTGGATGGCTTGTTGGTGGAGGCGACGCAGCCGTGACGAAGTCCAGCGATCAGCCGGGGCGGGCGCTCGCCAAATCTCGAGCCCGGGCGGCCGTGCCGGGGTCCGTGGCCAAGGTGCCGTCCGAGATCGACGAAGCTGCACTGCTGGGCGACCTGCGCACACTCATTCAGTCGGCCCGCCAGCGCATTGCGACCGCGGCCTATTCCACCCAGACCCTGCTGTGCTGGCACATGGGGCGGCGCCTCGACAGCGAGCACCTTCAAGGCAGCCGGGCTGCCTATGGCAAACGGATTCTCGTGACCGTGTCACGAGAATTGACGGCGGACTATGGCCGCGGGTTCAGCTACGCCGAAATCGCCCGCATGATCCAGTTCGCCCAGGCGTTCCCTGACGAGGCGATTGTCGTGACGCTGTCACAACAATTGAGCTGGTCGCACTTCCACGCGCTGCTGCCCATCAAGGACCCGTTGGCTCGGGACTTCTACGCCGAGATGTGCCGCATCGAGCGTTGGGACGTTCGCACCTTGCGGCAAAAAATCGGCGGCATGCTGTTCCAGCGCACCGCGATCTCGAAGAAGCCGAAGGCCGTGATCTCGGCCGAGATCAGCAAGCTGCGCGACGGGCAGATGAGCCCCGACACCGTGTTCCGCGATCCCTACCTGCTGGACTTGTTGGGCCTCCAAGGAGCCTACAGCGAGCGTGACTTGGAAAGCGCCATCCTGCGCGAGATCGAAGGGGTGCTGTTGGAGCTGGGCACCGGCTTCGCCTTTGTCGCCCGGCAGAAACGCATGAGCGTGGGCAAGGACGATTTCCATCTGGACCTGCTGTTCTTCCACCGCCACCTCCGCCGGCTGATCGCCGTCGAACTGAAGCTGGAATCTTTCCAGCCGGCCCACGTCGGCCAGATGGAGCTGTACCTGCGCTGGCTGGACAAACACGAACGCGCGCCGGGCGAAGAAGCGCCGATCGGCCTTATCCTGTGCGCTTCGGCCGATGCGGAACAGGTGGAACTGCTGCAGCTCGACGCGAAGTCCATCCGCGTCAGCGAGTACCTCACGGCCTTACCGCCGCTGCCGCTGTTGCGCGAACGGCTGCACCAGGCTATCGAGCATGCCAGGGAACAGGCGGCCCGGCGACTGCCTGAGCCGAAGGGCCGCGCGTGACGCCCGACGACAACTTTCCGCAGGCCACCTTCGACCTGGTGCGCAGCGTGCGCGACATCGAGCAGCGCGCGGCGCTGCAGTACCGGCCGTTGGTGGAGGACATCCTGCGCAGCGGCAATCGCGATGCCCAGCACATCGAGCACGCGCTGGATGGTCTGCTGGACTTCTGTGGGCACGAGCCCGTCGTCCTGATGTATCGGCAACTGTGCCGGCACTACCGGCAGATCGACCCGGCCGCCACGGCCTACTACGTCAAGGCCTACCGCGAACGGTGGGACCGTGACGAGCAGGAGGATCGGGCGTGATCGGCGAACTCAAGCCGTACGGCGAGTACACGGACTCCGGCCTACCGTGGCTGGGGCAGGTGCCGGCGCATTGGCGCACGGTTCGTAATGGCAGCCTGTTCGGACATCGGAGCCAGACAGGCTATGCCGAGTTGCCGATCTTGGAGGTCTCGTTGAAGACCGGCGTGCAGGTTCGTAGTTTTGGCCAAGCCGGCCGCAAGCAGGTCATGTCGGACCTGGGGAAGTACAAGCGGGCAGTGAAAGGCGATCTGGCCTACAACACAATGCGCATGTGGCAGGGCGCACTCGGTGTCTGCCCGGTGGATGGCCTCGTGAGTCCCGCCTACGTCGTGGCGCGACCTTACCCAGGCGTCGATGCACGCTACATCTCGGCCGCAGCTGTCGCCGCGAGCCATCGATGCGAGCGTCGCGATGACCATCGTCGAGCTGCGTCGCAAGCTGTTCTTGCAGGCGCGCATCGCGGCCTACACGGGCGTGTCGAAGGCAACCGTCAGTCGCGTGCTGCGACGCGCCGGCATGTCCAAGCTGACCGACCTGAGCCCCAAGGAAGACGTCCAACGCTATGAGCGCGATGCGCCTGGTGAGCTGCTGCACATCGACATCAAGAGGCTGGGACGCTTCGACAAGGTCGGTCATCGCATCACTGGCGATCGAACGCAGCGGGCTCGCGACATCGGCTGGGATCATGTCTTCGTCGCAATAGACGATCACAGTCGGGTTGCCTTCACCCAAGTCTATCCAGACGAAACCAAGCGCAGTGCCGAGTCGTTCCTGCGTGCCTCGGTCAGCTACTTCGAGAGCCTGAAAGTGCCGATCCAGCGCGTGATCACTGACAACGGCAAGTGCTTCCACTCGGCCTTGTTCGGCGCAGCCTGCCTCGAGCTGGGCATCTCGCAGAAGTTCACGCGGGCCTACCGGCCACAGACCAATGGCAAGGCCGAACGCTTCATCCAGTCAGCGCTTCGTGAATGGGCCTACGGCCGCGTCTACGACAACTCAGAGCAGCGATGCGCCGCGC
>JANMAP010000372.1:0-12254 GCA_031359905.1 Burkholderiales bacterium | reverse complement strand
CCCCCCACCCGCCCCCCCGGCGGGGGGGCCCCCCGCGCCCCGTCCGTCAGCCCTCAGTCAGCCCTCAGTCAGCCGCGAAGCAGTAGAACTGCCCCGCGCCGCCCGTGCTGCGCAGCGCCTCGGCGCCGCAGCCGCGCGTCTGGTGCGACGAATTCCACGACAGCGCCCAGGGGTCCGTGGTCGGCCCCGCACGGTCGTGGTGTCCGATCATCGCGGCGCCGTCACCGCTCTGCGTCCAGTTGCCGCAGGTCAGGTTGGGCGCCGGCGGCAATGCCGTGCCGTCGGGCCGCGACCCGGTCAGGATGTCGTGCTGGTTGGGCGTGTCGCCGCGTCCGTTGACGACCTTGCCCGACTCGGTCAGCGCGGTGGCCTTGGTCAGGTTGTTGTTGCCGTGCAGCTGTTCGACATCGGCGGCGACCAGCTCGCCCTTGGCGTTGAACCACGGCCCCTTGCCGATGCGGTCGCGCGCGTTCACCGCCGGTGCGCTGGCGGTGGCGCTGGCGCTCAGATACGCCCGCCAGGCGCGCTTGCCGGCGCCGGCGGCGCTGGCCAGGCGCTGGCAATGGGCGTCGGCACCGGCCAGGCCGCCGAGGTCGGCGCCCTGGCCCGGGCCGGCGCTGGTGATGAAGAACCCCATCGGTCCGCTGGCCGGCGCTGTGGCGCAGGCGGCCAGCAACGCGGCGGCGGCCACGGGTGCGGCCAGGACGGTGAGGGTCGTGCGGCGAATGGTCATCGAGATCTCCCAGTGGCTCGAATCGCACGACACGTGCCGCGCGACGGCCGGCAATGACACGCGATACGGGCCCGGGCTGTCGCCTGGGGCTTCCCCTGAGAAGGCTTGACGCGTCTGCGGATCCGGGCCGGCCGACGTGCAGCGCGACTCGCAAGCTGCACCGGGCGGCGCCCGGACAGGCGCCCAGAACAACGGCATTCCTCATCGACTTTTCCAGCGCGGTCAGCAAGCACTCTCGCCAAGCCGGGCGCAGCGCGCTGCCATCGGCGAAAATCCGCGGCATGGAAACACCGGGCAACCTGTTTTGCGTGGCTGCCCCCAGCGGGGCCGGCAAGTCCAGCCTGGTCAAGGCGCTGCTCGAACTCGACTCGCGGCTCGCGGTGTCGGTGTCGCACACCACGCGCGCGCCGCGCGGCCAGGAAGTGCATGGCCGCGAATACTGGTTCATCGACGAGCCGGACTTCCGCGCGATGATCGACCACGGCGAATTCTTCGAGCACGCCGAGGTCCACGGCCACCTCTACGGCACCTCGCGCAAGTCGATCGAGGAACGCCAGATGCACGGCGAGGACGTGGTGCTGGAAATCGACTGGCAGGGCGCGCTGCAGATCAAGACCCTGTTCCCCCACGCGGTGCTGATCTTCATCCTGCCGCCGAGCTGGAACGAACTGCACCAGCGCCTGCAGCGCCGCGGGGAGGACCGCCCGGACGTCATCGCCACGCGCCTGTCGAACGCCCATCACGAGGTGGCCCAGGCCCGGCACTTCGACTTTGTTATCATCAACAGCTTGTTCGAGACGGCACTGTTCGACCTGAAGACCGTCGTGCATTCGCAGCGGCTGCGCTATGCGGCACAGCAACGCAACAAATCGCATGTCTTCGCCGCGCTGGGCCTGCTGCCTGACGCCTGACGGCACCTCCGGCTCAACGCCTTCGAAAGCACCCCACCCATGGCCCGCATCACCGTCGAAGATTGCCTCGTGAAGATCCCCAACCGCTTCCAGCTGGTCCTGGCCGCGACCTACCGTGCGCGCATGCTCAGCCAGGGCCACGCGCCCAAGGTCGAGACCAAGAACAAGCCGGGCGTGACCGCGCTGCGTGAGATCGCCGCCGGTGAAGTTGGTATCGAGATGCTGCGCAAGGTGCCGATCTAAGCCTCGGCCTTTTTTCGCACGCCGCCACGGGCGCCGCTGTCTTCTTGACGCGGCGCCCGTTGTCCTTCCAGCCTCGTCGAACGCGCTTTACGCGCTAAATTCGCAAGCATGAGCCTTCGTTCACTGGCTGCGGAACTGCTGCCTGCCGCGTTGCAGGGGTTGCAGCGCGCGCCGCTGGTGGCGCTGGCGCCGGCCGAGGAAGCTTCGTCGTTCGCCGGGCTGGCCGACAAGCTGAGCTACCTGTCCAAGGCCGACCTCAAGCAGGTGCGCGAGGCCTACAAGTTCGCCGACGCGGCGCACCTGGGTCAGTTCCGTCACAGCGGCCAGCCCTACATCACCCACCCGATCGCGGTGGCCGGCCTGGTGGCCGACTGGAAGCTCGACGCGCAGGCGGTGATGGCCGCGCTGATGCACGACACCATCGAGGACCAGGGCGTCACCAAGACCGAGCTGATCGAGCGCTTCGGCGCGGCCACCGCCGACCTGGTCGACGGCCTGACCAAGCTCGACAAGCTGCATTTCAGCACCCGCGAGGAAAGCCAGGCCGAGTCGTTCCGCAAGATGCTGCTGGCGATGGCGCGCGACGTTCGCGTGATCCTCATCAAGCTCGCCGACCGCCTGCACAACATGCGCACGATGCAGGCCATGGCGCCCGACAAGCGCCAGCGCATCGCGCGCGAGACGCTCGACATCTATGCCCCCATCGCCCACCGCCTGGGCCTGAACCAGACCTACCGCGAACTGCAGGAACTCAGCTTCGAGCTGCTCTATCCGTGGCGCCACGGCGCGCTGGCCAAGGCCGTCAAGCGCGCCCGCGGGCACCGCCGCGACATCGTCGAGCGCGTGCAGGGCGACGTCGAGCGCGCCTTCGCGCAGCAGAAGGTCAAGGTCCAGGTGTCGGGCCGCGAGAAGACGATCTTTTCGATCTACCGCAAGATGCGCGAAAAGCACGCCGGCTTCGCGCAGGTCAGCGACATCTTCGGCTTTCGCATCGTCGTTCCCACGCTGACCGAGTGCTACATCGCGCTGGGCGCGCTGCACCAGCTGTACAAGCCGGTGCCCGGCCGCTTCAAGGACTACATCGCCATCCCCAAGGCCAACGGCTACCAGAGCCTGCACACCACGCTGGTCAGCCCGCTGGGCACGGCGGTGGAATTCCAGATCCGCACCGAAGCCATGCACGCGGTGGCCGAAAAGGGCATCGCCGCGCACTGGCTGTACAAGTCCGGCGACAAGAGCAACGCCGCGGCCGATGCGCAGCGCCTGTCGGCGATGTGGCTGCAAAGCCTGGTCGACATCCAGGACGAGACGCGCGACGCTGCCGAGTTCCTCGAGCACGTCAAGATCGACCTTTACCCCGACGCGGTCTATGTCTTCACGCCGCGCAGCAAGATCCTGGCCCTGCCGCGCGGCGCCACCCCGGTCGACTTCGCCTACGCCATCCACAGCGATGTCGGCGACCACATGGTCGCCGCCAAGGTCAACGGCGACGCGGTGGCCCTGCGCACCGAGCTGCGCAGCGGCGACGTGGTCGAGGTCGTCACCGCGCCCGGGGCCCGGCCCAACCCGGCGTGGTTGAGCATGGTCCGAACCGGCCGCGCGCGCAGCAAGATCCGCCACTACCTGAAGAACATGGAAGCCGAGGAGTCGCGCGCCCTCGGCGAAAAGATGCTGGCCCAGGCGTTGCGCGCCGAAGGCCTGACGCTGCCATCTGCCGATTCGGACGACGCCACCGCCGCAGCGCTGTGGCAGCAGCTGACACGCTGGAGCGGCAACCGCCACCGCGGCGACCTGCTGGTCGACATCGGCCTGGGCCGCAAGATCGCCGTCATCGTCGCCAAGCGGCTGGCCCACCTGATGGGCGAGCGCGGCATCCGCCCCGACGCGGTGACGCTGACCCTCGGCCGCTATGGCGCCGACGACAGCACGCCGACGCAGGGCATGGTCTTCGTCGACGGCAGCGAAGGGGCGTCGGTGCAGTTCGCGCCGTGTTGCCGGCCGATCCCCGGCGACACCGTCAGCGGCTACCTGGGCCGCGGTGAAGGCCTGCTGGTCCACACCACCGACTGCCCCGCCGGCAAGCGCCTGTTCGAGCGCGACAGCGAGCGCTGGATGCAGGTCGAGTGGGCCGACGAGCTGTCCCGCCACTTCGAGACCAGCCTGTTCGTGCTGGTCAGGAACGGCCAGGGCGGGCTGGCCCGGGTGGCGTCGGCGATCAGCGCGGCGGAGGCCGACATCACACACCTGGACATGGACCAGGAACCCGTGGAGGAGACCATCGAACTGCGCCTGATGGTCAGCGTGCGCGACCGCGTGCACCTGGCCGAGGTCTTGCGCACCGTGCGCCGCACGCCCGGCGTGCAGCGGGTGTCGCGCTACCGATCGAGCTGAATCGTCGCCGCCGGTGCGCTGCCCGTCTCCGGCGGGCTGTCTGGTGCGGGATAGTCGACGGCCACGACCTCGATGCGCTCGACCCCCGCCGGCGTGACCAGCGCGACCTCGTCGCCGACATGCGCCTTGAGCAGGGCGCGGGCGATCGGCGCGATCCAGCTGACCTCGCCGTGCAGGCTGTCGGCCTCGTCGATGCCCTTGATCGTCACCGTGCGCTGGTCGCCGCTGGCCGACGCGTAGGTCACGCGCGCGCCGAAGAAGATCTGGTCGCTGCCGTGGTGCACCGACGGGTCGGCGACTTCGGCGATGTCCAGCCGCTTGGTCAGGAAGCGGATGCGCCGGTCGATCTCGCGCAGCCGCTTCTTGCCGTAAAGGTAGTCGCCGTTCTCGCTGCGGTCGCCGTTCTTGGCGGCCCATGACACGACCTCGACGATCTTCGGGCGTTCGGCGTCGAGCAGCTGCATCAGCTCGGCGCGCAGCCGCTGGTAGCCGGCAGGCGTCAGGTAGTTGCGCGTGCCGGCGGGCAACGGCGGCAGGCCGACGCCGGCCTCGTCGTCGCCCTCGTCATCGCCATCGCTTTCCTTGGTGAACGCCTTGTTCAATCAGAACCCCTGTGCTTCACCCGAGCGTAGCCCAAGCAGGCGCATCGCGGCCGGGGCCGGCGCCGGCGTGTCAACAGGCGGACCCGCCTCAGCCACCTCAGCCACCTCAGCCACCAACGGCTGTAATGCGCTGCCGGCCCGGGCGACACACGCTGGAGCCCGCTGCCGCGCGGCCCCTGGAGCCCCTGCCAGAACACGCCGGCCGGCGACGCTGCTATCTTCGCCACCTCACCACCCACTCCCAGGAGATCGATCCCATGACGCAAGTCCACACCACTGCCGCCGCCTTCGCCCTCGCGCTGGGCGCGGCCCTGACGCTGGCCGCCGCGCCGGTGGCCGCCCAGTCGGCCGACAAGGAAAAGTGCTTCGGCGTGTCGCTGAAGGGCAAGAACGATTGCGCCGCCGGCCCCGGCACCACCTGCGCCGGCACCTCCAAGGTCGACTACCAGGCCAATGCCTGGCAGCTGGTGCCCAAGGGCAGCTGCGAGAAGACGGCCTCGAAGACCTCGCCGACCGGCTTCGGCCAGCTCAAGGAATTCAAGGAAAAGAGCGCCTGATGGACGGCGCCCGCGGCCCGGTCGGCATCGGTCTGAAGGCCGCGCACCTGCCGGCCCTGCTCGAAACGGCCGCGGGCGCGGGACCGGGCTTTCTCGAAGTCCACGCCGAGAACTGCATGTCGGCCGGCGGGCCGCAACTGGCCCGGCTGGCCGAGGTGCGATCGCGCTGGCCGCTGTCGGTGCACGGTGTCGGCCTGTCGATCGGCTCGCCCGACGGCATCGATGCGCGACACCTTCAACGGCTGGCCGCGGTGGTCGAACGTTTCGAGCCGCGCTGGGTGTCCGAGCACCTGGCGTGGTCGAGCCACGGCGGCGTCTACTTCAACGACCTGCTGCCGCTGCCGTACACCGACGCGACGCTCGGTCTGGTCTGCCAGCATGTCGAGCAAGTCCAGGAGCGGCTGCGCCGGCCGCTGCTGCTGGAAAACCCGTCGACCTATGTCGAATTCGAATCCTCGACGTTCGACGAGGCCGGCTTTCTGAACGAGATCGTCCAGCGCACCGGCTGCGGGCTGTTGCTGGACGTGAACAACGCTTATGTCTCGGCCGTCAACCACGGCCGCGACGCCTGGGCCTTCATCGCCGCGCTGCCGCTGCAGGCGGTCGGCGAGATCCATCTGGCCGGCTTCGCCGAGGACCGCGACGGCGCCGGCGCCCGCCTGCTGATCGACCACCACGGCGCGCCGGTCGACGACGCGGTGTGGGCGCTGTACCGGCGCTGCATTGCCCGGCTCGGCCCGCTGCCCACGCTGATCGAGCGCGACAACGACCTGCCGCCGTTCGACGTCCTGCTGGCCGAAGCGCAGCACGCTGCCCAGCTGATGGACCCGCGGTGGCCGGTGGCGGCCTGAACGCCGGCCACGAACCGGCGTGACCGGCATGTCACCGCGCGACTTCGGGCAGGCCCTGCTCGACCCGCATCGCCCGCCACCGCACGGGCTGAAGGCCTGGAACGGTTCGGACCCGGCGGTGCGTTTTGCGATCCACCGCAACAACGTCGTGGTCTCGCTCGTCGCCGCACTGGCCGACACCTTTCCGGTGGTCCGCGAACTGGTCGGCAGTGAATTCTTCGAGGCCATGGCGCGGCTGTTCGTCGCCGCCCATCCGCCGCGATCGCCCGTGCTGGCCGAGTACGGCGACGCCTTCGCCGATTTCACTGCTGCCTTCCCGCCCGCCGCCGGCCTGCCCTATCTGGCCGACGTGGCGCGGCTGGAACGCGCCCGCGTGCTGGCCCACCACGCCGCCGATGCGGCAGTGCTGGACGCCGGCGCGGTCGCTGCGCAACTCGCCATCCCGACGGCGCTGCCCGCGGCTTGGGTGGCGCTGCATCCCTCGGTGCGGGTCTGCATCTCCGGGCACCCCGTGGTCTCGCTGTGGGTCGCCCACCAGGGCCAGGGCACGCTGGCCGCGGTCGATCTGACCAGCGCCGAAGCCGCACTGGTGCTGCGCGAGCACGGTGCCGGTGAGCCGGTCGTGGTGCCGCTGCCGCTGGCTTCGGCGGCCTTCTTTGAACAGCTGGCCGACGGGCAGTCGCTGTCAGATTCGGCCCGGCTTGCCGACTCACGAACGGCCTTGCTGTTTCCGGCCGCCCCGCCGCTGGACCTGGCCTTGAGCCTGGGCCTGCTCATCCGCCATGGCGCCATCAGCGCCTGGCACGCACCGCAAGGCGATTGACCATGCAAACCGCCCTCGATCGACCCCTGGCACCGGCCGCCCCCGGGCTGGCCCGCCACCTGGCCCGGCTGTACAGCGCCTTCGGCCGCATCCCGCCGTCGCTGATCGCCTTGATCGGGCGCGTCTCGGTGGCCGCGGTGTTCTGGAAGTCGGGGCAGACCAAGGTCCAGGGCCTGGCCATCGACCTGGTCGAAGGTCGCTTCGAACTCGGTTGGCCGCACTTGTCGCCATCGGCCGTCGACCTGTTCCGCGACGAGTACAAGCTACCGCTGCTGCCGCCCGAACTGGGCGCCACGCTGGCCGCCCTTGGCGAACATGTGCTGCCGCTGCTTCTGCTGCTGGGCCTGGCCACCCGGCTGTCGGCACTGGGCCTGCTGGGCATGACGATGGTGATCCAGCTCTTCGTCTACCCGTCCGCCTACCCGACACACGGCGTGTGGGCGGCGGTGTTGCTGTACCTGGTCGCCAACGGCGGCGGCAAGGTGTCGATCGATCACCTGATCGCGCGGCGGCAGGCGTTGAGCGCATGACTTCGCTCCGCTGCATCGACCTTGCACGGGTTTGACTTCGGGGGCCGCCATCGTCGGCTGAACCGTCGCGGCTGACATCGCCGGCACAGCCGTTAGCATGCCGCGGCAGCACGCGTTGCTGCATGGAGGCTTCGATGACCCAGCCCCAAGCCTGCCTCGTTGTCGGCGCGGGCGACGCCACGGGCGGCGCAATCGCCCGGCGCTTTGCCCGCGAGGGTTACATCGCCTGCGTCACGCGGCGCCAGGCCGACAAGCTCGCACCGCTGGTCGCCGAGATCCGCGGCGCCGGCGGACAGGCCCACGGCTTCGGGTCCGACGCGCGCGACGAGGCGGCGGTGTCGGACCTCGTGGCGCGCATCGAGCGCGACATCGCGCCGATCGGCGTGGCGGTGTTCAACATCGGCGCCAACGTGCGCTTCAGCGTCGTCGATACCACCGAGCGCGTCTACCGCAAGGTCTGGGAGATGGGCGCGCTGGCCGGTTTCCTGGTCGGCCGCGAAGTGGCGCGCGCGATGCTGCCGCGCGGCCGCGGCACGATCCTCTTCACCGGCGCGACGGCCAGCCTGCGCGGCGGGGCGGGCTTTGCGGCCTTCGCCGGCGCCAAGCACGCGCTGCGCGCCTTGTCGCAGAGCATGGCCCGTGAACTCGGCCCGCAGGGCATTCACGTCGCCCACGTGGTCATCGACGGGGCCATCGACACGGCCTTCATCGCCAAGAATTTCCCGCAGCGCTATGCACTGAAGGACAAGGACGGCATCCTGGCTCCCGAGCACATCGCCGACGCCTATTGGCAACTGCATTGCCAACCGCGCAGCGCCTGGACGCAGGAGATGGACCTGCGGCCCTGGCTGGAAACCTGGTAACGCGCATCGAAAAACGCGCCACGCGCCCACCACGAAAGCCCCGCATGAGCCCCTCGCAACAGCCGCACAACCGCGTTGAATTCTTCTTCGACGTCGGCAGCCCGACGACCTACCTGGCGTATACGCAGCTGCCGCGCATCGCCGCCGAAACGCAGGCCGAGCTGGTCTGGCGGCCGATGCTGCTGGGCGGCGTGTTCAAGGCCACCGGCAATTCCAGCCCGGTGACGGTTCCCGCCAAGGGCCGCTGGATGGGCCAGGACATCGCGATGTGGGCGCGGCGCTACGGCGTGCCCTTCGCCTTCAACCCGTTCTTCCCGATCAACACGCTGACGCTGATGCGCGGTGCAGTGGCCGTTCAGCAGCGCCAGCCGGCGGCGCTGGCGGCCTATCTGGCCGCTGTGTTCGACGCGATGTGGGTCCAACCGCAGAACCTCGCCGACCCGGCGCTGCTGCCGCCGCTGCTGGCGCGCGCCGGCATCGACAGCGCAGCCTTCGCCAGTTGGGTGGCCGATGCCGAGATCAAGGCGGCGCTGGTCGCCAACACCGACGAAGCGGTGGCACGCGGCGTGTTCGGCGCACCGACCTGCTTCGTCGGCGAGCAGATGTTCTTCGGTCAGGACCGGCTCGATTTCGTCCGCGACGCATTGCGCCGCTGAACCCCACACGACTGCCCACCATGAACGACACAACCCCCCGTTCCCTGCCCGCCCCGGCCTCGGCCCACGCCCTGGTCGTCGGCGGCGGCATCATGGGCGCCGACGTCGCGCTGGTGCTGGCCCGCGCCGGCTGCAGCACGCTCGTCGTCGAGTCGACCGCCGCGCGTCGCGCGGCATTGCCGGCGTACTTCGACAGCGGACTACGCGAGCAGGGCGCTGCGCGCTGGATCGGCCGGACACGCGCCGTGGCGGCGCTGTCCGACCTCTCGCCGGCCGACTGGCAGGCCATCGATCTGGTCGTCGAATGCATCCCGGAAAGGCTGCCGCTGAAGCAGGCGCTGTTCACCGAACTCGTCGCGCTCGCCCGGCCCGATGCGCTGCTGACCAGCAACAGCTCGAGCTTCCCGATCAGCGCCATCGGTGACGGCCTGGCCACGCGCGAACGCATGCTCGGCCTGCACTTCTTCATGCCCGCGCACCTGGTGCCGCTGGTCGAGGTGGTGTGGAGCGAACACACCGACCCCGCCGCCGCCGCGGCGCTGGCCGCGTTCATGCGCCGCTGCGGCAGCGTGCCCGTCCAGGTGCGCAAGGATCTGCCCGGCTTCCTGGCCAACCGGCTGCAGCACGCACTGGCCCGCGAAGCCTTCGCGATGATCGACGCCGGCGTGGCGACGCCCGAGGACGTCGACGCCGCGGTGCGCTTCGGCTTCGGCTTCCGCTTTCTCGCTGCCGGCCCGGTGCTGCAGCGGGACCACGCCGGCATCGACACGCATTGCGCCGCCGCAGCGACGATGTACCCGTCGCTGGCCGCCAACACGCTGCCGGCGCGGGCCCTGTCCGATCGCGTGGCGCGCGGCGATCTGGGCATGAAGACCGGCCAGGGCTTCTTCGCCTGGACACCCGAGGCGATCGCCGCCGAACGCGCGCGCTACGACGGGCTGTTGCGCGCCGGGCTGAAGCTGCTGGCCGACGAACTGCCCCCTGTCGATCCCGGCGAGTAGGTCGACCCGGGCGAGCCAGGCGAGCCGGGCGAGCAGCTTGAATCGGGACGGCGCGGAACCGCGCCGCGGCCCCGTCGGCCGCCGCAGCGTCAGCCGCGCGGCAGGCGCACGCCGCTGGCCGGCGGCATCAGGAAGTCGAAGTCCGCGCCCTGGTCGGCCTGGGTCACCGATTGCAGGAACAGTTTGCGGTAGCCGCGCTCGGCCGCCGGCGGCGTGACCGGCGCCGCCGCAGCGCGCCGGGCGAGTTCCGCGTCGCTGACGCACAGCGTGATCTCGCGCGCCGCCAGGCTCAGGCGGATGCGATCGCCGTTGTGCACCCAGGCCAGCGGCCCGCCGACGGCCGATTCCGGCGTCACGTGCAGCACGATGGTGCCGAAGGCCGTGCCACTCATGCGCCCGTCGCTGATGCGCACGATGTCCTTCACACCCAGGCGCGCCAGCTTTTTCGGGATCGGCAGGTAGCCGGCCTCGGGCATCGCGGCGCCTTTCGGGCCGAGCTGCTTGCAGACCAGGATGTCGTCGGCCGTGACGTCGAGGTCGGGGTCGTCGATGCGCGCGGCCAGGTCGGCGGCGTTCTCGAAGACCACGGCGCGGCCTTCGTGCTCCATCAGCCATGGCGCCGCGGCGCTCTGCTTGATGATCGCGCCGCCCGGCGCCAGGTTGCCGCGCAGCACGGCGATGCCGCCTTGCGGGTAGATCGGGTTGGCCAGCGGGCGCACGACGTTCTGCGCGAAGCCCGGGCCGGCGCGTTCGATCTCCTCGCCCAGCGTGCGCCCGGTGACCGTCAGTGCGTCGAGGTGCAGCAGCGGCTTCAATTCGCGCAGCAAGGCGGCCATCCCGCCGGCGGCGTGAAAGTCTTCCATGTAGTGCTCGCCGCTGGGCTTCAGGTCCAGCAGCACGGGCGTCTCGCGGCCCATGCGGTCGAGCGCGTCGAGGTCGATCGCGAAGCCCATCCGCCCGGCCATCGCCGCCAGGTGCACGATGCCATTCGTCGATCCGCCAATGGCCAGCAGCACGCGCATCGCGTTCTCGAAGGCGGCTGCGGTGAGGATCTTGTCGATCGTCAGGCCGTCGCGCGCCATCTGCACGGCCTGGGCGCCGGTCAGCTCGGCGATGCGCATGCGGTCGGCGGTGACGGCCGGCGGCGACGCGCCGCCGGGCACCGTCATGCCCAGCGCTTCGGCGATGCAGGCCATGGTGCTGGCCGTGCCCATCACCGAACAGGTGCCGACGCTGGCGACCAGCGCCGCGTTGACCTCGGCGACCTCGGCCGCGTCGATCTCGCCGGCGCGAAAGCGGCCCCAATAGCGGCGACAGTCGGTGCAGGCGCCGACGCGTTCGCCGCGGTGCGCGCCGGTCAGCATCGAACCCGTGATCAGCTGGATCGTCGGCAGGCCGGCCGAGGCCGCACCCATCAGCTGCGCCGGCACGGTCTTGTCACAGCCGCCGATCAGCACCACGGCATCCATCGGCTGGGCGCGGATCAGCTCCTCGGTGTCCATCGACATCAGGTTGCGCAGGTACATGCTGGTCGGCTGCGAGAAGCTTTCGTGCAGCGAGATGGTCGGGAAGTCCATCGCCAGCCCGCCGGCCAGCATCACCCCGCGCCTTACAGCTTCGAGCAGCGCCGGCATGTTGCCGTGGCAGGGGTTGTAGGCGCTGGCGGTGTTGGCGATGCCGACCACCGGCCGCGCCAGCGCGTCGTTGGTGTAGCCCGCGCCCTTGATGAAGGCCTGGCGCAGGAACAGCGAGAAGCCGGTGTCGCCGTAGTTGGTCAGGCCTTTTGCAAGGCCGCTCGCTGACCCGCTCGCTGGCCCGTGCGCTGGTCCATTCACCGGCCCGCTCATTGGCCCATTCACCGGCCCATTCACTGGCGCATTCACCGGCCGATTCACCGTGCCGGGCGGCGGCGCGGGGCCGTCCTTGTCGTCGTCGTTCATGGCGCTGTTCTGCAGAAGTTTGGGACTGTTCGAGGGCTGTCGATAATCGATTCTCGCCGCCACGCCAAGAACCGCCGGAGACACGACCATGACCGCAGCCCGCCCCCGCCCCAGTCCTCGCCACCGCCCTGACCCCATCCCTCGGCCCGACCG
>JANMAP010000334.1:0-1626 GCA_031359905.1 Burkholderiales bacterium | reverse complement strand
CTTCAGGCGCTGCCGGACTTCAGTAGATCGAGTGACGGCAGATTCGCGCTGCCGGGCAGCACGCTGTCGTTGAGCGCGGCGCGCGGCACGCCCAGGTGCTGGGCGAGGATCGGGCGCAGTGCCGAGCGCAGGTCGGTGGTGATGCGCAGGTCGCGGCCTTCGTAGCGGTCCTTCTTGGCCAGGCCGGGCCAGTCGGCGATGACGCGGCCGCCGCGCACCGCGCCGCCGACCACGAAGGCGACACCGCCGCTGCCGTGGTCGGTGCCCTGGGTGCCGTTGATGGCCACCTCGCGGCCGAATTCGGTGGCCACCAGGACCACGCTGCGCTGCCAGGCGCCGCCGGCGTCGGGCGCGGTCAGGCCGTCGCGCAATGCCGCCAGCACGGCGTCGAGCGTGCGCAGGTTGTTCGACAGCGCGCCGTTCGGCGCGGCCTGGTTGGCGTGCGAATCCCAGCCGCCGATCTCCAGCACGGCGACCTGGGTGCCACG
The DNA here is from genome assembly GCA_031359905.1 of Burkholderiales bacterium. Classification (GTDB taxonomy): domain Bacteria; phylum Pseudomonadota; class Gammaproteobacteria; order Burkholderiales; family Burkholderiaceae_C; genus Rubrivivax. The sequence continues at coordinate 1,138 of JANMAP010000334.1, read as the reverse complement.
CTGCAGGAATTCAGCGGCCTTGCGCGCCAGCGCCACCGCGGCGCTGCGTCCCGGCGCGGGCGCGGCGGGCGCGCCGCCGGCCATCGTGCCGTCCAGCGCCATGGCGTTGTCGGCGCGCAGGCCGCGCGCACGTTCGAGCGCCTGAGCCAGCGGCGGGTCGTTGCGGTACAGGGTCTGCAGGCGTGCGACCAGGTCGGCGCCAGGTTCCGGCAGCGTCGATGGCGCCCAGGTGTCGACCGCGGCCGGCCCGCGCAGCACCAGCGGCACGGCGGTTTCCAGCGCCACGGCGCGCGTGCCGGCGCTGGCCGCCAGCGCGCGGCCCAGCCAGCCGGTGGTCAGCTCGTAGGGCCGCGTGCCGCCGGATTCGAGCACCTGCTGGGCGTCGAAGTGCGAACGCTCGCGGTAGGGCAGGCCCACCGCGTGCAGCACCGCGGCCTCGCCGCGGCCATACATGGCGTGCAACTGCGGCAGCAGCGGGTGCAGCGCGAACGGGCCGCCGAGCGGCAGCAGCGGTGCGGGCCACTGGGCCAAAGCGCCGCGCGCGTCGGCGAAGGCCGGGTCGCCGGGCACCGGCGCGGCGGTCAGCCCGTCCATGCCACCGCGCAACACGACGAAGACGAAGCGCTGGCCGCGGTCGCTGGCGGCCGGCGCAGCGGCCAGGCTCAGCGTGGCCCAGGGCGCGGCCAGGCCGCCGGCGAGGGCGCTGCGCAGCAAGTGTCGGCGGGTGGTCATGGCAGGACTCCGGTGGGCTGGCGGGGCCGCGTCGGCCGACGATCAGCGGCGCTGGAACTCGGGGGCCAGCAAGAGCAGGGCGACGGCCTGCGGGCCATCGGCGGCGCGCTCGATCTGGCGCGCGGTGGTCTCGGTCAGCAGCGGCCCGAGGCTGGCCTGCGCCAGCGCCCGCGCGTCGATGCGGCGGCCGACGCGGTCGGCGACACGGGTGGCCCACTCGACGCGCTTCCACACCGCATCCGGGCCGAGCCATTCTTCGGCCCGGTCGGGCCAGCCGGCGGGCGACGGCGCGGCCTGCACCCGCTGGCCGAGCGTGCCGATGCCGCCATCCGGCGCGCGTTCGAAGGCCTGTTCGCCCAGGCGCAGCACCCGCGCGCTGCTGACCACGAATTCTTCCGGCGTCTTC
>JANMAP010000278.1:0-10902 GCA_031359905.1 Burkholderiales bacterium | reverse complement strand
GATGCGGCGGGCGGCCCGCCGCGCGCGCCAGGCGGCGGCCGCCGCGAGCAGGGTCCGCGGCACGATCACCGCCAGCATCAGCGTCGCGGCGATCAGGTGGATCCACGGCGCGGCGGTGCCGGCGGCGGCGGCCGCGCCGTCGGGGCCCGTGCCCGGCACCCGCAGCGCCTGCAGCGCCGCGGCGTCGGGCACATGGATGCCGGTCAGGGCACTGGCCGGCGCCAGCAGCAGCGCCAGCACGGCGCGCACCGCGTCGGCATCGAGAAAGGTACTCTGCCAGCCGACGCGGTAGTCCAGCACCAGCCCGCGCAGGTACAAACCTGCGACCAGGCCGAGCGCCAGCGCCGCCGCGGCCGCATGCAGCAGGCTGGCCGCCCGTGCCGTGGCCAGGGGCTGCGCGCAGCGTGCCCAGTCCAGCGCATAGGCCTGCAAGGGCCCGCGGTGGCCCGCCCGGCCGCGCAGCGCGCGCCCGGCCGCGGCGAGTGCCCGGCGAAGGCCGCGCGGCCCGGCAGCAGCCGGCCACGGCAGCAGCGCGTAGACCAGCAGGTTCCACAACACCACACCCCACACCGGCGGGGCCAGCAGGTTGATGCGCTGGCTGCTGCCGATCGCATCGACCAGCAGGCCGGCGCCGAATGCCAGCATCAGCAGCAACGCGGCCAGCCCGAGACGACCCCCCGCCGGCGCGAGCAGGCGGCGCACCCCCGCATCGCGCGGCGCCAGGCGCTGCAGCGCGTGCTCGGCGCGCAGCGCCAGTGCCGCGGCCGGCGGCAGCGCCGCAGCGCCGGCCTCGCGCGCGACGCGGGTCGCCCAGGCACGGTCATCGGCAGTCCACAGCGGGTTGTCGTCGCCGGCGCCTTGTTCGAAAGCCCGCAGCAGCAGCACGCGGCGCGCGGCAGCGGCGGGCAGCAGGTCGGCGGCGGGACGGGGGCGGAGGTTCATCAAATGCGCATGCGGCCGCGGCAATGTAGCCGCTCGCCACGCGGCGGTGCGCGCTGCCGGGGGGTGCCGCGCGGTGGCGGCGCGGTGGCGGCGCGGTGGCGGCGCGGTAGCGGCGCGGTAGCGGCGCGGTAGCGGCGTGAATGCGGCGTGAATGCGGGGTGAGCGCGGCGTGAGAGCCGCGGCTGCGTACACTGCGCGTTGGTCACCCTTGCTGGCGCCCGGGCCGGGGACCATCGATTCACGGGCGCTGAAGGATCCACCATGTCATTGCGCATCAACGACACCGCCCCCGACTTCACGGCGGCAACCACCCAGGGCACGATCCGCTTCCACGAGTGGATCGGCGACAGCTGGGCAATCCTCTTCTCGCACCCCAAGGACTTCACCCCGGTGTGCACGACCGAGCTCGGCTACATGGCCGGCATCGAGGACAAGTTCAAGGCCCGCAACACCAAGCTGATCGGCTTGAGCATCGACCCGGTGACGAACCACGAGAAGTGGGCCGACGACATCGAGGAGACGCAGGGCCACCGGCCGCGCTACCCGATGATCGGCGACACCGACCTGGCGGTGGCCAAGCTCTACAACATGCTGCCGGCCGAAGAGCCCGGCACCTCCGACGGGCGCACCGCGGCGACGAATGCCACCGTGCGTTCGGTCTTCGTCATCGGCCCGGACAAGAAGATCAAGCTGATGATGACCTACCCGATGACGACCGGGCGCAACTTCGACGAGATCCTGCGCGTCGTCGATTCGATGCAGATGACGGCCAAGCACAAGGTCGCCACGCCGGTGAACTGGAAGCCGGGCGACGACGTGATCATTGCCGGCTCGGTCAGCGATGACGACGCCAAGAAGCTGTTCCCCGGCGGCTGGACATCGCCCAAGCCTTATCTGCGCATCGTCAAGCAGCCGACGTGACGGCCGGGCGACCCGGCGAGGCTGGCGAAGGTGGCGTGAAGGCAGGCTGAGCGCCTGAGACGGCACATCCTTGCGGCGATCAATCGATCCTGTCGGGATCTTTGACTTCGCAGAACCGCAGGGCCGGCGTGACACAGGCGGCTGCAACAGCCGCCTGCGCTGAATGGCTCAAAACTCAGTCGCGCGGATAACCCGCCAGCACGTTCGGCGGCAGTGAACCGGCCGTCCCGCCGGTCTGATGCCATGTCACCCAGGCCTCCAGCGCGTCAAGCTGCGCGGCGAGCGAAGCGTCATACGGCGCACCACCGTGACCCATGCCCGGGATGTAGTACACGGCCAGGAAGTTGCGCGAGGCGGCGGCACCCAGGCGCCGCTCGACCAGCCGCTTGTAGGCTGCCGTCTCGCCTGGCGAAACGATCGGATCGTGCGCGCCGTGGGCGATGATGACGGGGCGCCGCAGATCACCGGTGTTGTCGAAACGGCGCAGGTCGTTGGCCACCGGCGGAGGGCTGTTGTTCGGATCCCAGGCCTTGATCTCGGCGTCACTGAGCACGCCGTTGCCATCGGGGTCGTAGAAGCGATCGAATTTCGCGACCGAGGTCTGCGCGTAGCCGAAGATGGCGGTGTACTGTCCCAGCGGCCAGGTGGCACTCGCCGGCGGCCAGCGGTACTCCGATCCCGGCGGGCGACCGATGTTGAACGCCATGCCCTGCACCTGCGCCGGCATGTTGTAGATGTTGCGAAGCGCCTCGAGTTGCGCGCCCGTCAGGGGCGGGCTCAGCGGTTCGCCGTCCGGGTTCCAGGCCGGGTTCGCAGTGCGCTTGGCGATGATGTCGGCAATGCGCGTGGCAATCACGTCGTAGTTGCGCACGAAACGCGTGTTCGAGCCCATCCACTCGAGGTGCGAGGTGATGCCGTAACCGGCGATGCCCCCGTCGTAGTCGGTCGGATAGTCCTCGATCATCATCTTCGTGTTGTGCCCGCCGTTGGAGCCGCCGACCATGAAGGTTCGCGTCGCCTTGGCGCCGTAATGGCGCTGCGCGGTCTGCTTGGTGAACTGGGTGAGCTGCAGGATGCGGCGGCGCGATTCGTAGTACTTGTCTTCCGGGTGGTCAATGATGTCGAAGCGATACCAGCCTTGATCGCTCAACGCATAGGCGTAGCCCTTCTGCAAGCCCACCGTCTTGAAGGCGCCGGACGCGTTCTCGTTGCCCGAGAAGCCACGCGCGCCGATCAGGATCTTGCCGTTCCAACTGGTGGGCAGCGCGATCTGGAACTTCGCGTCTCCGAGCGTGCCATGGATGTAGCGGTGCGGCACCGGCGTCGTGCGCTGCTCGTCCACGTCGATGTTGTTTTGCGCATGCGCCGTCGCGGCACACAACAAGACGGCGAAAACGATCCCCAGGTACCAGGAGACTGCCCGACCAAGTTGAAAGGCGGAAGTTCTCTTCATGGCATCTCCCTTTGTTGGGTGATCAGGCTGTTCGCCCGTGTCGACGGCGCGAGCCGTTGGCACTCCTGATGACCGGAAATTTAGACCTCCAACCCTCAAACAGACTCCGCACTTACCATGAGATCGAATCGTCCATCACCGATCCGCTCGGGGTCCACGCGCTTCAGGGTGCACGAGGTCGCAGTCAACGCACTCGCCGTCGCCAGCGAGATCACGTGCTCGGCATACCGGGAGCGCCCGGCAATGCGCCCGGCACTCAGCCGCCGAACGCCAGGGCCCGCCCGATCAAGATCTTCTGGACTTCCGACGTGCCTTCGTAGATCTGGCACACCCGCACGTCGCGGTAGATGCGCTCGACGGGGAAGTCGCTGACATAGCCGTAGCCACCGAAGACCTGGATCGCGTCGCTGCAGACGCGTTCGGCCATCTCGCTGGCGAACAGCTTGGCCATCGCGGCTTCCTTCAGGCATGGCCGGCCGGCATCCTTCAGGCTGGCGGCGTGCCAGATCATCTGCCGCGCGACCTCGATCTGCGTGGCCATGTCGGCGAGCTTGAACTGCACCGCCTGGTGCTGAAAGATCGGCTGGCCGAAGCTCGTGCGCTCCTTGCTGTAGGCCAGCGCGGCGTCGAACGCGGCGCGCGCCATGCCCAGCGCCTGGCTGGCGATGCCGATGCGCCCGCCTTCCAGGCCCGACAGTGCGATCTTCAAGCCCATGCCCTCGTCGCCCAGCCGGTTGCCCGCCGGCACGCGACAGTGGTCGAAGCGGATCTGCGCCGTGTCGCTGGCACGCTGGCCGAGCTTGTCCTCGATGCGCGCAACCTCGTAGCCCGCGGTGCTGGTGGGGACGATGAACGCGCTGATGCCCTTCTTGCCGGCGGCCTTGTCGGTCACCGCCATGACGATGGCCACGTCGCCGTTCTTGCCCGAGGTGATGAACTGCTTGACGCCATCGAGCACGTAGTGGTCGCCATCGCCATCCTGGCCCCGGACGGCGGTGGTCCGCAGGCCGCCGGCCTCGCTGCCGACATGCGGCTCGGTCAGGCAGAACGCACCGAGCATCTCGCCGCGGGCCAGCGGCAGCAGAAAGCGGCGTTGCTGCTCGGGGTTGGCGAAGGCCATCAGGATCGAGCACACCGGGCAGTTGTTGACGCTGACGATGGTGCTGGTGGCACCATCGCCGGCAGCAATCTCCTCCAGGATCAAGGCCAGCGCCAGATAGTCGAGCCCGGCGCCGCCCAGCGCCTCGGGCACGGCCACGCCGTAGCAGCCCAGCGCGGCCAGGCCTTGCAGTTCAGCGCGCGGGAAGTGGTGGGTCTTGTCCCAGATCGCGGCCTGCGGGGTGATGCGGTCCTGCACGTAGGCGCGCACGGCATCCTGGACAGCCAGGTGGTGTTCGGTCAGCAGCATGCAGGCGTGATCGTGATCATGGTCGTGGTCGTGGTCGTGGTCGTGCGCGGGAGCACGAATCGCGAATTAAACCCTGCTGGAGGCTTTGACATCACGATACCGCAGGGCCGGCCCAGGGCACACTCGGCCGAGCCTGGCTCTGCTCGCTTGGTTGCTGTGACCTGTCGCGGGCTTGCGTGATTCCCTCTTCCGTGCTCAGCGCGCCCGCCGTCGCCCCCATCGCCCTGGTCCGCCGGCCGGCCCGGCGCTCGCGTTCGTTCGCCCTGGCCTTGGTCGGCCTGGCAGTTCTGATGTCCGGCCTGGCTGTGATGTGCATTTCGCTGCTCTCAGCGGCGCGCGCGTACGTCGGTGGCGAGAGCCAGTGGTCACGATCGCAGAAGTCGGCGGTCCAGCACCTGCTGCGCTTCAGCGATACCCGCGACGCGCACGACTGGGACGCCTACCGCGAAGCCATCGCCGTCAACCTCGGAGACCGGCGGGCCCGTGAGGAACTCGACAAACCCGAGCCCGACCTGGCAGTGGTCCGCGAAGGCTTCCTGACCGGCGCCAACCATCCCGACGACGTGCCCGGGATGATCCGGCTGTACCGCTGGTTCGGCCGGGTGCCGTTCATGGCCGAAGCCATCGACATCTGGGCCGAAGCCGACGGCCACGTCGCCGAGCTGACGGCCGTCGCCGACAGCCTGCGCGACGCGACGGCGGCCGCCGACGCACCGGCCCTGCAAGCGCTGCGCCTGCGCCTGCGCGACATCGACGCCCGACTGACGCCGCTGGAACAGCGCTTCTCGGCGACCCTCGGCGAGGCCTCGCGCACCACCCAACGCCTGCTGGTCGTGGCGATCCTGGTCTGCGCCGCCGCGTTGACTGCCGGCACGCTGGTGGCCCTGGCCCGCGCGGCGCGCCGCGACGAGCAACAGGCGCTGGCCCTGGCAGAGGCCGAGACCCGGCTGCACCGCGCAATGGTCGGCAGCAGCGACGGCTTCTGGGAATGGGACATCGGCCGCGACCGTGCCTTCTACTCGCCGCGTTTCGAGACCCTGCTGGGCCACGCGCCAGGCAGCCTGCCGCCGTTGGTCAGTTCGATCAAGGCGCTGCTGCATCCCGACGACGTGGCGCTGGCGCGGGCCGCGCTCACGGCCCACCTCGAGCGCGGCGAGCCCTACGACCTGCAGGTACGCGTGCGCCACAGCGATGGCCAATGGCGCTGGGTGCGTTCGCGCGGCCAGGCCCAGCGGGGCCCGGGGCCGCGCGACATCGTGCTGTCGGGTTCGATCGTCGACATCACCGAACGCCGCCAGGCCGAGCTGGCCCTGCGCCAGAGCGAGACCCTGTTCCGCTCGCTCTGGGAGACGACCAACGACGCGGTGCTGATCGTCGGCACCGACCACATGATTCGCTTCGCCAACCCTGCAGCGCACGCATTGCTGGGGCACGCGCCGGGCACCCTGCGCGGGCAGCCGCTGGCCGTGGTGCAGCCGCCGCGCATGCATGCCGCGCATGTCGCCGGCGTGGCCCGCTACATGCGCGACGCCTCGCGCCATCTCGACTGGCGCGGCAGCGAGATCACCGCGCTGCACGCCGACGGCCACGAGGTGCCGATGGAGATCCGCTTCGCCGAGTTCGACCTCGCCGGCGAGCGCCACTTCGTCGGTTTCATGCGCGACATCACCCAGCGCAAGCGGGCCGAAGGCGAACTGCTGGAAGCCAAGGACCGGCTCGAGCAGCGCGTCGAAGAACGCACCCGCGAACTGCTGCAAGCCAACCAGCGCCTGCTCGAACTCGACCGCCTGAAGTCGCAGTTCCTGGCCACCATGAGCCACGAACTGCGCACGCCGCTGAACTCCATCCTGGGCTTCACGACCGTGCTGCGCCAGGGCCTGGCCGGTCCGCTGAACGAGGAGCAGCAGCGCCAGCTGGCCTTCGTGCAGGGTTCGGGCCAGCACCTGCTGGAGCTGATCAATGATCTGCTCGATGTTTCGCGCATCGAATCCGGGCGCATGGAAGTCGTGCGCGCGCCGTTCGACTTCACCAGCGTTGCCGACGAGGCCGTCGCCCAGTTGCAGCCGCAGGCGCAGGGCAAGGGGCTGGACCTGCTGGTGCAGGTGCCGCCGTCGCTGCCGATGCTCGGCGATCGGCGCAAGGTCTACCAGGTGCTGCTGAATCTGGCCGGCAACGCGCTGAAGTTCAGCGACCACGGCGAGGTGCGCATCAACGCGCGGCGCAGCGCCGACGGCCAGCGCTTGGAGGTCGAAGTCAGCGACACCGGCATCGGCATCGCTGCCGAACACCTGGGCGGCCTGTTCGAAGCCTTCCGCCAGGTCGACGGATCGATCGGTCGGCTGCATGAAGGGACCGGCCTGGGCCTGTACCTGTCGCGCAAGCTGCTGCACCTGATGGGCGGCACCATCGAGGTCGGCAGCCAGCCCGGCATCGGCTCGACCTTTCGCTTCAGCCTGCCGCTGGAACTGCCCGCCGGCCAGGCCGACAGCGTGGTGCCCGCGGGCCAGGAGGTGCCTGCGTGAGCGCATTGCACGACGCGCCGACGCCGCGACCTGCCACGCGCCCGCCGCCGCGCGTGCTGCTGGTCGAGGACAACGAGGTCAACCGCTACCTGGCGCAGTACCTGCTCGAGCGCGCCGGGATCGTCGTCGACACCGCCGTCAATGGCATCAAGGCGCTGGAAGCCGCGCGGCGGCAGCGCCCCGACCTGGTGTTGATGGACATCCGCATGCCGGTGATGGACGGCCTGCAGGCCACCGTGGAGTTCAAGTTGGACCCGGCGCTGCGCGATGTGCCGGTGGTCGCACTGAGCGCGCATGCGATGCCCAACGAGAAGGACCAGGCGCTGCGCGCCGGCTGTGTGGCGCACATCGAAAAGCCGATCGACGTCACCAACTTCGTCACCCAGGTGCGCGCGCTGCTGCCCCCAGCCTGAGATCCATTCAATTCATCCGCGGGGCGCGGCAGATCAACCAGCCGATGGGCGGGCCGCCAGCAGACGCAGCGCGAGCGCGATGAACAGGAGTCCTCCCACGGCCTCGATGGTGCGCCGCAGCGGGCCGGCAGTCCGCCCGTCTGCCGAGCGTGCCGACCGCGTCAGGTGCGCCAGTCGAGCCAGTCGCGCCGTCAGGGCGACCAGCCCGATCAGGAAGACCATGCTCTGCAGCACGAACCAGGCGCCGAGCAGCAGGAACGAGATCGTCGGTGCCGGCGAGTCGGCCGGCACGAACTGCGGCAGGAAGGCCAGGAAGAACAGCGCCACCTTGGGGTTCAGCAGGTTGGTCAGCAGGCCGGTGCGAACATCGGCCCAGCCCACCGGCGCCGGCGCCACGGCCGCCGCGCCGGCCAGCGCATGGCCGCGCGCCGCCTGGCGCAGCAGCGACACGCCGAGCCACACCAGGTAAGCCGCGCCGGCCCACTGGATGGCACGAAAGGCCGCCGGCACGACGGCCAGCAGGGCTGCCAGGCCGAAGGCTGCCGCCAGCGCGTGGACCACGCAGCCGGCGTTGATGCCCAGCGCCGTGGCCAGGCCGGCGCGCGCGCCGCGGGCCAGCGTGCGCGAGACCGTCAGCAGCAGATCGACGCCCGGCGTGGCGTTGAGGATGAACACCGCGGCGGCGAACACCGCGGCGTCGCCCGGGCCCGGCAGCAGGCTCTGCCCGACCATCAGCGCAGGGCGGTGGTCGCGGCCCGCCGGCGCGGGGCGCGATTCACAGGCTCTCGACGGCCATCGCAGTGGCCTCGCCGCCGCCGATGCACAGCGCTGCGACGCCGCGCTTCTTGCCCCGCTGGCGCAACGCGCCGAGCAGCGTGACGACGATGCGCGCGCCGCTGGCGCCGATCGGATGGCCCAAGGCGCAGGCGCCGCCGTGGACGTTGACGATCTCGTGGGCCAGCTTGAACTCCGTCATCGCCACCAGCGTCACCGCGGCGAAGGCTTCGTTGACCTCCCACAGGTCGACCTGCCCGGCCTGCCAGCCGACCTTCTTCAGCACCTTCTGGATCGCACCGACCGGCGCGGTGCTGAACCAGTCGGGCGACTGCGCGTGCACGGCGTGCCCGAGGATGCGGGCGATCGGCTGCAGCCCCATCTGCCGGGCGGTGCTCTCGCGCACCAGCACCAGCGCGGCGGCGCCGTCGCTGATGCTCGACGAGGTCGCCGCGGTGATCGTGCCGTCCTTCTTGAAGGCCGGCTTCAGGCCGGCGATCTTGTCGAGCTTGGCCTTGAAGGGCTGCTCGTCGTGCCGGATGACCGTCTCGCCGGCCCTGCCCTGGACCGTCACCGGCGCCATTTCCCAGTCGAAGCTGCCGTCCTCGTTGGCCTGCTTGCTGCGTCGGGTCGAAGCGATGGCGAAGGCCTCCTGCGCTTCGCGGCTGAAGCCGTACTTGGCCACACACTGCTCGGCGAACACGCCCATCGCCTTGCCGCGTTCATAGGCGTCTTCCAGGCCGTCGAGCGCCATGTGGTCGTAGAAGGTCGACGCGCCGTACTTGATGCCCTTGCGCGCGAACACCAGGTGCGGCGCGTTGGTCATGCTTTCCATGCCCCCGGCCAGCACGACGTTGGCGCTGCCAGCGACCAGCATGTCGTGGCCGAACATCATCGCGCGCATGCCGCTGCCGCACATCTTGGTCAACGTCACCGCGCCGGTGCTGTCGGGCAAGCCGGCGCGGCGCATCGCCTGGCGCGCCGGGGCCTGGCCCTGGCCGGCCATCAGGCAGTTGCCGAGCAGCACCTCGTCGACGCTGTCGCCGGGCACGCCCGAACGCTGCAGTGCGGCCTGGACGGCGACGGCGCCGAGTTCCCAAGCCTGCAGGCCGGCGAAATCACCGAGCAGCCCGCCGATCGGCGTGCGCGCGGCAGAAACGATGACGATCGGGTCGCTCATGGGGGTCTCCTTCAAGGGGTGGGCAGGACAGCGGTCGGTCGATCGGCGGGCGCCCCGGCGGCGGTGGCGTGCGGGGCGGGCGCGGGGGCGGGGGCGGGCCGCTGCAGCACGAAGCGCTTGGCCGGTTCGTAAGGAAACACATCGTGCACATGGCCGGCCAGGATGCTGTCCTTGTGGCGCTGCCAGAACGCGGCATCCAGCAGGTCGCCGTGATGCGCCAGGAAGACATCGCGCACCTGCGGGTTGCCGAGCAGGAACGGGCCAAAGGTTTCCGGGAACACGTCTTTCGGGCCGACGGTGTACCAGACCTCGCCGCTCATTTCTTCTTCCTCGTTGCGCGGTGTCGGAACGCGGCGGAAATTGCAGTCGGTGAGGTATTCGATCTCGTCGTAGTCGTAGAACACGACCTTGCCGTGGCGGGTCACGCCGAAGTTCTTCCACAGCATGTCGCCGGGAAAGATGTTGGCCGCCACCAGATCCTTGATGGCGTTGCCGTACTCGACCACCGCATGCGCCACCTGCGCGGGGCTGGCTTCCTGCAGATAGATGTTCAGCGGGATCATCCGGCGTTCGATGTACAGGTGCTTGATGACCAGCATCTCGGCCCCGCCCTCGACCACGTCCTCGATCAGGCTGCCGCAGAAGTGCTTCAGCTCGGCCACCAGCGCTTCCTCGAAGCGCAGGCGCGGGAAGGCCACGGTGCTGTATTCCAGCGTGTCGGCCATGCGCCCGACACGGTCGTGCTGCTTGACGAGCAGGTACTTGGACTTGATCTGCTCGCGGCTGGTGTCCTTGGGCGGCGGATAGAAGTCCTTGATGACCTTGAAGACGTAGGGAAACGACGGCAGGTCGAAGACCAGCATGACCATGCCCTTGATGCCCGGAGCGATGCGGAACTGGTCGCTGCTGTGCCGCAGGTGGGCCAGGAAGTCTCGGTAGAAGAGGTTCTTGCCGTGCTTCTGCAGGCCCAGGCCGTTGTAGAGCTCGGCGCGTGGCTTGCGCGGCATCAGCGCGCGCAGGAACTGCACGTAGGCTGACGGAATCTCCATGTCGACCATGAAGTAGGCCCGCGCGTAGCTGAAGATCATCAGCAGATCGTCTTCGCCGAACAGCGCGGCGTCGATGATCAGCCGCCCGTCGGCGTCATGGATGATGGGCAGCGCGAAGGGCGTCTCGTTGAAGCCGTTGATGATGCGGCCGACCGCGTAGGCGCACTTGTTGCGATAGAACAGGCTGGCCAGCACCTGGACCTGGAAGTTGGCGCGCGGCCTGAAGCCCCCGAGTTCGGC
>JANMAP010000252.1:0-11226 GCA_031359905.1 Burkholderiales bacterium | reverse complement strand
TCACGACGACCGCCCGCGTGCGCGCCTCGCTGGGGGCCGGGCGGGCGCTGATCTGCAACAGCGCGCCGAGCCAGAAGAACTGCAGCGGCTTGTCGCCCGATTTGTCGCCGACCACGTACGAGCCGCTCGCGTAGGCGGCATCGACCTCGGCGGCCGGCACCCTCCGCACGACCTGGATCAGTGTCGACGGCACAGCCACCGTCAGCTCGCCGCAGCGCAGCAGCACGACCTGGGTCACCGCGGTGGTCAGCGGCAGCAGCAGGCGAAAGCGCGTGCCCTGCCCCGGTGTGCTGGCCGTCTCGATGCGCCCGCCCATCGCGTTGACCTCGGCGCGGACGACGTCCAGGCCGATGCCGCGGCCGGCCAGTTCCGTCACCGTTTCGGCGGTGCTGAAGCCGGGGGCGAAGATCAGTTGCGCCAGATCGGCGTCGCTGGCCGGCTGGTCGGCGGCGAGCAGCGCGCGTTCGATGCCGCGCTGGCGGATGCGCGCCAGGTCGAGGCCGCCGCCGTCGTCGCCGAACTCGACCGCCACTTCATTGCCCGCCTGGGCCACCGTGACGACGATGGCGCCGTCGGCCGTCTTGCCGGTGGCGATGCGCCGATCGGGCGCCTCGATGCCATGGGCCACGCTGTTGCGCAGCAGGTGTTCGAAGGGCCCGATCATGCGTTCGAGCACGCCGCGGTCGACCTCGATCGCGCCGCCGACGATGTCCAGCCGAACCTGCTTGCCGGCGTCCTTGGCCGCCTGGCGCACGGTGCGGTACAGCCGGTCGGCCAGGCTCTCGAATTCGACCATCCGCGTGCGCAGCAGGTCGTCCTGCAGCTCGCGCGTCAGGCGCGCCTGGGCGGCCAGTTCATCCTCGGTCGACTGCAGCGTGCGCTGCAGGCTGCGCTGCAGGGTGGCCACGTCGTTGACCGACTCGGCCATGAAGCGGGTGAGTTCCTGGAAGCGCGTGAAGCGGTCCATTTCCAGCGGATCGAAGGCCTGCGCCGCGGCCTTGGCGGCTTCCATCCGCGTGTTGATCTGCGTTTCGGCCTGCAGCTCGATGTCGCGCAGCTGGCGGCGCAGCCGCTCCAGGCTGTCGGTCAGGTCGTTGAGCGCGCCTTGCAACTGCTTGACGTCGGCGTCGATGCGGGCGCGCGTGATGCTCACCTCGCCCGCCTGGTTGACCATGCGGTCGAGCAGGCCGGCCCGCACGCGGACAGCGGCACCACCGGCGGCGGGGCGGTCCGGCGTCGGCGCGGCAGCCTCGCCGTCGCCGCCGACGAAGCGGGCCCAGTCGATGGGCTGTGACGCCGTGACGGGCTGGATCGAAGGTGTGATCGATGGCGAAACCAGTGACGCGGTCGTCGCGATCGCGGCGGCGCTCGGCGCAGCCTGCGTCGGGGTGGCGTCGGCGCTAACCGGTGCATCGATGGTCGAAGGCGGCATCGCCGCCGGCACGTCGGCCGCAGCAGGCGCCGCCTGCGGCTGCTGTGCCGGCCGCCGCAGGCGCTCGAACGCCAGGGCCATGCCGTCGGCGCGGCCGAGCAAGGGCTCGATCTCGTCGGCGCGCAGGGCGTCTTGCGCCAGCCGGTGTTCGATGGCGGTTTCCAGCCGGTGGGCCATCTCGCCCAGGCGCATGGCGCCGGCCAGGCGCGCGCCACCCTTGAAGGTGTGCAGGGTGCGCATGCAGGCATCGGCCGCGCCGCCATCGGCGGGGCGCGCCAGCCACTCGCGCAGGCGTTGCTGCAGTTGCGGCAACAGCTCCTCGGCCTCTTCCTCGAAGATCGGGAACAGTTCCGGGTCGATGGTGTCGACGGCGTCGATGTCCTCGTCGTCGTCGAAGGCGTCGGCGCGGGCGTGCGGGCCGGGGTGCAGGGGCGTCGGCGCGGCGGGCAGGTCGGCCAGCGCGACGAAGCTGGGCGTGAACAGCGGCGCCAGCGGCGCCGGGGCCGTTGCTTCCGGCTGGGCCGCGTCGATCTCGGGCTCGGGCTCGGGCTCGGGCTCGGGCTCCGACGTGGGTCGATCGACGGGCGGGACAGCGATGGCTTCCGTGTTTCCGACATCGGCCAGCGCCGACGGCAGGCCTGCAGCGTCGGCGTCGGCGTCGGCTTCCGCGTCGACCACCGGCGGCATCGGCAGGCGTTCGTGCTCGGCCAGGCGCTCCATCAGCTCGGGCGGCACCGGACGCAGGAATCCGGCAGCGAACTGGTGCAGCAGGCGGCGGATCTCGTCGGCGACATCGCTGAACAGCGCCGGCTCGTCGGCCCGGCCGTGGCCGAAGGCGTGCGAGCGCATCAGCGCATGTTCCAGCGCACGCGCCAGGGCCGACAGCTCGGTGTAGCCGACGGTGGCCGAATTGCCGGCCAGCGAGTGGGCCAGCGCCACGCTGCTGTCGCCGACTGGCTGGTGTTCGTGCTCGTGGGCCCACTCGGCCAGTTCGATGCACATGCGGCGCGACAGCTCGTCGGCCTCGTTGAGGAAGATGTTGAACAGCGGAATGCTGATGCGCAACGGGCCGATGACCTTGACCTGGTCTTCGTCCTCCATGACCACCAGCGGCTCGGCATCGGCCAGGGGGGGCGCGGACGCCGCCGGCGCGGCGAACTCGGTCTCCAGATCAGCCAGATCAAGCTCCAGGACCTCGATCGCGGCGTCGGGTGGCGTTGACGGTGGATCTGCAGGCGGTGGATCTGCAGGCGGTGGATCTGCAAGCGGTAAATCTGCAAGCGGCAGATCAGCAGCCGGCAGATCGGCCCAGGTCGCCAGGGCGTCCAACGGCAGTTCTTCAGGCTCGACCGTCTCGGGCAGCGGCAAGGACTGCGCGCCATCGTCATCGAAGGCCCCGAGATCGATCTCCAAGGTCGACGGCTGGGCATCGGGAACGGGCAGCGGGATCTGCGGTTCGGGCAGGCCCAGGTCGAGGTCGGCGGCACTCGGCAGGCCAGGCACGCGGGCGATCAACTCGGCCAGGCCCGCCAGCGGCGCGGCGCGGGCGACTTCGGTATCGGCAGTGGCAGCGGACTCGGCGGTCTCGGCTGGCGTGGCGAATTCGCCCTTGATGCCTTCGACCACCATCGGCGACGAAGCGGCTGCTAGCGCCGGGGCGGCGGCGTCGGGGTCCGGCTCGAAGAGGAACTCGAAGTCGACCGGTGTGTCGCTGCGGGGGGCGCCCACGTCGGCCGGCGCAGCAACGGTGTCCACCGACGGCAGGCCCGGCACCTCGGGCAGCGCGATGTCGACGCCGTCGGGGAGCTCCCGCTCCAAGGTGATCGTCGGCGCATCGTCGGCCAGATCGGGCAGGATTTCAAGCAGGACATCGGGCGGCAACTCGCCGCTGGGCATGGTCAGCGTGGCGACGGTCAGCTCGGGCAAGGGCAGCCAGTCGTCGCTCAGGGGCAGCGGGTCGAATATGGCAGGCGCGTCGGCGCCCAGTGCGTCGGCGGCGGGTGGGTCAGTGGCCGGGGGGGCAGCAGCCAACGGGTCGAAGGCCGGCGCAGATGCGGCGGGTGCGGATGCGACAGGCGGCGTCGCGGCCTGCAGCGGCAGCCGCTGGTGGTGCAGTCGCAGCGCATCGGCGGCCTGCACGACGGCCGGCGAACGGTGGCCGTCGTCGCGGCCTGCGGCGATGGCTTCGGTCCACGCGGCGAGGTAGTCGAGGGCCTCCGTGCTGAACGCGCGCAGCGGGGGCTCGACGCGCGCGTCTTCGGCCAGGCGGGCGTTGAAGAGCTGTTCGCAGGCCCAGGCGGCGTCGCCGAAGTCGCGCAGGCCGATCATGCGCGAGCTGCCTTTCAGGGTGTGGAAGGCGCGGCGCAGGCCGGTCATCTCGGCGGCGTTGTCGGGCTGGTCGGCCAGGCGCAGCAGCGACTCGCGGGCGTCGGCGACGACCTCGCGCGCTTCCTCGATGAAGATCTCGCGCATCTCGGCGTCGTCTTCGAGACCGGTGTCGCCCGGGGCCGCTGCGCGCGGCGGCGGCACCGGTGCGGACAGAGGCAGTGGCAGCGGCTCGGGCGGCAGCAAGGTGGTGCTGGCCGGCGCCGGCACCGGCTCGGAGGGATCTGACGACGGCGCCTCGTCGAACGCGGCGAAGGCCGAGACGCGCTCGCTCTGGCCCATCACTGCGCTCAGGCTGCCGCTGGCCGGGTCGAAGTGGAACAGCGACTTGGCGAGCTGCGGCTGCACGCTCAGCATGTCGATCAGGAAGCTCAGCGCGCCCAGGTTGTCGGCCAGCCGGTCGAAGGTGCCGGTCTGGATCGCGCGCTGCGGGTCGACCTCGGTCTGGGCCAGGGCGTCGACGTCGTCGCGCATCCGCAGCACCGCCTGCGACGCCTGGGACATCCCCAGCACCGAGAGCACACCGCGCATCGATGCCAGCTGCCCCGGCACCGGGATCAGCAGTTCGCGCCGTGTCGGGTCGCGGAAGTACTGGTCGATCTGCTTTTCGACCTCGGACAGCGAGGCGCGCAGTTCCTGGACCACGCTGCCCATCGTCTGGCGATCGCTGACCCGGCGGTACAGCTCCTCCATCCAGATGTCCAGCGGATGCGGCTCGGCGCCGCCGCGCACCTCGTCGATGCGCCGCGCCAGGTGCTCCACGCGTTCGGCCAGATCGGGGTGATCGAATTCGCCGTCTTCGAGACAGGCGTCGACATACAGCACACCGGTGGCGACTTCCATGGCCAGCGGCGGCGGCGGCTCGGCCGCTGCGGCGACGGTCTGCGCGACGGTGGTCTGCAGCGCCTGGGCCAGCACATCGCCCTGCGGGAACAGGCGCTGCAGCGAATCGCCGACCAGCGCGAACTGGTCGGCCAGGCCGGCCAGGCGGTGCAGTTCGCCGCCAGCGACGGCCGACCAGGCGTCCTTCGCGCCGGCCACGCGCTTGCGCGCCAGCGCCACCACGGCGGGATCGAAACGCCCCAGGCGCGCCGTTTCATAGTCGGCGGTGGGCTGCGCAGCGAGTTGCCAGGCCTGGCGAACCGCGGCCAGCCGCGGTGCCGCTCGCGTGGCCTCCGGTGCCCGGGCGTGACTGCAGAAGAAAAGCAGATCCTGCGCCAATCGGTCGGACAGCTCGAAGCCGCCGCGCACCGCGGCGCGCAGCAGCGCCAGCAGCCGCGAAGCGATGCGCTTGGTGTAGACGTCGCTGGCCAGCAGCCCCGCCGCCTGGGCTTCGAAGACCGCTGCAGCCAGCTGCCAGAAGGTGGCTGGATGGCTGGATGCGGCGACATCCCCCAGCGCGCCGGCGGCCAGCCCGGCGCACAGGTCGCTCATCTGCATCAGCGTCGCCGGGGCGGGCTGGCGCATCAGCTGCAGCACCAGGCCTTCCATGTCGCTGCGCGCAGCGTCGTCGGCGGCACGTGCAGCCACGCGGTCGTCGCGTGGCAGCGCGCGCCAGTCGAATTCGAACGTCCACAGGTCGGCCGGGTGGATGCGGTCGGCGCCGGCCAGTTCCTGCGCGGCGCGGTACTGCGGGAACAGCATCACCGGCGACACCGGCTTGCCCGCCAGCTGGCGCGCCAGCAGGTCGAGCACGCCGAACGACAGCTTCTCGATGGCCTCGATGGCCGCCACCGTCACCAGCGCCGGCTTGTTGGCCATGCGCTGCACCGCGGCCTCGCTGCCGCGCAGGGCCTGGGCCGCCGCCGGCAGGCCGACGAGTTCGAGCGCGCCCACGCCCTGATGGAGTTGGGTGCGGGCGACGCGCAGGGCCGCGGTGTCGGCGGCGTCGACGTCGGACTGGCCGACGGCCTCGGCTTCCTTGAAGTAGCGGCGCAGCGACTTGTGCGCCGTTTCCAGCGTGCGCCGCAGCTCACCCTGGACCCAGGCCAGGGCGCTGAGATCGCTGCCGGCGCTGACCTCGGCGTCGTCGCTCACCGGTGCCCCCGATGGCCTTCGGCCCGTCCCGCCAGGCGGGAATTGGCACACTCGTAGCTCATGCGGTCGGGGCTCACGCTGCTCAGCTCACCTTGAAGCGGGCGACCGAGGCCTTCAGCTCCTCGGCCGTGCGCGACAGCTCGCGCACCATCTGCGCGGTCGACCGCGTGCCTTCCGACGTCTGCTCGGTGACGGCGAAGATGTGCTGGATGTTGGCCGCCACCACGTTGGCCGACTCGGCCTCGCGCGAGGCGTCCGACGAGATGCTGGAGATCAGCGCCGACAGCTCGCGGGTGACGCGGTCGATGTCGCCCAGCGCCGAACCCGCGGCGTCGGAAAGTCGGGCGCCTTCGACCACGCCCTGCGTGCTGCGCTCCATCGCGGCGACGGCATCTTGCGTGTCGGTCTGGATCGTGCGCACGATGGCGGCGATCTGTCGCGTCGCGTCGCCGGAGCGCTCGGCCAGACGCTGCACTTCTTCCGCCACCACCGAGAAGCCGCGCCCGGCGTCACCGGCGCTGGCCGCCTGGATGGCGGCGTTCAGCGCCAGCACGTTGGTCTGCTCGGTGATGTCCGAGATCAGTTCGGTGATCTCGCCGATCTCCTGCGAGCTTTCGCCCAGCCGCTTGATGCGCTTGGAGGTTTCCTGGATCTGGTCGCGGATCGAGTTCATGCCGCCGATCGAGTTGTTCACCGCCGTCAGGCCGGTCTCGGCGGCCTGCAGCGACTGCCGCGCCACCTCGGCCGTCTGCTGCGCCTGCGCGCTGACCTGGTTGATGCGGCCGGCCATCTGCAGCACCGAGTCGCCGGTGTTGCGGATCTCGCGCAGCTGTTCGGTCGACGCGGCGAGCAGTTCGGTCGATGTCTGCTCGACCTGCTGGGTGGTGTCGGTCACGCGGCTGGCCGTGCTCTGCACCTGCTCGACCAGCGAGCGCAGTTCCTCCACGGTGTAGTTGACCGAATCGGCGATCGCGCCGGTGATGTCTTCGGTCACCGTGGCCTGCTGCGTCAGGTCGCCCTCGGCGACCGTCTGCAGTTCGTTCATCAGGCGAAGGATGGCCGCCTGGTTGGCGTCGTTGACGCGCTTGGCTTCCTGTTCCTGGCGTTCGGCTTCCAGGCGCTGGCCTTCGGCGATGCGCGAGCGCGCGGTCTGGTCGACGACGAACAGGCGCAGCAACGCAAAACCGCCGCCGGCCAGCATCAGCACGGCCAGCAGGCCGGCCAGCAGGCGCAGCCCGCCGAAGGTGCCGGCGCCGGTCAGGTCCTGCTGCAGCTTGTCCAGGCCGCGGCGCAGCGGCTCGCTGTCGCTGACGATCGCCGCCTGGGCTTCGCGCGCGGCGACCAGCCCCATCAGGTTGTTGAGGATCGCGCCGGCCTCGCTGCGCGTCTGTTCGTACTGGGTGACCAGGCGCTGCAGCGCTTCGCGGGCCTGCGGGTCGCGCGTGCCGGGCAGGCGCAGCTCGGGGTTGCCGGCGATCACGCCCTGGGCGATCTCGCGGAACGAGTTCAGGTCCTTGCCGAGCAGGAAAACGGCCTCGGCGCCGAGGCCTTCGGCGGTCAGGACTTCGTTGGCACTCTTGCCGATGCGCTGCGTCAGCATGACCAGCTGGCCGACCGCCGACAGCTCGGCCGCCGGGGCGCCGCCCTGCAGCTTCAGCGCCGAGACGGTCTCGGCGGTTTCCAGCAGATCCGCGCTCTGCCGGTTGATGGCCCGCAGCGCGGCGCCGACCTGGGTCAGGATCTTCTTCTGCGCCAGCACCACGCCGGCGCTCTTCTCGGCGCGGTCGACCAGCGGCAGCAGCGGGTCGACCTGGTCCTGCAGACTGCCCGGGGCGGCCGGCACGCCGCCTTCGCCGTCCTTCAGGCTGCGCACGTTGCGCGCCAGCACGTCGATGCTCTCCTTGACCTCGGCGAACGCCGCCTCGTTGCCGATCAGGGCCTGCGTCACCGACTTGGCCAGGCGCTGCGACTGGGTCTGCGCCTGGCCGGCAGCGCCGACCTGCGCGGCGCTGCGGTTGCTGGCGCTGAGTGCCCAGATGGCGACAACCAGCAGCAGCAGCAGGCCGCCACCGAAGAACAGCGCCGCGGCGCGTTGCTGGCGGGCCAGCGGCCATTGGCCGATGACCGGCAGGCCGCTGGCAAAGGCCGACCCGTCGCCGGCGGCGCCCGGCGGGCGGGTGTCGCTGTAGTCGGGCGCCAGTTCCGATGGCGCGGCCTCGGAGATGATCGAGGAATCGGCGTCCATCCGGCTGCTCTGCCGCGCCAGCGTGCCGTTCCCCAGTCGCACCGTGGCCTCCATCGGGTTCGTCAGCGGCGACAGCTCGTCGAAGCCGGCTGCTGCACGCGCGGCCTGTGGATCGGCCTTGGCGCGGCTGGCGCCCTTGATCTTGTCCATGAAGCTCATGAGGTCCTCATCAATTCGACGCGGCCGGGGGCCGGCTGCAAGGGTCGGGCTTCATGCCGCGATGCCCAGGAACTGTTCGTGGCGGGCCAGGGCGGCCAGGTCGATTTCCTGCCAGCGCCGTCCGTCGCGGTCGATCCAGCAGCCGCAGGCGAAACCGGGCCGCGGCTGGCCGTCGTCGGGCTCGGCCACCAGGTGCTCGGCGCTGCGCAGGCCGGCCAGACGGTCGATCAGCAACGCGCAATAGGTGCTCAGTGCCCCGTTCAATGCCAGCAGCTGGCCTTGATCGCGCACCGCGTCGGTAGCGGCCGCCGAGCGTAGGCCGAGGAACGCCGCCAGGTCGACCACGCCGTGCAGGCGACCGCGCAGATTGGCCACGCCGAGGAACCAGGGCTGGGTGTGCGGCACCGGCAGCAGGCGGCCTGGCGGGAAGATCTCGCCGGCCCCGGCCAGCGGCACCAGAAAGCCCTGCCCGGCACATTCGACCGCCAGCCAGGACACCGTGCTGGATGCCGTGCGCGAGCGCTGCAGCCGCTCGGCCAGCCGGCTCTGCAATTCGCGCAGTGCTTCGCGGTTGGCCATTTCAGCGTCCCATGGCGGTTGCCGCCGCGACGGTCGACGCATGCACCGGCGCCAATCGAGCAGGCGCCGTGGAACCGGCTTTGCCGGGCCACTGGCGTCGCCCCCCCGGGGGGGAGGCGCCACAGGCGCTACGGGGGGGATTCATTCAATCAAAGGCTTTGATCTTGGCGATCAGCTCGTCGCCGTTGACCGGCTTGACGATGTAGTCGCGCGCGCCCTGGCGCATGCCCCAGACCTTGTCGGTTTCCTGGTTCTTGCTCGTGCACATGATCACCGGCACGCCGCTGAAGCGCGGGTCGCGGGTGATCGAGCGGGTCAGCTGAAAGCCGTTCTGGCCCGGCATGACCACGTCCATCAGGATCAGGTCGGGCTTCTCTTCGGCCAGGCGGCGCATCGCCTCGTCGCCGTTCTCGGCCGTGCGCACCTGATAGCCGCGCTTGCCCAGCAGGTCGGACAGATGGTGCAGCTCGGTCTTCGAATCGTCGACCACGAGAATCTTCTGGATCGGCATCTTGGCATCCCTCAAGAAGGACTTATCGGCAGCGCGGGCCGGCGGCTGGAGCCGGACCTGTGGCTCAGGCGCCAGGGCGGCGGAACGACTCCACGGCGCGCAGCAACTGTTCCTTGGTGAAGGGCTTGGTCAGATAGTCCTGCGACCCGACCATGCGCCCGCGCGCCTTGTCGAACAGGCCGTCCTTGCTCGACAGCATGATCACCGGCACATGCGCGAAACGCGGGTTGCGCTTGATGATCGCGCAGGTCTGGTAGCCGTCCAGCCGCGGCATCAGGATGTCGCAGAAGATCAGTTCGGGGTCGTGGTCGTTGACCTTGGCCAGCGCGTCGAAGCCGTCTTCGGCCAGCACCACTTCGTGCCCGCCCTGGCGCAGGAAGATCTCGGCGCTGCGACGGATGGTGTTGCTGTCGTCGATGACCAGCACCTTGGCGCCCAGCGCGCCGGCATCTTGAACCTGGCTGTCCAAAACCGTGTTCTCCTTGGCTGCGGTCAACGCGCGTCCGTCCGCGCCGGGGGCCCGAAAGACCGCGCGGTGCGCGCGGCCGCGGGCATCAGATCTGGACCATCTCGAAGTCTTCCTTGCGCGCGCCGCATTCCGGACAGGTCCAGTTGATCGACACGTCGGCCCAGGCGGTACCGGGTGCGATGCCGTGCTCGGGATCGCCGACCGATTCGTCGTAGATCCAGCCGCAGATCAGGCACATCCAGGTTCGCGGTTCACTCACGGTCAGATGGTCAGCTCACTACAATGGACTTCAATTGTAGCCACGCACCTCCTGAGAAAAGCGAGGAATTGTGAGCACCTACAGATCGTTCCTGAGATTTCGCTAGAGGTTCGGAAGGCTCTCCGGCGGTGCCATCGCGGCGCCGCCGGCCGCCCCACGCGACCCACCTGCAAGGCCTGCCCATGACCCCCGACACCTCCCCGGCCGCGGAACCGCACGACCCGGCGGCCGAACCGCCATCGCCGGCCTGCGTGATGTGCTTCAACGCCAGCGACCCCAGTGGCGCCACCGGCCTGGCCGGTGACATCGCGACCATCGCCGCGATGGGTGCCCACGCCCTGCCGGTGGTCACCGCCATCGTCATGCGCGACACCGCCGAGATCTTCGACCAGCATGCCGTCGATCCGGATGTCGTCGTCGAGCAGGCGCGCACCATCCTCGAGGACGTGACCATCGCCGGCTGGAAGGTCGGCTTCCTCGGCTCGGCCGACGCGGTGAGTGCGGTGGCCGAGGTGCTGTCCGACTACACCGACGTGCCGCTGGTCTCGTACATGCCCAGCCTGTCGTGGCTCGAAGACGATCTGCTGCAGCCCTACCTCGACGCCTTCCGCGAGCTGATCCTGCCGGCCACCGAGGTGCTGGTCGGCAACCACAAGACGCTGCAGGACTTCCTGCTGCCCGACTGGGACAACGAACGCCCGCCGTCGGCGCGCGAACTGGCGGTGGCCGCCGGCGACCACGGCACGCGCTACGTGCTGGTCACCGGCGTGGCCCTGCCGAGCAAGGGCAGCGAGCAGTTCATCGACAACGTGCTGGCATCGCCGCAGGGCGCGCTGACCGGCGAGAAGTTCGAGCGCTTCGACGCCGGCTTCATCGGCGCCGGCGACACGCTGTCGGCGGCCCTGGCGTCGCTGCTGGCGGCCGGCAGCGAACTGCAGGCCGCCGTCGGCGAGGCGCTGAGCTTTCTCGACCAGAGCCTGGACGCCGGCTTCCGCCCGGGGATGGGCAACATCGTCCCCGACCGCTTCTTCTGGGCCCTGCCGCCGGCCGATGAAGAAGGCGAAGACGGCGAAGGTGGTGAACCCGCCGGCCCGGGGGATGCCGGCGGCGACCTCGACGACCCGAAAACCAAAGGCACACCGCGCCGCGT
>JANMAP010000263.1:0-1762 GCA_031359905.1 Burkholderiales bacterium | reverse complement strand
AGAGATCACCGGCATGGAAGGCGAGACGATCACCATGCAGGAGATCTTCAGCTTCAAGCAGACCGGTGTCGGCAAGGACGGTGCGGTGCAGGGCTACTTCGCAGCGACCGGCGTACGCCCGCGCTTCTGGGACCGGCTGCTGACGCGCGGCGTCGGCGTGCCCGAGACGCTGTTCGAGCCCGTGCGGCGGCCGGTGTGATGCCGCCCCTGCCACCCTGAACGGAGACCCTGCACGTGGACGTCACCTTCGTTCTCTTCGCCGTCTTCGGCTTCCTGGCCGTCGTGCTGGCGATGGAGGGCCTGTACAACCTGTGGGCCAGCAGCCGCAGCAACGAAGCCCGGCGCATCGGCAGCCGGCTGGCGGCGCTGCGCGGCGAGGTGCGCACCGAGGTCAGCCTGGAGCGCGCGCAGCAGTCGCGCCGCATGCCCTGGCTGCAGGATCTGGTGGCCAGCACCGCCCCGGGCGAACGCCTGTCGACGTATGTGCACTCGTCGGGCATGCAGGTGTCGGCGGCGGAGCTGATCCTGCTGTCCACGGTGCTCGCCGGCGCGGGTTTCGCGCTGCCGGCGCTGATCGGCCGCCCACCGGTGCTGGGCGCCGCCATCGCGTTGGGCCTGGCCTGGCTGCCCTGGTGGCGCGTCTCGAGCGCGCGCAACAAGCGCATCCAACGCTTCGAGCAGCAGTTCCCGGAAGCGCTGGACATGATGGGCCGCGCGATGCGCGCCGGCCACGCCTTCCCCACCGCGGTGAAGATGTGCGGCGAAGAAATGTCCGAGCCGATGGGGCGCGATTTCCGCATGCTTTCCGACGAGATGAACTACGGCGTGCCGACGGCCGAGGCGCTGCAGAACCTGGCCACCCGCGTGCCGCTGCCCGACGTCAGCTACTTCGTGGTGGCGGTGCTGATCCAGCGCGAATCGGGCGGCAACCTGGCCGAGTTGCTGGACAGCATCAGCGCCATCCTGCGCGCGCGCCTGAAGCTGCTGGGCGAGGTGCGCACGCTGTCGGCCGAGGGCAAGCTGTCGGCCATCATCCTGACCGCACTGCCTTTCGGCGTGGCCCTGGTGGTGAACCTGGTGAACCCGAAGTTCATGGAGGTGCTGTGGACCGACCCCGCCGGCCTGAAGGTGGTGGGTGGCGCCTTGTTCCTGATGGTGCTCGGCATCCTGTGGATGCGCAGCATCATCCGCATCCGCGTCTGACCTCGGGAGCGCGCGCATGACCGTGATGCAGATCCTGTTCCTGGTGCTGGTGTTCGTCGTCGTGGTGACGATGGCCGGCGGCCTGCTGCTGCTGCTGCGCCCGGCGGAAGCGCGCGTGCGGCTGCGCGCGTTGGTGGCCAGCGAGCGGCCGGAGACCGAGCGCAACGCGGGCTGGCTCAAGTTCGTCGCCGACCTGACGCGGCCGATCAGCGACCTGGCTGCGCCCGAAGAAGGCTTCGAGAAGTCCAGCGTCAAGCTGCGCTTCGTCCATGCCGGCATCCGCAACCCGGCGGCGCCGACCGCCTTCTTCGGCCTGAAGACCGCGTTCACCATCGGCCTGCCGCTGATCGGCTTCGCGCTGCTCGCCTTCACCGGGTCGCAACCCGAGGGCACCAACCTGTTGCTGGTGCTGCTGGGGCTGGCGTCGCTGGGCTATTACGCGCCCAACATCGTGCTCAACGCGCTGGTCAAGCGCAGGCAGCGCGAGATCTTCGAGACTTTTCCCGACGCGCTGGACCTGATGACGGTGTGCGTGGAAGCCGGACTGGGCACCGAGGCG
>JANMAP010000169.1:0-1993 GCA_031359905.1 Burkholderiales bacterium | reverse complement strand
GCCAGCTCGGCGTTGCGCGCTTCGGTCTCCTTCAGCAGGCGCTGCGTCTCGTCGAACAGGCGGGCGTTCTCCAGTGCTGTACCCATGCTGGCGGCGACCGTCGTCAAGAGCCGCACGTCGGCCGGCGAGAAGGCATGTTCGCGTTCGTGGTGCTCCAGCATCAGGCTGCCCAGCACCCGGGCGCCGCCGACGATGGGCACGCCCACCGAGCTGAGCCCGGCGTCGCTGCCCGCGAAGGACTCGAACCCTTCGGCCCGGGCTTCGGCCGGCGTGCCGGCCACCAGGATTTCACGGCCGAGCATGATGCGCGCCGCGGCCCGGTCGGGAGCCACGGGCCACGGTAGCGGATACGGCCCGAGGTTGACGCCACGCTCGTACTTGTACAGGGTGCGGACGCGCTGCTGGTCCGGTTCGAGCCAGTGGACGGCAATGTCGCCGGTGCCGAACACGGCGCGCAGCTCGTCGCCCACCAGGTCGACGATGGCCTGAACGTCGAGCTTAGCGGACATGCCGTCCTGGATGCGGTTGATCACCGCCAGCTCGGCGTTGCGTGCCTCAGTTTCCTTCAGCAGCCGCTGCGTCTCGTCGAACAGGCGCGCGTTCTCCAGCGCCACGCCCAGGCTCGACGCTACGTTCGAGAGGAGTCGGACTTCAGCTTCACCGAAGGCGTGCTCGCGCTCGTGATGATCCAGGTGCAGTACGCCCAGGACGTGCTCGCCTGCGACGATCGGTACGCCCACTACGGAGAGTGCCCAGTCCGTGCCGGGGGCGTGCATGCGCAGTCCAGCGGCGGTCTGCTCGGCGTGGGTGCCCAGGCGGAGCACCTGTCGGGCGTGGACGATGCGGTCGAAAGCGTCCCCAGGCGTGGGATGCCAGCCGCGCAGCCCCGACAGACGTTTGCCGTGCTCGAAGGCATACATCGGCGTCGCGAGGCCTGTCGCCTCGTCCCACCAGATGATGCTCAGGTCTTCGCTGCGAAGCGCTGCGCGGAGTTCATCACCCACCAGGTCGACAATGTCCTGGAAGTCGAGCTTTGCGGCGATGCCTTGCTGAATGCCGTTGATCAGGGTGAGTTCGGCCGCGCGCTGGCGCTCAGCTTCGAAGCTCTTCGCGTTGAGCAACGCCACGGCCATACCGCTGGTGATGGTCTCTAGCAGCCGTACCTCGGCCGCACCGAAGGCGCCGTCGCGAACGTGGTCCTCGATGAACACGCAGCCGACGAGCCGGCCTGCCGCCTGCATCGGCACCTGCAGGATCGACCGCCCGCGGTCGGTGCCGGGCATGACACCGAAGCCTTGCGCGGCCTGTTCGGCCTGCGAGTTCATCACCCGCACGCAGGGCGCCTGCACGAAGCGGTGCATGTAGCCGCCGGGCCGGGGCGCGAATGGTTCGTGAGTCATCCGCTGGCCATGCTCGACGGCATACAGCCAGTGCAGCAGGCCGGCGGCCTCGTCCCACCACAGGATGCTGAAATCCTCGCTGGCGAAGACTTGGCGCAGCTTCTGGCCGACGGCGTCGCCGATGGCCTGGAATTCCAGCTCGGCCCCCACCGCCCTCTGGATGCTGTTGATGATCGCCAGCTCGGCGTTGCGGGCTTCGGTCTCGCGCTGCAGGCGCTGCGTCTCGATGGCCAGCCGGGCGTGGTCGCGGGCCGCGGCCAGCGCCAGCGACGCCTGTTCAGCCAGCAGCACGACGCGGTCGCGGTCGCGGCTGTCGAAGCGGCCGTGGCGGCCGTCGACGTCGGCGTACAGCCAGCCGAGCAGGCTGCGCTGCGCGAGCAGGGGCACGACCAGGCACGACCGCTGGTCTTCGCGCGGCGCGCCTGGCGGGCCATGACGCAGGCGCGCGCGCCGGGTGCGGCCGGCTTCTTCCAGCCAGGGCGCGATGGCCGCGCGCAGCGCCGAAGCGGGCTCGTCAGGCGGCAGGTGGGCTGCTGCTGTCGGGCCGAGGTCGCCGTCGGGATCGCACAGCACCAGCAGCACGCGCTGCGCCG
>JANMAP010000153.1:0-10698 GCA_031359905.1 Burkholderiales bacterium | reverse complement strand
CTTCATCCATCTGCTGACCAAGGAACTCTGGAACGGCCACCCGTGCTGCGCCTTCGGCACCAGCACCGAATTCATCCAGAAGCACCCCAACACCTTCGCCGCGCTGTACCGCGCGGTGCTGACCGCCGCGGCGATGGCCCGCAAGGCCGAGAACCGCGAACTGATCGCCAAGGTCATCGCCCCGCAGGCCTACCTGAACCAGCCCGAAACGGTGCTGGCGCAGGTCCTCACCGGCAAGTTCGCCGACGGCCTGGGCAACGTCAAGACCGTTCCCGACCGCGCCGATTTCGACCCCATTCCCTGGCAGAGCATGGCCGTGTGGATGCTGACCCAGATGCAGCGCTGGGGCTACATCAAGGGCGACGTCGACTACAAGCAGATCGCCGAGAAGGTCTTCCTGCTGACCGACGCCAAGAAGCAGATGAAGGCGCTGGACATGAAGGCGCCCGACGGCGCGTATCCGAAGTTCAGCGTGATGGGCAAGGTCTTCGACCCCGAGCAGGCCAAGGCCTACGCGGCCAGCTTCACCATCAGGAAGGCGTAGCCCGTGCCTCCGAAATTCACATCGACGATGGCGCGAGCCGGGGCCGCCGGGTCCCCGCCTCCGCTCAT
The DNA here is from genome assembly GCA_031359905.1 of Burkholderiales bacterium. Taxonomy (GTDB): domain Bacteria; phylum Pseudomonadota; class Gammaproteobacteria; order Burkholderiales; family Burkholderiaceae_C; genus Rubrivivax. The sequence goes on along the minus strand of JANMAP010000153.1, from coordinate 10,086 downwards.
GTCCCCCGGTCCGGGCTGCGCCCGGCCCTCCTCCTTGACTTCGCTGCAGCGGGGACCCAGCGTCCCCGGCAGCGAACGCTTGAGGTCTTCCATGTCCGAGCTGCACCTGCGGACTTCGATCAGGCCGCTGGGGTGCCCTGCGGAGCGAAGTCAAGGAGGAGGCACCGGCCGCAGGCCGGTGACGGGGGACATGAGCGGAGTGGGGCACCCCGGTGGCCTGATCGCGCGCAGATATGGGCGCGCTCGGCCAATCGCGTGGGTGCTGACATGACCAGGTCCCTCGGCTTCCGCGCCGGCCTGCTGTCGCTGCTGATCCTGGGCCTGCTGCTGGGCATCTGGCACCTGGCCACGCTCAGTTCAACGCCCGTCGCCGCGGCCGCCGCGCCGGCGCTGACGGCCGAGCAGATCGAATACGCCAAGCTGATGGGCAAGGACCCGAGCGCGGGTGCGGGCAGCACGCCGCAGACCAAGTCGGGCTTCCCGACGCTGGCGCAGATGGGCCGTGTCATCGTCAAGAACCTGGCCAGCCCGTTCTACGACAACGGGCCGAACGACAAGGGCGTCGGCCTGCAGCTGGCGTATTCGCTCGGCCGCGTCGGGCTGGGCTATCTGTTGGCCGCGCTGGTCGCCATCCCGCTCGGCTTCGTGATCGGCATGAGCCCGCTGGTCTACCGCGCGCTCGACCCGTTCATCCAGGTGCTGAAGCCGATTTCGCCGCTGGCCTGGATGCCGCTGGCGCTGTACACCATCAAGGACAGCTCGATCAGCGGCATCTTCGTGATCTTCATCTGCAGCGTCTGGCCGATGCTGATCAACACCGCCTTCGGCGTGGCCAGCGTGCGCAAGGAATGGCTGAACGTGGCGCGCACGCTGGAAGTCACGCCGCTGCGCAAGGCCTTCGAGGTCATCCTGCCCGCCGCGGCGCCGACCATCCTGACCGGCATGCGCATCAGCATGGGCATCGCCTGGCTGGTCATCGTCGCCGCCGAGATGCTGGTCGGCGGCACCGGCATCGGCTACTTCGTCTGGAACGAGTGGAACAACCTGAGCCTGCCGAACGTGATCTTCGCGATCCTGACGATCGGCATCGTTGGCATGCTGCTCGACCTGATGTTCGCGCGGCTGCAAAAGGCGGTGACGTATGTCGACTGAATTCTTGAAGGTCGAGGGCCTGGGCAAGACCTACCCGGGTGCGACAGAACCGGTCTTCGACGGCGTCAACTTCGAGATCGCGCAGGGCGAGTTCGTCTGCATCATCGGCCACAGCGGCTGCGGTAAGACGACGATCCTCAATGTGCTGGCGGGGTTGGAGTCAGCCAGCACCGGGCATGTCTTCATGGACCGCCGCGAGGTCGCCGGGCCGAGCCTGGAGCGCGGCGTGGTCTTCCAGGGCCACGCGCTGATGCCCTGGCTGAGCGTGCGCAAGAACATCGCGTTCGCCGTGCGCAGCAAATGGCCCGACTGGAGCCGCGCGCAGGTCGACGCGCAGGTGCAGCAGTACGTCGACCTGGTCGGGCTGGCGGGGGCCATCGACAAGAAACCGAGTGCGCTGTCGGGCGGCATGAAGCAGCGCGTGGGCATCGCTCGCGCCTTCGCGATCCAGCCGCGGATGCTGCTGCTCGACGAGCCCTTCGGCGCGCTGGATGCCCTCACCCGCGGCACGATCCAGGACGAGTTGCTGCGCATCTGCGCCGAGACGCAGCAGACGGTGTTCATGATCACCCACGATGTCGACGAAGCGATCCTGCTCGCCGACCGCATCCTGCTGATGAGCAACGGCCCGCAGGCGCGGGTCGCCGAGATCGTGCGCAACACGATGCCGCGGTCGCGCGTGCGCGCCACGCTGCACCACGACCCGCAGTACTACCGCATCCGCAACCACCTGGTCGACTTCCTGGTGGCGCGCAGCAAGGACCTGTCGCACGGCCGTGCGCCGGTCACTCCGTTGGAGGTCAGCCCGGGGCTGGACCCGGCGCCCGAACCCACGCCGCGCGATGCGGCGCCCGGCCGCGTCGTGCCGCTGCGCAGCGTCGCTTGAAGCCACCATCAACTCTCACCACCACTTGGGGAACACCGCATGAGCCGCATCGACGTCACCGAAAAGATCATCACCGCCAAGGTCACCAAAGGCCTGAAGTGGGCCGACGTGGCCGCCAAGGTCGGCCTCAGCAAGGAATGGGTCACGGCGGCCTGCCTGGGCCAGATGACGCTGACCGCCGAGCAGGCCGGCGTGGTCGGCGAGATCTTCGGGCTGACCGACGATGAGAAGAAGTGGCTGATGGTGGTGCCGTACAAGGGATCGCTGCCCACTTCGGTGCCGACCGACCCGCTGATCTACCGCTTCTACGAACTCGTCAGCGTCTACGGGACGACGTTCAAGGAGCTGATCCACGAAGAGTTCGGTGACGGGATCATGTCGGCGATCGACTTCAGGATGGACATGAAGCGCGAGGCGAACCCGAATGGCGACCGTGTGTCGATCGCCATGTCGGGCAAGTTCCTCCCGTACAAAACCTACTGATCCCGGACGCGCTGCGCGCGCCGTGCACTTCTGCACCGCGCTGCACCGGGCTCGCGCCGAGCAGGCCGGCAACGCCTGGGCCTGCTGGTATCCGCTGTCGTCGACGCCGGCCGCGACCATGGCCTGAAGGAAATTCCGTTCATGAGCACCGTACCCACCGACACCCGCCCGCCACTGCCGCCCTTCACCGAAGAGACGGCGAAGAAGAAGGTGCGCGGCGCCGAGGACGCCTGGAACACGCGCGACCCCGAGGTCTGCGCCCGCGTCTACACCGAGGACACGCGCTGGCGCAACCGCGCCGAGTTTCCGGTCGGCCGCGAAGAGGTGAAGGCGTTCCTGCGCCGCAAGTGGGCGCGTGAACTCGACTACCGGCTGATCAAGGAACTGTGGGCCTTCACCGGCAACGTCATCGCCGTGCGCTTTGCCTACGAATGGCACGACGACAGCGGCCACTGGTTCCGCAGCTACGGCAACGAGAACTGGGAATTCAACGCCGCCGGGTTCATGACCCGGCGCTTCGCCAGCATCAACGACCTGCCGATCGCCGAGAGCGAACGCAAGTTCCACTGGCCGCTGGGGCGGCGGCCGGACGAGCACCCGGGTTTGAGTGAACTGGGGCTGTAGCTGCCGCGGCGCGCTTCATTTCGCCGGCACGTCGCGCAGACTGTCGGCCAGGAACTTCTCGACGCGGCGCGCGAAGTCGACCTGGTTCTTCTCGCTGCGCCAGCCGTGGCCTTCGTCGGGGTAGGTGACCCACAGCGGATCGCGGCCGGCCTTGCGCAAGGCGTCGCGCAGGCGCGTGCCGTGGGCCAGCGGAACGCGCAGGTCGCTTTCGCCGAAGGCCAGCAGCAGCGGGGCCCGGATGCGTGCGGCCTGGGCCACCGGTGACGTGGCGGTGAGCATTTCTGCGTCGGCCTTGGCGTCGCCGACGCGTTCCGGCAAGGACACCTGGCGCTGGATGTCGCTGGTGTCGTCGCGGACCCAGAACGCGCCTTCGAGCAACAGGAATGGGTCGGTCACGGCCACCCAGGCGACGCCGCAGCGGTACAGGTCGGGGTGGCGGATCAAGCCCATCAGCGTGGCATAACCACCGTAGCTGGCGCCGGCGATGCACACCCGCTGGTCGACCAGGCCCTGTTTCTGGGCCCACAGCAGCGCGTCGGCCACGTCGTCCTGCATGGCCTGACCCCACTGCTTGTAGCCGGCGCGTTCGTGGGCCTGGCCATAGCCGCTGCTGCCGCGGAATTCCGGGCTGATGACGAGATAGCCGCGCGACGCCAGGAACTGCTCCATCGCGTTCCAGCGCCAATGGCCGCCGCGCACCCAGGGCCCGCCGTGCACCAGCACCACCGCCGGCCCGGGCTGCCCGGCCTGGCGGCCCGGCGGGACGGTCAGCCAGACCGGCAGGTCGCGGCCGTCGCGGGCCTGGATGCGCTGGAAGTCGACGCGGGCCATGGTCGCCGGGTCGATACCGTCGAGCACCTTGGACACCGGCTGCCATTGCCGGCTGGCGGCGCGGTACAGCCAAAGCTGCCCGGGGTCGCGGTCGGACCACGACTGCGCGAGCACCACCATGTCGGGCGCGCCGCAGCGGCGGCAACGCAGGCGGTTGACATGGTCGGGCCAGCGCGCGTCGGCGTCGGCCTGCAGGCGTTTCATCTCGGCGTCGAACCAGACGGTGGTCTCGGCATCGGTTTCCACGCGCACCCCGATCGGGCCGCTGCCCGGCCGGCCGGGCACCACCTCGCCGCGGACATCGAAGCCCGGGCTGCTGACCCACGGTTCGCTGGCCACTGCACGCCGCGCGAAGTCGTAGCGCGACAGCACGCTGTAGCCCTGTGCGCCGCGACTGTGGCTGACCACCAGGTCGCGGTTGTCGTCGACGAAGCGCGGCCAGAACGGAAGGCGCAAACGCGTGCCATCGGCCAGCGACGTCCAGGCGGTGTCGCCCGGGCCGCGCCAGAGCACGCTCAGGCGGTCGCCGACGCGCGCCACCACCACCCGTGGCTGGCCGGCGCTGTCGAACAGCCAGGAGCCCGCGCCGCTGGGCACGGTGACGTCCAGGGCCCGCGTGCTGCCGTTGCGCACGTTCAGCCAGCGCGGGACGACCGTCGTCAGCTCACCCGTATTGCTGAAGACCAGGTTGCCGATGACGACTTCGTCAGGCGGCGCGCCGGATCCCGGTTCGGGCACTTTCAGCAGCACGTGGTTGTAGCTCAGTGCCTGGCGCGACAGCGTTGGCACGACGACACCCACCGGCCGCCGCTGCACCAGCTGGCGCAGGTTGCCGCCGTCGGCGTCGATGCCATACAGACCGGGCGCGCTGTAGCGGGCTTCGCCACCGCCGAGTTCGAGTTCGGACACGCTGAACAGCAGGCGGTCGTCGCCGACCCAGTCGACGCCAACGATGTCGGCGTCGTTGAACAGCGCCACGCGGGCCACCTTCAGCGCCGGCTCCAGCTCGATGACCAGCAGCCCGACGCGCTGCGCGCCCCGCGCCGTGGTGATCGCCAGCCGCCGCCCCGACGGGGACAGCTGGGCCTGCAGCACGTCCGGGTGCTTGAAGAAGGCTTCGGGGGGCAGCCGCGCGGCGGGGCCAGCAGCCGCTGGAGAAGACGCAGGGGCCGAAGCGAACGCGGACTGCGCCGCGGCAGCCCCTGCCGCGCAGCAGGCCAGGGCCAGCAGGCAGGCTGGGACCCAGCGGCCCCACCGGGCGGGCGAGGGGGACATCATGGCCGTTTCCGCTCCTTCCGCGGGTGAGGCGTGGCGCGCAGATGGTAGCCGGGGCGAGTCGCAAAAACGCGGCACCCGGCCGCCGCCGTGCCAGCCACCGTGCGGGCTGTCCCCAGCGCCGAACAAACCCGCTTTTGCCCCGCTGTTGCGCGCCTTGCCGCGGGGGCGGCTGCCTAGGATCGGAGGCATCTGCATCCTGGATCTGGAGCCGCATGGACTCCGCTGTCGCCGCGTCCCCTTCTGTCGTGCCCGCCACGCCGCCTGCCGCTGCCCCGGCCGCGAAGGCGGCCGCCTTGCCGTTCACCGCGAAGGCACCCGCCATGCCGTTCGCCGCGAGGGCGGCCGCCGCGCCGTTCCTTGCGTCGACGCTGTCGCTGCCCGCGTTGATGGAACAGGCCGGCGCGCTGCAGGCCGCCAGTCAAGCCGAGGCTGCAGCGGCGCTGTATGCGGACTGGGTGGCGCACAGTGACAGCCCGCTGCTTCACGTGGCCTGCTTCAACTGGGGCACGCTGCTGTCCACCCTGGGCCGCGACGACGCCGCCGAAGCCGCCTACCAGCGTGCGCTGGAACGCGTGCCGGGCTTCGCGCCGGCGCTGCTCAATCTCGGCCACTTGCAGGAACGTCGGGCCCAGGTCGACGCCGCGCTGGCCACCTGGCGCCAGGTCTTCGACAGCCAGCCGCCGCCGGCGCTGGAACACCGGCTGCACGCGCTGAACAACAGCGCCCGGCTGCTCGAAAGCAGCAAGCGCTACCCGGAGGCCGAAGCGCTCATGCAGCGCAGCCTGCAGCTCAAGGCCGGACAGAGCGACGTCATCCAGCACTACGTCCACATCCGCCAGAAGCAGTGCGCCTGGCCGCACGATTTGCCGGTGGGCGAGGTGACACCCAACCAGTTCCTGCTCGGCACGTCGGTGCTGGCGATGATGGGCCTGTCCGACGACCCGGCGCTGCAGTTGCTGGCAGCGCAGCGCTTCGTTCACGAACGCGTGCCCAAGGTGCAGCCGATGGCGCAGGCCGGCGTGCCGCGCCAGGGGCGCATCAAGGTCGGCTACCTGTCGGGCGACCTGCACACCCACGCCGTGGGCCTGTTGACGGCCGAACTGTTCGAACTGCACGACCGCAGCCGCTTCGAAATCCACGCCTTCGACTGGACGCCGGAATCCAACCAGCCGCAGCGCCAGCGTCTGGTGAAGTCGTTCGACCACCTAGTCCGCCTGGTCGGCGTCGACGACCTGACGGCGGCGCGCCTGATCGCCCAGACCGGCATCGACGTTCTCGTCGACCTGCAAGGCCTGACCAGCGGCGCGCGCCCGGCCATCCTCGGCCACCGGCCGGCACCGGTGCAGGTCAGCTACCTGGGGCTGCCCGGCACCTCGGCGCTGCCGGGGGTCGACTGGATGATCGCCGACCGCTTCGTGATGCCCGACGCGCTGCTGCCGTACTGCACCGAACGGCCGATCTACCTGCCGCATTGCTACCAGGTCAGCGACCGCCAGCGCGACGTCGCGCCACGGCCCGAACGCCGCAGTTACGGCCTGCCCGACGACGCGGTCGTCTTCTGCTCGTTCAACAACAACCACAAGTTCACCGCCGAGATGTTCCAGGCCTGGATGCGCATCGTCGCCGCCGTGCCGGGCAGCGTGCTGTGGCTGCTGGCCGACAACGACACGGCGCGCGAGAACATGCTGCGCCAGGCCGATGCGCTGGGCGTCGCGCGCGAACGGCTGGTCTTCGCGCCGCGCGTCGCACCGGCCGAATACCTGGCGCGCTTCCAGCTGGCCGACCTGGTGCTCGACACCTTTCCGTACAACGCCGGCACCACCGCCAGCGACGCGCTGTGGATGGGCACGCCGATCGTTACTCGCGCCGGCCGCACCTACATCAGCCGGATGGCCGGCAGCCTGCTCACCGCCGTGGGGCTGCCCGACCTGATCACCGAGACGCTCGCCGACTACGAGCGCCTGGCCGTCGCGCTGGGCCGCACGCCGGCGCGCATCGCCTCGTACAAGCGCTACCTGGCCGAGCACGCGCGCACTTCAAAGCTGTTCGACGTGCCGCAGACCGTGCGCGATATCGAAGCCCATTTCGAGCGCCTGGCGCTGGCCGCCCGCGCCGCCGCAGGCGGCGCCGGGTCAGTCGCCGCACCCGGCGTGGCCTGATCGGCCGCAGCGACCGCAGCGACCGCCACCCCGTTCATGTCCGACATCCTGGAAGCCGCCGGCGCGGCGCAGCACCTCGACAACGACGCGCTGGCGCATGCGCTGTCGTGGTTGACGCGGCACCACGGCCGTGAGCGGTCGGCCGAATCGCTGCTCTCGGGCATCACGCTCAAGGGCCGGCTGGCGCCCGACCAGGCCCTGCAGGTGCTGCGCGACGCCGGCTTCAGCGCCGGCCTGGTGCAGCGTGGCATCGCCGATCTGCACCAGTTGCTGCTGCCTGCGGTGCTGCTGCTCAAGGACAGCGACGCCTGCATCGTCGTCGCCCGCCACGCCGACGATGGCACCCGCTACGACATCGTGATGCCCGGCGCCGAGCACCATGCCTGCAGCGCCAGCGAAGCCGAACTGGCCGCCGAATACACCGGCTTTGCCCTGGTCGCCACGCCGCAGGTCACCGCTGGGGCCCGCGCCGGCCTGCACGCGCACGAGGCCGACGCGCTGCGCGACCCCGGATCGCACTGGCTGTGGGGCACGCTGCGCCGCTTCATCCCGTACTACCGCGGCGCGCTGCTGGCAGCGATGCTGTCGAACATCCTGATGCTGGTGACGGGCCTGGCGACCAGCGTGATCTTCGACAAGGTGATCCCGCACCAGGCCTTCGTCACGCTGGCGGCGCTGGCCAGCGCCAGCGGTCTGGCGCTGGTCTTCGACCTCTTCGCGCGCCAGCTGCGCGCGCACCTGATCGACGTCGCCGGGCGCAAGGCCGACCTGATCGTCGGTGCGACGCTGTTCCGCCAGACCCTGGGCATCCGCATGGAACACCGCCCCGGGTCCGCGGGGGCCTATGCGCACCACCTGGCGCAGGTCGAACAGGTGCGCGAGTTCTTTGCTTCGGCGACGCTGTCGGCGGTGTCCGACCTGCCGTTCATCGTGCTCTTCGTGGCCATGACCTTCATCGTCGGCGGCCCGCTGGGCTGGGTGCTGGTGGCGGCGATCCCGCTGCTGCTCGCCGCGTCGGTGTTCATCCAGGGGTCGCTGCGCCGCGCGATGACCAGCCACCTGCACCAGCAGGCCGACCTGCACGGCGTGCTGGTCGAAGCCGTCGACGGCCTGGAAGACCTGAAGGCCGCCGGCGCGCAGGGCCGCTTCCTGCGCCGCTATGAAGAAGCCACCGCCGCCGCCGCGGCAGCCCTGCTGCGCTCGCGCAGCATCACCGCCTGGACCACCAGCCTGTCGGCCGTGTCGCAGCAGCTGGTGACGATGGTGATGCTGGTCTGGGGCGTCTTCCTGATCGAGGACAAGGCCATCACGGCCGGTGCGCTGATCGGCGCGGTGATGTTCGCCACCCGCGCCGTGGCCCCGCTGTCCAGCGTCGTGCAGCTGGCCACGCGCTACCAGGGCGCACGTGCGGCGATGCGTTCGCTGGACATGGTCATGGCCCAGCCGGTCGAGCGCGAGGCCGGCAAGGCCTACGTGCCGCGGCGCGAACTGAGCGGCCGCATCGCGCTGGTCGACGCCGCATTTTCGTACCCGGCGCAGCCGCTGCCCGGCACGCAGCCCGGCGGCGAAGGCCCGCGCGTGCTGAAGGGCGTGACGCTGCGCTTCGCCCCCGGCGAACGCGCGGCCGTGCTCGGCCGCATCGGCTCGGGCAAGAGCACCATCCTGCGCCTGCTGGCCGGCCTGTACCGGCCCAGCGAAGGCATGGTCGAGGTCGACGGCATGGACCTGCGGCAGATCGACCCGGCCGACTTCCGCGCCCGCGTCGGCTTCGTCGGCCAGGACCCGCGGTTGTTCCACGGCACGCTGCGCGACAACGTGCTGCTCGACCGGCCGACCGCCGACCCGTCGCGGCTGGCCGAGGTCGCGCGCTTGACCGGGTTGGACCGCGTCGTCGCGCAGCATCCGCAGGGCTGGGAATTGCCGGTCGGCGAGGCCGGCGCGCTGTTGTCCGGCGGCCAGCGCCAGCTGGTCGCGCTGGCCCGCTGCCTGGTCACCCAGCCGCAGATCCTGCTGATGGACGAACCGACGAGCTCGATGGACGCGCAGAGCGAGGTGGCCTTCCTGCGCCAGTTGAAAGCCGCCTGCGGCGACTGCACGCTGGTGGTGGTCACGCACCGGCCGGCGGTGCTCGAACTCGTCCAGCGCGTGCTCGTCGTCGACGGCGGCCGGCTGGTGATGGACGGGCCCAAGGACCAGGTGCTGGCCGCGCTGTCCGGTGCCCGCCCGGCGCAGGCGGGCAGCGGTGCGGCGGCCGAGCCCGCCAGCGGCCCGAACAATCTGCACATGCATCCCAGCACGCAGCCGGTGCAGCGCGAGGCTGCGGTATGAGCACGTCGCCTGGCGGTGCGAAGCGGGGCGTGCCCCTGCTGTGCCGGACGGCGCGATGCGCGGGGCTGGCCCCGTGAGCCGGCAGCGCAGCGGGCCTGCCTTGCGGCGCGGCGACGTGGCCTATGTCAGCGCGGTCGGCGGGGCGCACATCGTCGAGCCGGCGACCGCCGCGTTGTGGGCGGTCTACCTGATGCTCGCCGCGCTGGCCGCGGCGCTGACCTGGGCCGCGCTGGCGCAGGTCGACATCGTCAGCATGGCCAGCGGGCGGGTGGTGCCCGACGGCCGCGAGCAGGTCATCGCCAGCCTGGAAGGCGGCATCCTGCGCGAGCTGATGGTCCGCGAAGG
>JANMAP010000129.1:0-8959 GCA_031359905.1 Burkholderiales bacterium | reverse complement strand
CAGGGCATCCTGCACGGCGCGCACGGCCTCCTCGGCGTGGACGACGCAGCGCACGTCGTGACCATCGTGGCGCAGGTTCAGCGCCAGCAACTCGGCAATCGCCGGCTCGTCTTCCACCACCAGGATCTTTGCCATGCGCCGCACTTTATGGCGGCTTCGTGAAAGGGCCGTGACAGCGCGCCGTGCGCCAGCTGCGGAACAGCTCCCGCAGCCACGCCGGCAACTACAGCGACAGGCGCGGCAGCGTGGCGTTGAAGGCCTGTCGCAGCGTGTCGGCGCTGTCAGCCAGGTGGGCGCGGGTCTCGGCGTCGCGCCCGGCGCTGTGGCGGCTGGCCTGGTCCAGGCGCTGCAGCAGGCCGCGTGCCTGTTCGCGCAGCAGCCCGCGGGCTGCTGCGCGCGATTGCCCGGCCGGCCGCACCACGGTGCTGGCCAGCCGGTTGACATGCTCGCGCTGCAGTTCGCGGCGCGGTCCGGCGATGCCGGCATGCCCTGACAGATCGCTCCAGATCTCGCGCGACAGCCGGCCGTACAGCTCGACCAGACCGAAGGCTTCGGCCGGCCGATCGACCTTGCCGGCGCCGTCGAGCACGCGCCCGGCGATCACGTCGCTCATCAGGTAGCCCAGCGCCGCCCGCTGCAGTTCGAGCAGGCGCTCAGCGACCGAGTACTCGGTCGACCCGCCGCCGTCGCCGCGTTCGAGGAAGTCGGGCGCCATGCGCCGCTGCAAGGCCGGCGACAGGCTCAGGCCATCGGGCGCGAAAACGGACCGGGCGATCAGATCGAGGGCCTGGCGCTGCACGCCCGCGGGCACCGGCTGCAGCGGGTCGCGCCCGGTGCCGGGGAAGTCGCGCAGCGTGCGCAGGCCGCCGATCTGCCGCGCCAGCACGCCGACGGCACGTGCCGCATCGGCCAGCGCGTAGCCGATCGAGCGGCGCAACACAGCGTAGTCGCGGTCGCGCGGCAGCTCGCGGCTTTCCTGGCGGCGGAACAGGTCGCGGGCGATGTCCAGCCGCTTCGATGCGAAGGCGATCGGGTCGGACCCGAGGTCGAGCTGCAACGTTTCGGGATCCAGGCCGATGGCGCTGTCCTCGTCGGTGCCGTAGGCCAGCAACGGCTCGGCGCTGCGCGCGGCGATGGCCTGCAAGGCCACGCGCTCGTCGGCCGGTGTCGCCCCGGCCGGCAGCGGCCTGTAGGCGTATTCGATGGCCCAGTAGTCGTACGGCCCGAGCGTGGTCTGGAACGGCACGCCGCCGCTGCGGCCCGGCCGCGGCAGGTTGACGGCGTTGTACTCCATCACCGACCCGGTGGTGCCGTTGGCGCGCGTGAAGTCGGTATCCGACAGCTGGGCTTCGGTGTAGACCCGCGAGGCGCGGAAGTTGTGGCGCAGGCCGAGGGCGTGGCCGACCTCGTGCATGATCGAATCCTTGACGTAGTCGAGCACGAACTGCTGGGCCACCGGGCTGTCCGGATCCAGCTCGCCACGGGCTTCGAGCACGTCCAGCGCATAGCCCAGCTGTTCGCCTGCCAGGGCCCCGTGCAGGCACAGCGCGTGGGTGTTGCGGGCCCCGCGGGCTTGTGCTTCGTCGGCATCGGCCGGCGGCAGCACAAACGGCGCACTCATCGGCGACGTCATCGCCACCGGCAGGCCGCGGCCGGCCAGCGCGGCAACCCCCAGCACTTGCGATCGCACGCCGCGGATGCTGCGCGCGGCCATGCCTTCGAAGGCGATGTCGGCGTCGAGGATCTCGCCGCTGCGCGGGTCGACATGGCTGGGCCCGATGGCGCCGAAGGCGGGCGTGGCGTTCATCATCCAGCGCACCGAGCTGTAGCCCATGTCCAGGGTGTCGAAACTGGCGTCGTCTGGCTGCTGCTGGACGTCGATGGCGTCCTTGAAGCCGATCTTCTCGAAGGCCTTGTTCCATTCGAGGATCGCACTGCGTACCGTGTCCCGGTAGGCCAATGGAACATTGCGGTCGATCCAGAAGGTGATCGGCTTGACCGGCGGCGACACCTCCGCCGCCGGGTCTTTCTTCTCGAGCCGCCAGCGGTTGACGACGCGCTGGCGCGGTGAGCGCTGCAGGTCGTCGCTGAAGTCGAGCACGGTGGTCGTGAACAGGCCCAGCCGCGGGTCGGCCGGCCGCGTGGCCATCGGCGCGGCGGGCAACGGCGACAGCGAATAGTTCAGGCCGATCAGCATGCTGCGCGAATCGGGCAGGAAGCGTGGCAGTGCCGGCGCCGGCAGGCTGGACAGGCCCGACCCGCTCGCCGACGGCCCGCCGTTGTAGTAGTGGCTCTGGGTCTCGATCACCGTGGCCTGGGCCGAGCCGCGCACCGCGCTGATGTGCGAATTGCCGCGGTCCAATGCATACCCCTGGCGCAGGTTGCGCTGCAGCAGCAGACCGATGCCCGGCAGGTCGCTCAGGAACAGCGGGTTGGCTTCGATCAGCACGCTCTTGCGCTCGGGATGCGGCTGGCTGGCGACTGCCGTGCTGCCGAGCAGGCTGGCCGAATAGGCCGCCGCGACCGCGCGGGCCTCGGGCGTGCCGGGGCGCGCGACGACATCCGTGTTGCGCGCCTGCAGGCGCACCTGGTTGTGCACGCGCACGAACTCGACCACCTGCGTGCCACCGGCGCCGTTGACCTGATCGAGCATCAACCCGCCCAGCACCCAGGCTTCACCGATGCCGTTCTTGATCTTCGGCGACAGCAAGAAGGGCTGGTTGAACCGCTCGGGCGCGAGTTCGATCCAGACCTTGTCCTCCTTCTGCCACAGCGTCAGCGGGCCGTCGATGCGCCGCGCGTCCTTGATGATGCTGGCGAAGCTCGGCGGGCCGGGCGGCGTCGGTGCGGCGGCGCTGGCCGGGCGCGCAGCACCGGGAGCAGCGCCACCGAAGGCGGGACTGGCCGGCGGCCCCGACGCGGCGGCCGTCGCCGGCGCCGCGCCGGCCGCTGCGACTGCGGCAGGCGGATTGGCCGCTGCGGCGCCGGGTGCGGTGGGGACTGTGTCGCCCGCCCGGTGGGCGCAGGCCGCCAGGGCAGCCGCCGCCACGGTGCTGATCAGCAACCTGGTCACGGCCCCGGGACCAAGGATTCGAAGTGGGCGCATGGGTGGGGACCGGGTGACGGAACGGCACAAAGGCAGCTGCAGAAACGCAGCGGCGGACAAGCACAGGACAAGCACAGACAGAGGAGCAGCAGCCACGAGGCCGCCACAAAGGCAGCCTCAGAACGGCCTCAAATTCATTCTGCGCCAAAGCGCCACCCGGGCGCCGTGAAGGCCTATCGGATCGGCTTGAAACGCACCCGCTTGGGCCGTGCGCCTTCCTCGCCGAGGCGCTTTTTCTTGTCGGCCTCGTACTCCTGGTAGTTGCCGGCGTAGAAGAACCACTGGCTGTCGCCTTCGCAGGCCAGGATGTGGGTGCAGATGCGGTCGAGGAACCAGCGGTCGTGGCTGATGACCATCGCGCTGCCGGCGAATTCGAGCAGCGCTTCTTCAAGCGCGCGCAGCGTCTCGACGTCGAGGTCGTTGCTCGGCTCGTCGAGCATCAGAACGTTGCCGCCCTGGGCCAGCGTCTTGGCCAGGTGCAACCGGCCGCGTTCGCCGCCGGACAGGCTGCCGACCCGCTTTTGCTGGTCATTGCCCTTGAAGTTGAAGCGCCCCAGATAGGCCCGGCTGGGCATCACGAACTTGCCGACGATGATGTTGTCGAGGCCGCCGGAGACGTCTTCCCAGACCGTCTTCTCGTTGTCCAGGCTGACCCGGCTCTGGTCGACGAAGGCCAGCTGCGCCGTCTTGCCGATCACCACGTCGCCGCTGTCGGGCTTCTCGACGCCCTGGATCATGCGGAACAGCGTCGACTTGCCGGCGCCGTTGGGGCCGATGATGCCGACGAGGGCCCCGGCTGGCACCTTGAAGCTGAGCTTGTCGATGAGCAGCCGGTCGCCGAAGCTCTTGCTGACGTCCTTGAACTCGATGACCTCGTTGCCCAGGCGCTCGGCCACCGGAATGAAGATCTCGTTGGTCTCGTTGCGCTTCTGGTAGTCGACATCGCTCAATTCCTCGAAGCGCGCCAGGCGCGCCTTGCTCTTGGTCTGCCGCGCCTTGGCGTTGGAGCGCACCCACTTGAGCTCCTCCTTCATCGCCTTCATGCGCGCGTCTTCGCTCTTCTGTTCGACCTCCAGGCGCTTTTCCTTCTGGTCCAGCCAGTCGGAGTAGTTGCCCTTCCAGGGGATGCCGGCGCCGCGGTCGAGCTCGAGGATCCACTCGGCCGCGTTGTCGAGGAAGTAGCGGTCGTGGGTGATGGCCACCACGGTGCCGGGGAATCGCTGCAGGAACTGCTCGAGCCAGTCGACGCTCTCGGCGTCGAGGTGGTTGGTCGGCTCGTCGAGCAAGAGCATGTCGGGCTTGGACAGCAGCAGCCGGCACAGCGCGACGCGGCGTTTCTCGCCGCCGGACAGCTTGCCGATCACCGCGTCCCAGGGCGGCAGGCGCAGGGCGTCGGCGGCGAGTTCGAGCTGCAGATCGGTGTTCTCGCTGCCCGCGGCGGCAATCACGGCTTCGAGTTCGGCCTGCTCGGCGGCCAGCGCGTCGAAGTCGGCGTTCTCGTCGGCGTATTCGGCGTAGACCTGGTCGAGCCGCTTCTTGGCCGCCAGCACGCCGCCGATGCCTTGCTCGACCGCTTCGCGCACGGTCTGCTCGTCGGGCAGCAGCGGTTCCTGCGGCAGATAGCCGATGTTCAGCCCGGGCATGGGCACGGCTTCGCCTTCGAATTCCTTGTCGACGCCGGCCATGATCTTCAGCAGCGTGCTCTTGCCCGAACCGTTGATGCCGAGCACGCCGATCTTGGCGCCGGGGAAGAACGACAGCGAGATGCCCTTGAGGATCTGCCGCTTCGGCGGCACGATCTTGCCGACGCGGTTCATGGTGAAGACGTATTGCGCCATGGCTGCGGTGTCCTTGATCAATCGAGCGAGCGACTGCCGTTGCATGCGCGGCGTCGCCGGAGGGGTTCGGGGGGGTTGCGGACCGTGCCCTGGGCGCTGGGGGGCGGAGGCGTTCGGCCGCGATGGCCCCGTATTGTCGCCGCGCAGCGGCGGCGGGCCGGCCGCTGGGGGCAAGGGCGGTCGTGCGCATACTCCGCGCCCATGCCCCGCCTGCTGCTGCTGCTGTCCTTCACCAACCTCGTCATCGGCACCGGGGCCTTCGTGCTCGGCGGCATCCTCGGGCTGATCGCCGATGGCCTGGGCGTCGGCGTTCCCGCCGCCGGGCAGGCGATGACGGCCTACGCGCTGAGCACCGCCTTGCTGGCCCCGCTGCTGCTGCTGCTGACCGGCCGCTGGCCGCGGCGCCGGGTGATGCTGCTCGGCCTGACGCTGTTCACCCTGGGCAACGCGGTGTGCGCCCTGGCACCGAGCCTGGGCCTGCTGCTCGCCGGCCGCGTTCTGATGGGCATGGGCGCGGTCTTCACGCCGGTGGCCGCGGGCCTGGCTGTGGCGCTGGTCGAGCCGGCGCGGCGCGGCCAGGCGCTGGCCCTGGTCTTCCTTGGCATCAGCCTGAGCTACGTGATCGGAGTGCCGCTGGGCGCCTGGCTCGGCTTCGGCTGGGGCTGGCATGCGCCGCTGTGGGCCGCGACGGCGCTGTCGGCCAGCGCGCTGCTGGCCATCGCGCTGGGCATGCCGCATCACGTCGACGCGCCGGGTGCCAGCTTCGCCGGCCTGGGCGCTCTGCTCCGGCGGCCGGATGTGCTGTCGACGCTCGGCCTGACGCTGTGCTATTTCAGCGCCATCTTCCTGGTCTTCGCCTACATCGGGCCGGTGCTGCAGGCCTTGTCGCCGATGTCCAGCGGCTGGCTGGCGCTGACCTTGATGCTGTTCGGGCTGTCGGGGGTGGCGGGCACGCTGGTCGGCGGTGTGGCGAACGACCGTTTCGGCCCGCGCCGCACGCTGACCACCCAGCTCGTGGTGCTCAGCGCGACGATGCTGGCCTTGCCGCTGACGGCCGGGCACTGGGCGCTGATGGTCGGCGTGCTGCTCGTCTGGGGCACGGCCGGCTTCGGCATGATGGCGCCGCAGCAGTCGCGGCTGGCGGCGCTCGCGCCGGCCCAGGCGCCGGTGCTGCTGTCGCTGAATGCCTCGATGCTGTACCTGGGCACCGCCACGGGCGCGGCGATCGGCGGTGCCGCGCTGGCGTGGGTCGGTTTCCAGCGCCTGTCCTGGGTCGGATCGCTCTTCGTCGGGCTGGGCTTGGCCATGCTGCTGGCAGATGAGCGGCGCGCACGGGCATGATGCGCTTGTGCGGCAAACCGTCGCTGCTCGATCTGAAAGGACATCGATGACTGCCAATGCCCTGACCGTGGAGGCTTCGCCCTCGCTGGTGCGCACCACCCACCTGGTCTACGCGCTGCACGCGCTGGGCTTGGCCATCGGCGCCTTCGGCGCGGCCAGCCTGCTCGGGTCGTTCCTCTTCGGCTGGCCGTCGATCATCGCGGTGATCATCAACTACGTGAAACGCGACGAAGCCCGCGGCACCTGGCTGGAGTCGCACTTCAGCTGGCAGATCCGCACCTTCTGGTTCGCCCTGGCCTGGGCGGTGATCGTGGCCCTGGTGTCGATCCCGCTGGCGGTCATCCTGGTCGGCATCGCCACCTGGGTGCTGGGCCTGCTGCTGCTCGGACTGTGGGCGGTCTATCGAATTGCGCGGGGTTGGCTGCGCTTGAACGCGCATCAGGCGATGCCCATGAACTAGAATGCCTTCAGCGCTGCGGCTTCCAGTCATCGTGGCGCGGTCGATTCTCGACACGTTGTTGTCCTCGCGCCTACCCGACTGGTGCACCCGCAACGGGTGACAGCAGGCCGCGATCATGGCCCCGGCCTGGGGCCCACAAACCACATGCTATTCACCGACCTCGGCCTGGCCGAGCCGCTCCTGCGCGCCATTCGCGACCAGGGCTACGACACCCCCACGCCGATCCAGGCCCAGGCCATCCCTGCGGTGCTCAAGGGCGGCGACCTGATGGGCGGCGCGCAGACCGGCACCGGCAAGACCGCCGGCTTCACGTTGCCGATGCTGCAGCGTCTGTCGGCCGTGCCGAGCAAGCGCGACGCGCGCGGCCGCATCGCCATCCGCGCGCTGATCCTGACCCCGACGCGCGAACTCGCCGCGCAGGTCGAGGAAAGCGTTCGCACCTACGGCAAGTACCTGCCGCTGACCACCATGGTGATGTTCGGCGGCGTCGGCATGCAGCCGCAGGTCGACCGCCTGCGCAAAGGCGTCGACATCCTGGTGGCGACACCGGGCCGCCTGCTCGACCACCACCAGCAGCGCACGCTGGACCTGAGCCATGTCGAGATCTTCGTGCTCGACGAAGCCGACCGCATGCTCGACATGGGCTTCATCCACGACATCAAGAAGGTGCTCGCGGTGCTGCCGCAGAAGAAGCAGAGCCTGCTGTTCAGCGCGACCTTCAGCGACGACATCAAGGCGCTGGCCGACAAGCTGCTGAACCAGCCGGCGCTGATCGAGGTCGCGCGCCGCAACTCCACCGTCGAGGCCATCGTGCAGAAGATGCACCCGGTGGGCCGCGAGCACAAGAAGGACCTGCTGGCGCACCTGATCAAGCAGGGCGACTGGCACCAGGTGCTGGTTTTCACACGCATGAAGCACGGCGCCAACCGGCTCACCGAATACCTGAACGACCAGGGCATCAGCGCGATGGCCATTCACGGCAACAAGAGCCAGGCTGCGCGCACCAAGGCGCTGGCCGACTTCAAGACCAACGACCTGCAGGTGCTGGTGGCCACCGACATCGCCGCGCGCGGCATCGACATCGACATGCTGCCGCACGTCGTCAACTTCGAGCTGCCCAACGTGCCCGAGGACTACGTGCACCGCATCGGCCGCACCGGCCGCGCGGGGGCCACCGGCGAGGCGATCTCGCTGGTCTGCGTCGACGAGGAAATCTTCCTGCGCGACATCGAACGGCTGATCAAACGCGAAATTCCGCGCCAGGTCATTCCCGGCTTCGAGCCGCCGTCAGGTGAGAAGGCCGAGCCGATCGTGCTTGGACGGATGACCATCGGCGTCGGCGGCACACGCCGCAATGCGGGTGGTGGCGGTGGTGGATTTGGTGGCGGCGGCGGCCGGGGCGGTCGGCCCGGTGGCGGCGGCGGTGGCGGTGGCGGAAGCCGGCCCAGCGGCGGCGCGGGCGGGGGCGGCGGTCGTTCGTCGTCCGCGCCGGGTTCGTCGTCGCGCGGTGGCACGGCTGCTGGCGGCCGCTCAGGCGGTGGCCCGCGTTCCGGCGGCGGCAGCACCGGCGGTGGTGGGGCACGCTCCGGGGGCGGCCCCCGCCGCTGAACCGAACTGCGGCCCTGCGGGTCGCGGGTTGTCGTTTGTCGCTGCAGACCAGCCGGCTCCGGCAGGCGGTCCTTCAGTCATTCAGATCTTCGATCCTGCCGCTGATGACTGGCGACTTACGACTGATGACTGGCCCGCCAGCGCCTATTTGGCCGCGCCCCACAGCTGTTCGAGCCGCGCATCGCGACCGCACGAGAAGCGGTAGTACTGGTAGCGCACCGGGTTCTTCTTGTAGTAGTCCTGGTGGTACTCCTCGGCCGGGTAGAAGGGGCCGGCGGCCACCAGCTGCGTGACGATGGCTTCCTTGAAGGGCTTGGTCTTCTCCAGTTCGGCCAGCGATTTGCGCGCTGCCGCTTCCTGCGCTGCGTCGTGCGTGAAGATGGCCGTGCGGTACGGCGAGCCGCTGTCGCAGAACTGCCGGTCCTTGGTCGTCGGGTCGATGCTGCGCCAAAAGCGCGCCAGCAGTTGTTCGTAGCTGACCTTGGCGGGGTCGTAGACCACCTCGACGGCTTCGGCATGGCCGGTGGTCTTGGCCGACACCTGCTGGTAGCTGGGGTTGGGCACCGTGCCGCCGATGTAGCCCGAGGTCGTCGACAGCACACCCGG
>JANMAP010000063.1:0-2981 GCA_031359905.1 Burkholderiales bacterium | reverse complement strand
TTCGTACCACCGCATCCCGGCCACGCCGGGTACGGCCTCGACCGACTGGCTGGTGACCAAGGCTTCGTAGCTCTTGAAGTTGCGGTAGGCCAACCGCCAGGTGGGCCGCTGCCGGTAGGACAGGATATCGAGATACTGGGCAGGGTTGGTGATCCCCGGCTGCGGCAGGCAATCGCGCGAGGTTGGCGCGCACGGGAAGATCGAGTCGAACGCTGGCACTGGCAATTGCGTCTTCAAGACCAGCGACGCCGTGGGGGTGGAGCGCCACATCACACTGAGTTCCCAGATGTTCAAGGCGTCGAAGGTGGCGCCGTAGCTCGCGCCGTCATCCTGTGTGCCGACGATGGGTATCGGGGCCAATGGATCGGGCTTCTGCTTGCCATCGACATAGGCCGGGAGCAGCCCGTCACCGACCAGCGGCAGGATGGCCGGATCGTTGCCGTCCAGGAAGAAGCTGACGGCACGCGCGCCCGGTAGCCCGTTGATCATCTTGTTCTTTTCCAGTGCGTAGACGCCGATCCCGTATTCGACGGTGGGGCCGAACTCGCGCGTCGTGATGACGTAGGAGTCAGTCCAGATTCCGTACTTCGGGTAGTCGGGAAAGTTCAATCCGGTCGAGAAGGCGTAGCGGTAGTAGGCGCCGGTGGGATCGGGGGTCTGCGAAATCGCCACGCAGTTGAAATACTCCGGCCCCCGGGTCGTGAACTGCGAAAGAATCCAGCGGTCGGCAAACTGGTCGTACACGACGATGGGATCGCCGGACGCATCGCCGCAGTCGGCAACCGCGAAACCGTTCCACAGCGCGCCGATTGACGTCGGCGGCACGAGCACCGCGCCGGTCTTGCCGTAAACCGCGAACACCAGGTTGATCATCTGCACGTAATGGTTGGGGCCGACTGCGCCGACGGGGTCGGGCGGATTGACGCGAAACCCGAATACGTTGAAGTTGTCCTGATTGCTCAGGCCTTCGAAATTGGCCAACGGCCCCGCGATTGCGGTCGCCGCAGTCGGAACCGTGCTCTCCTGCAATGCGCCGTCAACCCCGGTGCGCTGGCCGCTGGCCATCGGCCCGCGCTCCGGGCGAATATCGACCAGACCGTCTTCGGTCGGTACCAACCAAGACGGCCGCTTTTGCGAGACCCCGCCCAGGCTACGCAGTGGTCGCGATACATCGAGCGCCACTTCGGTCGAGAACTTCGCCCGCGCATCGACTCGTTCCGTCGCGGCGAAGGCTGCTGGGGTCAGGGCCAACAACCCGACGACGACCAAGAGATCGAATTTCATCGCTAATCCCTTCATGGTTCGCTCCTCGCTGGTTGTGGGGCAAGAATACAGAGTGAAGCATCACGTTACACCTGTCTCAGTGCTTCGTCGATGCTGCGCGCTCATTGCGCACCGCGTTTCGGATGAGCACCCCCCAACATGAAGTGCTGAAATCCCTGATGGAAAAGGCATTCAGCCGAGCTGCTCAGGCGCCCGACGGAAGGTGCGCGCGTTGGGCGGGTGCGCAGCGCGGCCACTTGCTGTCGGAAGGCCGATGGTGGTGACTGACCATTCTTGGACGGGTGGACCCCGATGGCCGAGCGGCAATCAGTTCCCGCAGCTGACTCGATGAGCACGATTTGACTACGGAACGACAGCAATGGGGTTCCAAGAACGGCTGACCGCTTCTGTTTAGGGTTGTCCGATACCTGCCCGTCGCACGCCACGGACGTGCGCATGGCACCGCCCTGAGGGCAGGTGTTGGACAAGCCCCAAGGGAGGAAACCGCGGGGCATGCCGCAGTGGTTCGACTGACACTTCGCGTCTATGGCGATTGGGGGCGATCCCGTCGCATGGGCCTGTCGATGCCACGGTTCTAGCTGCCGCCGGGGCGACAGCCGGTGACGACTTCGGCGTATGTGCTGGTGCTCTGGGAGGTGCCACGAGCTCGCTCGCAGTGCCTGCAGCAGTGGCAGACGCGTTGCTGCCCAGCCGGCGACGCAACCAGCGGCGCCGGCATCTGGTTTTGAATGAACATGATGGTCATCATGCTGGCCCCGCCGGCGGTGCACGGATCGCATGACTGCGCGCGAAGGTCTGCAGGATGACCATCGGATGGCCGGAGTGCCAGCACACGAACGTCGGCGGCTGCACCGGATGATTACCGCCGTCTGCCGGCACGGCTGCGACGGCCGGCTGGTGCAACAACTTGCGAGCCAGAGCGAGGCTGGCCTTGCGGCTGCCGTTGGCCAGCAGCCCGTAGTGCCGGATGCGGTGGAAGCCTCCCGGCAACACGTGCAGCAGGAAGCGACGTATGAACTCGCCCGGCTCCAGCGTCATCGTTTTGTGGCGAGTCTTGCCCTTGGCCCCGTCCTTGACTCGGTAGTCCTTCCACCTGAAGCTCACGCCGTGCTCGTCCAACGCGATCAGGCGGCTATTGGAGATGGCCACCCGATGCGTGTAGCGAGACAGGTAGGCCAGCACGGCCTGCGGCCCGGCGAACGGCCGCTTGGCATAGACCACCCACTCGCATTGGCGCAGCAGCGCGAGCCACGCCTTGAATGCCGTGGCATCGGCCAGCGCCACGTGCTCGCCGAAGAACCGCAGCTTGCCGGCCTCGTGTGCGCGCACCAGTTCTTCGAGGAAGCGCCGCCGGAACAGTCGCGAGAGCACCCGCACCGGCAAGAAGAATCCAGGCCTGCACGCCACCCAGTGCTGGCCGTCGGGCGCCCACCCACCGCCAGGCACGATGCCGTGCACGTGCGGGTGATGCGTCAGCGCCGAGCCCCAGGTGTGCAATACGAGCGTGGCGCCGATGCTGGCGCCCAGGTGCTTGCCAACCCCTTGTCCTTTGCGGCGGTCCGTGTCCTGCGCGTGTCCTGATTCGCAAGGACTTGAGGGCTTGTGGCGCCATGACCACGCGCCTCGACCAACCTCCGCCCCCAAGAGTCTCGGCCGTGGCGCGGAAGTTTCGCTTGCGCAGGCGCATGTCCTCGAGC
>JANMAP010000244.1:0-3225 GCA_031359905.1 Burkholderiales bacterium | reverse complement strand
CGGCGCGGGCGGACTTCACCGCCTCGGGTGAGAGTGCGGGCTGCTTGCTCTGCGGGCAGAAGGCAGGCTAGGTCAGCACAATGACCCCGACGCGGTGCTTGCCGCCCAGCACCTCGTCGCCCCAGTGCATGGCGATGAAGGCCTGGGCCGGCGCCACGCTGCTGCTGGCTGCGGCCGGCAGCACCAGGCTGCCGCGGCGCGAGGCCACGCGCACCAGGTCGCCGGCCTGCAGGCGCAGGCGGGCCAGGTCGCTGGGGTGCAGGTCGATGGTCGGTTCGCCGGCGTGGCCGTACAGCCGGCCCAGCGTGCCGGTGCGCGACAGGCCGTGCCAGTGGTCGCGCAGCCGTCCGGTGTTCAGGCTGAAGGGGTAGGGCGCGTCGCGCTTCTCAGCCAGCGGGCGCGGGCTGACGACGGCGAACCGCGCGCGGCCATCGGCGGTCGGAAACAGGCCGTCGACATACAGCCGCGTCTGGCCTGCGGCTTCGCCGGCGCGCAGCGGCCATTGCTGCGGGCCCAGCGTGTCGAGCATCGCGTAGCTCAGCCCCGTGATGTCGAGGTCGCGGCCGCGCGTGCTTTCGCGATGTTCGTTCCACAGGCTTTCCGGCGTGTCGTAGGCGAACAGGCTGTCGCCGCTGGTCGGCCCGGGCACGCGCCGCCGCGGCAGGCGGGCTTCGAGCCGCCGCGCGACGTCGACGACGATCCGCCAGTCGTGCCGCGCCTGGCCCGGCGCCGCGACGGCAGGGCGCACGCGGCTGATGCGGCGCTCGCTGTTGGTCACGGTGCCGTCCTTCTCGCCCCAGGTGGTGGCCGGCAGCAGCAGATCGGCGTAGGCCGCTGTCGCGGTGGTGGCGAAGGCCTCCTGCACGATGACGAATTCGCAGCGTTCGAGCGCGCGGCGTACCGTGGCCTGGTCGGGCATGCTCTGCGCGGGGTTGGTGCAGGCAATCCACAGCGCCGCGATCTCGCCGTCGGCGGCGGCCTGGAACATCTCGACTGCGGTCTTGCCGGGCTTCGACGGGACATCCGGCACACCCCACAGCGCGGCGACCTCGGCGCGGTGGGCCGGGTTGGCCAGGTCGCGGTGCGCCGACAGCAGGTTGGCCAGCCCGCCGACCTCGCGCCCGCCCATCGCGTTGGGCTGCCCGGTCAGCGAGAACGGCCCGGCGCCGGGCTGGCCGATCTGCCCGGTGGCCAGGTGCAGGTTGATCAACGCGGCGTTCTTGTCGGTGCCGCTGACGCTCTGGTTCAGCCCCTGGCAGTACAGCGACAGCGTCGGGCTGCGGCGCCCGGTGCTGCCATCGACGCTGCCGCCGAACCAGCGTGCTGCCTGCACCAGGTCGGCTTCCCGGATGCCGCAGGCCCGCGCCGTGTCGGCCGGCGTGTTGTTGCGAACGATGTCGCGCAAGGCGTCGAAGCCGCTGGTGTGGGCGTCGATGTAGGGCCGGTCGACGAGACCTTCCCACAGCAGCAGGTGCAGCAGGCCGTTGAACAGTGCCACGTCGCTGCCGGGCAGGATCTGCAGATGCAGGTCGGCGGCCTCGGCGGTTTCGGTGCGCCGGGGGTCGACGACGATCCACTTCTGCTGCGGGTTGGCGCGGCGTGCGTCTTCCAGGCGGCGGAAGAGGATCGGATGGGCCCAGGCCATGTTGCTGCCGGCGATGAACACCGTCTGCGCCAGGTTCAGGTCCTCGTAGCTGCAGGGCGGCGCGTCGGCGCCCAGCGTGGCCTTGTAGCCGGCCACCGCGCTGCTCATGCACAGCCGCGAATTGGTGTCGACGTTGTTGGTGCCGAGCAGGCCCTTGGCCAGCTTGTTGAAGGCGTAGTAGTCCTCGGTCAGCAACTGGCCGCTGATGTACAGGCCGATGGCGTCGGGGCCGCGTTGCGTCGCGATGGTGGCCAGGCGGGTGGCGGCATCGTCGAGCGCCGCGTCCCAGCTGATTACTTCCGGCGCCGCGCCGCGCTGCCGGCGGCGCATCGGCTGCAGCAGCCGCGTCTGCCGCGTGACGTCGCTGCTCGCCGTCAGGTGCAGCGTGCTGCCCTTGCTGCACAGGCGGCCGAAGTTGGCCGGATGGTCGGGGTCACCGCGCACGCCGGTGATCTGCGCGCCTGCGGCTTCGATGATCACCCCGCAGCCCACGCCGCAGTACGGGCAGGTCGACCGCACCTCGCTGCGGTCGCCGGCTGCCGGCGCGGGCTGGATGGCGATCACGCCGCGGCCTTCGCCTCGTCGGCGGCCTGCGCCTCGTCGATGGCCAGCGTGCGCAACTCGTCGGCGTCGAGCGCCACTTCGCCGCCGTCGACGCGGACCGCGAACGGCGTCGTGCAGCCCACGTCGGGCGCGCGCGCACAGCCGTCGGCCAGGCCGATGGTCCAGTTGTGCAGCGGACAGGCCACGCTGTGACCGAAGACGATGCCCTGGCTCAGCGGGCCGCCCTTGTGCGGGCAGCGGTCGAGCAGCGCGAAGACCTGGTCGTCGGCGGCGCGAAAGATCGCCACCGCGGCGCCCTGGCTGCGTGCGACGCGGCGCGCGCCGAGCATGGGGATGTCCTGCACCTGGCAGATCGAGATCCATTCGGACATGGTGTTGGTCTCCTCAGGCCGGTCAGACCGGTGCGGCCACGGGTTGGAACTGGCGCAGGTCGACGGCCGCCTGCTGGTGCTCGAACCAGGGGTCGGGCTCGCCGTCGAGCGCGAACTGCAGCCGTTCCCACAGCGCCTTGCGGCCGGCGGCGTCGTCGAGCACGCGCTTCTTCACTATGTCCAGGCCGACGCGGTGGATGTAGTGCACGGTGCGCTCCAGGTACCAGCCTTCCTCGCGGTACAGCTGCAGGAAGGCGCCGCTGTATTCGAGCACCTCGTCGGGCGTCTTCAGCTTGCAGAGGAACTGCGCGACCTCGGTCTTGATGCCGCCGTTGCCGCCGACGTAGATTTCCCAGCCGGAATCGACACCGATCACGCCGACGTCCTTGATGCCGGATTCGGCGCAGTTGCGTGGGCAGCCGCTCACCGCAAATTTCACTTTGTGCGGTGCGTACATGCGCCACATGGCGCGCTCCAGGTCTTTGCCCATCTGCGTGCTGTCTTGCGTGCCCATGCGGCACCATTCGCTGCCCACGCAGGTTTTGACAGTACGCAGTGCCTTGGCATAGGCATGGCCTGATGGCATGCCGATGTCTTTCCATACATTGACTAAATCCTCTTTTTTCACGCCCAGCAAGTCAATGC
>JANMAP010000006.1:0-7174 GCA_031359905.1 Burkholderiales bacterium | reverse complement strand
CTGTACGCCGACAACGTGCACCGCCACGGCACGCCGGCGCTGCCCCGGTGCTACTTCGACGCACTGCAGCATCAATTCGGCTCCGACTGCGAAGTGCTCACGGTCACCGATGGCAGCGGCCGGTTACTTTCCGGTGTGATGAGCTTCTACTTCCGCGACGAGGTGCTGCCTTACTACGCCGGCGACGACGAAGCCGCGCGCGACCTGGCGGCCAACGATTTCAAGTACTGGGAGCTGATGCGCCGGGCCTGTGCCCGTGGCTGCAAGGTCTTCGACTACGGCCGCAGCAAGCAGGGCACGGGGTCGTACTCGTTCAAGAAGAATTGGGGCTTCGAGCCCACGCCGCTGCACTACGAGTACTGCCTGTACAAGCGCGACGCCGTGCCGCAAAACAACCCGAGCAACGCCAAGTACCGCCTGATGATCGAGGCCTGGCGCCGCCTGCCCATCGGGGTGGCCAACTGGCTCGGGCCGCACCTCGTGCGCAGCCTGGGCTGAAAGCTGAGGCTGGACATGCGACCAGACCAGCGTCCTGACGAATGCCTGCCGAACGCCCGCGGCGTCCCGCAACGGGCCGGGGGGCGCTGATGGCCGACCTGCTGTTCCTCGCCCACCGCCTGCCGTACCCGCCCAACAAGGGCGACAAGGTGCGCTCGTACCACCTGCTCAAGCACCTGGCAGGCAAGCACCGCGTGCACCTCGGCACCTTCATCGACGACCCCGACGACGAGCAACACCTCGGCGTGGTGCAGGGTCTGTGCGCCAGCTTGCATGCCGCACGGCTGCATCCGCCGCGGGCCCGCCTGGCCAGCCTGAGCGGCCTGTTGCGCAACGAGCCGCTGACCCTGGGCTATTACCGCGACGCCGCCCTGCTGGCCTGGGCCCGGCGCCTGCAAGGCCGGGTGGCCGCGGTGATCGTCTTTTCATCATCGATGGCGCAGTACGCCGATGGCTGCGGCGTGCCGCTGCTGGTCGACTTCGTCGACGTCGACTCGGCCAAGTGGACCGACTACGCCGGCGCCCACCGCTGGCCGATGTCGTGGCTGTACCGGCGCGAAGGACAGCAGTTGCTGGCCTACGAGCGCGCGGTCGCGGCACGCGCTGACCACAGTTTCTTCGCCACCGAGAAAGAGACCGATCTGTTCCGCAGCCTGGCGCCGGAATCCGGCCGGCGCATCGGCGCCCTGAGCAATGGCGTCGACTTCGACCACTTCGCACCAGCCGTCGGCCGTTCGTCGCCTTTCCTCGCCGACGAGACCGCCATCGTCTTCACCGGCGCGATGGACTACTGGCCCAACATCGACGCCGTGAGCTGGTTCGCCAACGACATCCTGCCGGCCCTGCGACGGACCCGGCCCGCCCTGCGATTCCACATCGTCGGGCGCAATCCGGCGCCAGCGGTGCGCGCGCTGGCCGGGGACCACATCCACGTGACCGGCACGGTCCCCGACGTGCGTCCGTACCTGCAACACGCCGCGGCGGTGGTGGCGCCGCTGCGGCTGGCCCGCGGCATCCAGAACAAGATCCTGGAGGCGATGGCGATGGGCCGCCCGGTGGTGACCACCACCGACTGTGCCGCCGCGCTGGTCGCCCAACCCGGGGTCGACCTGCTGGTCGCCGATGACGCCGCGGGCTTCGAGCACGCGCTCGGCGGGCTGCTCGACGAACCCGCCCGCGCCGCGGCCGTCGGCAGCGCCGGCCGCGCGCGGGTCCGCCGCGACTTCGCCTGGGAGACGCACTTCAGCGCGCTCGACCAGCAACTGCAGATGTTGTGCGCCGAGCCGGCGCTCGCCGCCTGAGCCTCAAAGCCTGACCTCCCGACCTCCCGACCTCCCGACAATGAGTGCCATCCCCGCCGACCTGCGCATCGCCCGACCCTGGGGCTCAGCGCTGCCCGCGTTCGTCCTGCTGTTGGCGGCGATCCTGCTTCTGTACCGCGAGACCGCACTCACGATGGCGGGCATCTGGTGGCGTTCGGAGACCTTCGCCCATTGCCTCCTGGTCCTGCCGATCAGCCTGTGGCTGGTGTGGCGGCGACGCGGCATGCTGGCGGCGATAACGCCACGCCCGCAGCCCTGGGTGCTGCTGCCACTGTTGGTGCTGGCCGTGGCCTGGCTGCTGTCGGACCTGGTCGTCGTCAATGCCGCGTCGCAGTTCGCGCTGGTCGGGATGATCATCCTGGCGGTGCCTGCGGTGCTCGGCGTCGAGGTCGCGCTGGCGATCCTGTTCCCGCTGCTGTTCCTGCTCTTCGCCGTGCCCTTCGGCGAATTCATGGTGCCGCACATGATGGAGTGGACCGCCGACTTCACGGTCGCCGCCCTGCGCCTGTCGGGGGTGCCGGTGTTCCGCGAGGGCCAGCAGTTCGTCATCCCGTCGGGCAACTGGTCGGTGATCGACGAATGCAGCGGCGTGCGCTACGTGATGGCCTCGTTCATGGTTGGGTCGCTGTTCGCGTACCTGAACTACAGCTCTGCCAAGCGCCGCGCCGTCATGATGGTCGTCGCGCTGCTGCTGCCGGTGGTCGCCAACTGGTTGCGTGCCTACATGATCGTGATGTTGGCGCACCTGTCGGGCAACAAGCTGGCCGTCGGCGTCGATCACATCCTGTACGGCTGGGTCTTCTTCGGGCTGATCATGTTCCTGATGTTCATGGTCGGCGCGCGCTGGTCGCAGCCCGATGATCCTGGCGTCGGCAGCGGCGTCGTGGTGGGTCGGAGCAGCGTGCCGACGGTCTCGACGCCGAGCCTGCGCCTCGTCGGCACGGTCATCGCGGCCACCGTCGTGGTGCTGGCGCCGCACCTGGCCGTGATCGCGCTGGTGCGCTCGGAGGGTGTGGCCGCCCCGGCGCGTGTCGAGCTGCCTGTGCAACTGGCCGATGGCTGGTCAGCCGCGGGGGCGCAGATCGCCGAATGGCAGCCCGAATTCGGCCTGCCCCCGGCGTCCAGCACGCGCGCCTACAGCGGTCCGCGGGGAACGGTCGGGATCCATCTGGCCTACTACCGCGGGCAGACCGGCGAGCGCAAGCTGGTCAGCTCGCAGAACGTCCTGGTCGGCATGCGAGACCCGCAATGGGCGGTGCCGATTCCCGCCAGCCGCAGCCTGACCCTTGCCGGGCAGAGCCTGAACGTGCGTACCGCCGAATTGATCGCGCGACCGGGCGCGCGGCTTTCCGGGCTGTCCAGCCTGTGGGTCTGGCGCCTGTACTGGATCGACGGCCGCTACATCGGCAGCGACGCCGGGGCCAAGGTGGCCGGCATTTGGGAGCGCCTGCAGGGCCGCGGCGACGATGGCGCCGAGCTGTTGCTGTACACGCAAGCGGCCTCCGCGGCCGGCGCCGCGCAGGTCCTCGAGGCTTTTCTGCAGGCCAACCACGCGCCGCTGAACGCGCTGCTGCAGCGCACCCGCGACACGCGCTGAGCGGGCCTGCCGATGAACGAATTGAGAACCCAACCATGAACACCATCGCCGTCGTCGGACTGGGTTACGTCGGCCTGCCGCTGGTCGTCGAATTCGGCAAGCAGATCCGCACCATCGGCTTCGACATCGCCAGCCACAAGGTGCAGGCCTGCCGGCGGGGGGCCGACCCGTCGCGCGAGCTCAGCGACGCGCAGATGGCCGCCGCCACCCATGCCGTCTACACCGACGACCCGGCGTTGCTCGGCGAGGCCGACATGATCATCGTTGCCGTGCCGACGCCGGTCGACCAGGCGCACATCCCCGATTTCCGCCCGCTGATCGGCTCGTCGACCAGCGTCGGCCGGCACATGAAGAAGGGCGCGACGGTGATCTACGAATCGACCGTCTACCCGGGTGCCACCGAAGAGGTCTGCATCCCGGTGCTGGAGCGCGAATCCGGCCTGAAGTGGAAAGAAGACTTCTTTGTCGGCTACAGCCCCGAGCGCATCAACCCGGGCGACAAGGAACACACGCTGACCAAGATCCTGAAGATCGTCAGCGGCGACAGCCCGGCCACACTCGACAAGGTCGCCAGGCTCTACGAAAAGATCGTCGTCCCCGGCGTGCACCGCGCCAGTTCGATCAAGGCAGCCGAAGCGGCCAAGGTCATCGAGAACACCCAGCGCGACCTGAACATCGCGCTGATGAACGAGCTGGCGATCATCTTCGACAAGATCGGCCTGGACACCACCGAGGTGCTGGAAGCCGCCGGCACCAAGTGGAACTTCCTGAAGTTCAAGCCCGGCCTGGTCGGTGGCCACTGCATCGGCGTGGATCCTTATTACCTGACCCACAAGGCCGACATGCTGGGCTACCACCCGCAGGTCATCCTGGCCGGGCGGCGCATCAACGACGGCATGGGCAAGTTCATCGCCGAGCAGACCATCAAGCACATGATCGCGGCCGGGAGCACGATCAAGGGCGCCAAGGTCAACGTGCTCGGCCTGACCTTCAAGGAAAACTGCGGCGACCTGCGCAACAGCAAGGTCATCGACATCATCAACGAGCTGAAGACCTACGGCGTCGAGGTCTTCGTCACCGACCCGCAGGCCGAGAGCGACGAGGCGATGCACGAATACGGCGTGGCGATCACGCCGTTTGACGCGCTGCCGCGGGCCGACGCCATCGTCGCGGCGGTGGCCCACCGCGAGTACGCCGCGCTGTCGGTGGCCGAGCTGGGCCGCAAGCTGGTGCCCGGGGGGGCCTTCATCGACGTCAAGGCAGCCTTCGACGAGCGGGCGCTGAAGGCCGCCGGGCTGACGGTCTGGCGGCTCTGAGCGCCACCCTGGGCGCGAGCCGCCGATGAGCGCGTCCGATCCCGGCTCCGGCTCCCGCTCCGGCTGCGGGCCGGGCTCCATGCATCGACCGCTGGTGGCGCACGTGCTCTACCGGTTCGACACCGGCGGGCTGGAGAACGGCGTCGTGAACCTGATCAACCACCTGCCGCAGGCGCGTTTGCGCCACGCCGTGGTCGCACTCGACGAGGTCGCCCCCGATTTCGCCCGCCGCGTGCGTCGCGACGATGTCGAGTTCATCGCCCTGCGCAAGCCGGCCGGCCAGACCTGGTGGCTGTACCCGCAGCTCTTTCGACTGTTCAAACGTCTGCGTCCGGCCATCGTCCACACGCGCAACCTGGCCGCGCTCGAATGCCAGCCGGCGGCGTGGGCGGCTGGCGTGCCGGTGCGCATCCACGGCGAACACGGCCGCGATGTCGAGGATCTCAACGGCTCCAGTCGCCGACACCAGTGGATGCGGCGGGCCTACCGGCCCTTCGTGCACCGCTATGTGGCGCTGTCTCGGGACCTGGAGGGCTATCTCACCGGGCCGATCGGTGTACCCGCCGAGCGCGTGCGGCGCATCTGCAACGGCGTGGATAGCGACCGTTTCAGCGCGGGACCGAGCGTGAGAGGCCCAACCGGCCGCGCAGCGCTGCCGGGCAGCCCATTCAACGACCCCGCGCTGTGGGTCGCCGGCACGGTGGGCCGCATGCAGGCCGTCAAGCACCAGACCGCGTTGGCCCGGGCCTTCGTCACTTCGATCCAGGCGCAGCCAGCGCTGGCGGGTCGGTTGCGCCTGGTGATGATCGGGGACGGGCCGCTGCGCGCCGAGTCCCAGGCGATCCTGGACGCGGCCGGCCTGGCCCACCTGGCCTGGCTGCCCGGCGAGCGCAGCGATGTGCCGGATGTCATGCGATCGTTCGATTGCTTCGTGCTGCCGTCGCTGGCCGAAGGCATCTCGAATACCATTCTCGAGGCGATGGCCAGCGGCTTGCCCGTGCTGGCCACTGCGGTCGGCGGCAACGCGGATCTGGTGGACGACGGGCGGACGGGCCGGTTGGTGCCGGCAGGCGATGTGCAGGCCCTGGCCGAGCGGCTGTCCGCGCTGGCGGCCGACCCAGCGGCTGCGGCGGCGCTGGGCCGCGGCGGTCGGGCGCGGGTCGAACGTGAATTCAGCCTGCAGGCCATGGTGGCGGCCTACCAGGACCTGTACAGCCGAGAGCTGGCCCAGAGAACGACTTTCACAGCAACGCGGAGCTGAACCCCATGTGCGGCATCACCGGCCTGTTCGACACCCGCGGCACGCGCGCCGTCGACCGCGCCGTGCTGCAGCGCATGAACGATTCGCAGCAGCACCGCGGCCCCGACGAGGGCAGCCTGCACATCGAGCCCGGCCTCGGCTTCGGCCACCGCCGGCTGTCGATCATCGACATCGCCACCGGCCAGCAGCCGCTGTTCAACGAAGATGAATCGGTGGTCGTGATCTTCAACGGCGAGATCTACAACTACCAGGACTTGATCCCCGAACTGCAGGCCGCCGGCCACCGCTTCCACACCAAGAGCGACACCGAGTGCATCGTGCACGCCTGGGAACAGTGGGGCGAGAAGTGCGTCGAGCGCTTCCGCGGCATGTTCGCCTTCGTGCTCTGGGACCGCAACCGCCAGACGCTGTTCATGGCCCGCGACCGGATGGGCGTCAAGCCGCTGTACTACGCGCTGCTCGACGACGGCACGCTGCTCTTCGGCAGTGAACTCAAGTCGTTGCTCGCTTACCGCGGCCCGAACGGCAGCGCGCTGCAGCGCGACATCGACCCGCTGGCCGTCGAAGAGTATTTCGCGCTCGGCTATGTCGCCGAGCCGCGCACCATCTTCCGCCAGGCGAGGAAGCTGCCGCCGGCGCACACCCTGGCCATCCGCCGCGGCGAGCCGGCGGGCACCCCGCGCGAGTACTGGGACGTGCACTTCACGCTCGGCAACCCGAGCAGCGTCGAAGACGCCTGCGCCGAATTGCAGGCCCGGCTGAAGGAGTCGGTGCGCCTGCGCATGATCTCCGAGGTGCCGCTGGGCGCTTTCCTGTCCGGCGGCGTCGATTCCAGCGCCGTGGTCGCGACCATGGCCGGCCTGTCCGACGGCCCGGTCAATACCTGCTCGATCGCCTTCGACGACCCCAAGTTCAACGAGAGCGCGTTTGCGGCCATGGTCGCCACGCGCTACGCCACCAACCACCGCGTCGAGACCGTGATGTCCGACGACTTCGATCTCATCGACACCCTGGCCCGCCTGTACGACGAGCCGTATGCCGACAGCTCGGCGATCCCCACCTACCGCGTCTGCCAGCTGGCGCGCAAGCACGTGACCGTGGCGCTCAGCGGGGACGGCGGCGACGAGACCTTCGGCGGCTACCGCCGCTACCGCCTGCACCTGATGGAAGAGCGCATGCG
>JANMAP010000543.1:0-12793 GCA_031359905.1 Burkholderiales bacterium | reverse complement strand
GCCTCCCTTGGGGGGTAGCGAGCGCAAGCGAACTTGGGGGCATCATGACTTCCCGAGGTAGACGCGGCGCACCTCGTCGTTGGCCTTGATGTCCTCGGGCGTGCCCTCGGCCAGGAACTCGCCGTGGTGCAGCACCAGCAGGCGCTCGCAGATGCCCATCACCAGCTTCATCTTGTGCTCGACGATGAGCACCGAGCGCTCGGCGGCCAGCGTGACGATGAGATCCATCATCACCTTGGTTTCTTCGGTCGACATGCCGGCGGTGGGCTCGTCCATCAGCAGCAGCACCGGCTCGGCGGCGAGTGCCATGGCGACTTCCAGCGCGCGCTGCTGGCCGTGGGCCAGGTCGGCGGCGGGGCGGTCGCGCAGCGCGGCCAGGCCCACGCGCTGCAGCAGTTCGCTGGCGCGGTCGGCCAGTTCGCGCATCCCGGCGCGCGACTTGAACAGCTCGTAGCGCGAGTGGCGCATCTGCACCGCCACGCGGACGTTCTCGTGCGCGCTCAGGCGCTTGAAGACGTTGGTGATCTGGAAGCTCTTGGCGATGCCGATGCGGGCGAAGGCATGCTGCGGCAGCCCGGTGATGTCGCGGCCCTGGAACTTCAGGCGCCCTTCGCTGGGCGCAAAGGCGCCGCTGACGACATTGAAGAAGGTGCTCTTGCCGGCCCCGTTGGGGCCGATGATCGCGCTGAGCCTGCGGGCCTCGAAACGCGTGCTGATCTTGTTCAGCGCCACGAATCGGCCGAAGCGCTTGCTGATGCCTTCGACTTCGAGGATCGGCGCGGTGTCTGTCGTCATGCGCCCTCCGCGCGATCCAGCCGCTTGAGCAGCGAGCCCCAGACCCCCGCCGGGAAGAACAGCACGAAGACCATGAAGACGGCGCCGACCACCGCCATCCAGTGCGACGTGAAGGTCGTCACCACGTCCTCCAGCGTCAGAAACAGCCCGGCGCCGATGAAGGGCCCGAAGAACGTGCCCATGCCGCCGAGCAGGCACATCATCACCGCCTGCCCCGACAACAGGTAGTGCAGGCTGTCGATGGGCACCACGCTGAGGTGCAGTGCGCGCAGCGCGCCGGCCAGGCCGCACAGGGCTGCCGAGATCACGAAGACCAGCAGCTTGGTGCGCGCGACGTCATAGCCGCAGGCGGCCGCGCGCTGTTCGTTTTCGCGCACGGCCTCGATCACCGCGCCGAACGGCGACGCCAGCAGCCGCGAGACGAACCACAGCGCCGCGGCGACGAAGACCAGGATCACGTAGTACTTGGTCGTCGGGTTGAGGAAGTCGAGCTTCACTGGTCCCAGCTCGAACGCCGGCACCTGGATGCCGCGCAGCCCGTTTTCGCCACCGGTCCAGCGTTCGGCCTTGTAGAAGGCGTAGTAGACGATCTGTGCCAGCGCCAGCGTGACCATCGAGAAGTAGATGCCGCGCGTGCGGATCGCCAGATAGCCCATCACCACGCCCACCGCCGCGGCGCCGGCCACGCCGACGAGCAGCGCCAGCCCCCACGGCAGCCCGCCGTGGACCATCGCGATGCCGGTGCCGTAACTGCCGACGCCGAGAAAGGCCGCATGGCCGAAACTGAGCAACCCGGTGTAGCCGAAGAGCAGGTTGAAGCCGACCGCGAAGAGCCCGAAGACCAGGATGTTGACCGCCAGTGCCTGGTACGGCATGAGCAGCGGGAAGACCAGCAGAAAGCCGATCACCGCGGCCACGCGGTGGCGCCGGATGGCAGCGACGAGCCTGCGCATGTCAGTGTGTTGACCGAGCGAACGCCGCAGAACCGGCTCTGCCGGGCTGCTGGCGTGTCTTGCAGACCGCGCCGAACCTCGCGGCTCGGCTCCTCGCCAGGCAAGCAAGGTCCACTGGACCTTGCTCGTCCGGGCTCGGCCCCCTCGAGGGGGAGCGGCGCAGCCGCTTCGGGGGTGGTCCGTGCGTACCGCCTTGCCGAAGAAGCCCTGCGGCCGGACCAGCAGCACGACGGCCATCAGCACGAAGATCGACAGCTCGGCGAGGTCCGGCGCGAACAGCGAGGTCAGCGCGAAGACCACCCCGACCAGCAGCCCGGCGACCACCGCGCCGGGCAGCGACCCCATGCCGCCGACGACCGTCACGACGAAGCTTTCGGCCAGCACCGGGATGCCCATCTCGGGGTTCACCGCGCGCGTCGGCGCGGCCAGCACGCCCGACAAGCCGGCGATCGCCGTGCCGATGCCGAAGACCAGCAGCCAAACGCGCGCGACGTCGATCCCCAGCACCTGGCAGATCTGGCCGTCGCGGCTGCCGGCGCGGATGATCAGGCCGTAGCGCGTCTTCTCGAGGAACAGCCACAGCGCCAGCACGACCAGCGCGGTGGCGACGATCAGGAACAAGCGGTACTTGGGGAAGAAGCCGACGCCGAGGTCGACCGACCCGCGCAGCAGCGCGGGCGTCGACGACGGCAGGCCCTCGATGCCGAAGAGCACGCGCATGGCCTCGATCAGCACCCAGCTCAGGCCGAAGGTCAGCAGCAGCGGATCGTCGATGCCGCGGCCGTACAGCGGCCGCACCAGGAAGCGTTCGGTCAGCAACCCGAGCGCGCCGACGACCAGCGGCGTCAGCACCAGGCTGAACCAGAAATTGCCGGTCAGCCCCAGGAAGTACAAGCCGACGAACGCGCCGACCATGAAGAACGCCCCATGCGCGAAGTTCACGACGTTGAGCATGCCGAAGATCAGGCTGAGCCCGATGGCCAGCAACGCGTACACCGCACCGAGCGCGATGCCGGTGACGAGTTGCAGCGCAACCAATGCGGGCGTGATGTCCATCGTGATTCGAGTCGTCGACCTGGTGTGGAAGGGGCGGGATGCGGCAAGCGAAGCGAGCCGCAAGATCCAGCGAACGCCGCGGAACCGGCTCCGCCGGGCCGCTGGCGTTGCCCCCCTGGGGGGGAAGCGGACGCCAGGCCGCTCCGGGGGGGTCACGTCACCTTGTGCCCCATCTCCTCGCAGCCGCGCAGGTTCTTCTCGTTGGCGTCCTCGATCGCCAGCACGTTGAAGACGTCGTTCTTGTCCTTCATGCCCTTGCTCTTGCTTTCGACGATGACCACGCTCTGCACGCTCTGGTGGTCGCACTTGCGATAGAACTGCGGGCCCTTGTACCAGTCGTACTTCAGCTGGCGCAGCGCGATGCTGACGCGCACGCTGTCGCTGGCGTCGGCGTCCTTCACCGCCTGCAGCACGCTGCGGATGCCGGCATAGCCCAGCGCGCCGTAGTCCGACGGCACCGCGCCGCCATAGGCCTTGCGGAAGGCGTCGTTGAATTTCTTGGCGCTCGGAATCTTGTCTTCCATTCCCCAGTAGTAGCCGGTGCCGCCGAGGATGCCTTCGAAGGCCTCGGCGCCGCCGGCTTGGCGCGATGTGTACAGCAGCACCGGCGCGATGATCTTGGTGCCATGCTTGATGCCGAAGTCGGTGGCCTGCTTGGCGCTGTTGACGAGGTCGCGGCCGAAGTTGCACAGCACCAGCACATCGGGCTTTAGCGCCTGGATGCGCGGCAGGAAGGCCGAGTAGTCGGGCGCGCCGATCGGGTGGCGGATGTCAGCCAGCGTCTGCATGCCCAGCGGCTGGCCGGCGCGCTGGAAGCCGCGCACCATCTCGTGGCCGTAGGCGTAGTCGGCAGTCAGGTAGACCACCTTCTTGCCGAATTTCGGGAAGGCGTAGCGCGCCACGGCGCCGGCCGTCAGGTGCGGGTTCAGCGCCTCGTGGAAGGTGTACAGGCTCCAGTCCTTGGCCTCGTTGATGGTGTCGCTCTGGCTGATGCTGTTGAACAGCACCTTGCGTTCGCGCGTCACGGCGTTGATCGACAGCTGCGTGGCGGCCGACAGCGACCCGACGACGAAGTTGACCTTGTCCTTCTCGATCAGCTCGAGCGTGCGGGTCGCCGCCTCGCCGGGGTTGAGCTTGTCGTCGCGCACCAGCAGCTCGGCCATCTGCCCCTTGTGGCCGCCGGCGGCGTTCCATTCCTTGACCGCCAGCTCGGCCGCGCGCACCTGGTCCTGCGCCTCGGCGCTGAAGGCGCCGGTCAAGGGCACTGGAAAGCCGATCTTGATGGCCTGGCCCTGGGCCCGCGCGATGTTGAACAGCGCCGGCGTGGCAGCCAGCGCGCCGCCAGCCAGCAGCAGGCGGCGGCGATCGCGGTTCGGGGTCTGGATGGTCATGGGTCGGTCTCCTTCTGGGGGGATGGGATGCTCAGGCTCGGGCGGCCTGTGTCTGGGGGCTGGCGGTGGCCGGCGTCGGGATGTCGCGTGGATCGATGGCGGTCTGCCGCAGGACGTCGTCGGCATGGCGCGGCGCCGCCGCCGGGCCCGGTGCCTGGCGGTAGGCTTCGAGGTAGCCACCGAGAAGGCGCGCGCGCTCGACCACCGCCCGCCCCGGCGCGCAGCGTTGCTCGTCGTAGCGGCGCAGTGCCGCGGGGGTGGCGCCGAGCGCGGCGATGCTGTCGACCAGCGCCACGGCATCGTCGGCGGCCTTGGCCACCCCCATGCCGACATGCGGCCGGGCGACGCAGGCCGCATCACCGAGCAGGGCCACGCGGTCGAAGGCCATCTGCGGCGACGCCAGATCGTGGATCGGCTGCAGGAAGGGCAGCGCGGTCTTTTCCAGGATTTCGGCGAACTGCGGCGCGAGCAGGTCGCGCGCCGCGCCACGCATCGCCGCGATCTGCCGCCACGACACCCGCTGCGGCGGGATGCCGTCGGCATGGTGCACGCCGTCGGCGTCGGTCATCAGCGCGGCAAGTTCGGCGTCGGCCGCGGCCGGCCGGTACCAGACGAAGTTCCAGCGCCGCCGGCCGGGTTCGGTGCTGTCGTGCTCGCCGGCCACCGGGTAGCCGATCAGCTGCTCGCCGTCGGGCAGGCCGAAGCCGAAGTGCCCGAAGAGCGTGCGCCGCGTGCGCTGCGACAGGACAGCTTCGTCGCAGACGCCGCGCCAGCCGATGTAGCCGGCGTATCGCGGCTGCACGTCGGGCAGCAGCTGGGCGCGGACGGTCGAGCGGATGCCGTCGGCGGCGATCAGCAGATCGGCCTGCAGGCGTTCGCCGCTGGCTAGGTGCGCGGTGACGCCGGCCGGGCCCTGCTCGACAGCGTCCACGGTGGCGCCGAAGCGGCAGTCGGCCCCCGGACAGGCCGCCAGCGCGGCGCGCAGCAGCGCGTACAGCCGCCCCCAGGAGGTCAGGATCTGCGGGTAATCCCAGCGCGCGACGGTCGTGCCGTCCCGCCCCAGCAGCACGCGCGAGGCAACGTTCACGCCGAGCGTCGCGTCAACCAGCGCCCCGGCGCGCTGCAGGGTGCGGCGCAGGCTGTCGTGGGTCACGATGCCGGCGCCGCGGCCTTCCAGCGAGCGCGTCGAACGTTCCAGCACCTGCACCTGATGACCGGCGCGCAGCAGCAGGTTGGCGGCCATCAGGCCGCCCAGCGAACCACCGACAACGAGAATGCGGGCCATCGGCAGGCGTGCGACGGGCGTGCGGCAGCGGCGTCGATCAGGCCGCAGCCACAGTGGCATCCAGCGCCGCTTTTTCGGCGGCCGGGAAGTTCAGCTCGACGACCACGCCGTTCGGGTCGTCGACGAAGACCTGATGCAGGCCGAGCCCGGGCACCGTGCGTTCGCGCGGCGCCACACCGTGCTGGCGCAGGCGCTGTAGCGTTTCGGCCAGGCCGGTGGCGAAGAAGGCCACATGGTCGACCACACCGGTGCCCTGCAGGCTGGCTTCGTCGCGGTCGCCGAGGTAGCGCTTCAGGCCTTCGGGGTCGTTGCGGTCGATGCCGATGATGTGCACCACGGCGTTGGCCCACACCGTCGTGTCGCCGGCATACAGCCACCGACCCGGAAACGGGAACGCCGGCCGCGGCCCGACCTGCAGGCCGAGCAGGCCGCAGTAGAAGCGTTCGCAGGCGTCGAGGTCGAGGCTGCGGATCGAGAAGTGGTTCAGCGACAGGGCCATGCGGGGGTCTCCTCGTTCAGGCACGGGGCCGCGAAGCGGCGCGGCGTGGTGCCGCTGGCACCGCCGCGACGCTCGGCGCCTGCGCCAGCAGGCCGCGGATTCGGTCGCGGATGAAGGTGTCGATCAGCGCCGGGTCGCCTTCACCGCTGAAGTGTTGCCGGTAGATCAGCGGCCAGATGCCCAGGTGGTAGATCAGGCCACCGTGGAAGCCCATCAGCAGCGCTTCTTCGCGCGGCGTCGCCGCGGCGCGCGACCGGCTGCCGGCGGCGCGGCGCAGTTCGCGCAGCAGCCGCGGGAAGAGTTTCGCGCGGACGAGCGCGAAGTAGCGGTCGGGGATCAGGCCGTCGCTGAGGCCCGAATGCACCAGGATGCGCAGCCAGTCGGGCGTCAGGATGGCACCCAGGTAGTCGCGGTAGAAAGCCAGCAGGCGTTCTTCGGCCGGCTGCGCCGTGCTGTCGAGCAGGGCTTCCCAGCGCGCGTCCCAGCGGCCGGCGATGGTCTGTTCGTAGACCCGTTCGATCAGCTGCCGCTTGGTCGGGAAGTAGTGGTACAGCAGCGTGTGGGCGATGCCCAGTTCGGCGGCCAGCTCGCGCAACTGCGCGTCCAGCCCGCGGCGGGCGAAAAATTCGGCGGCGCCGTCGACGATCTGCTGCTCGCGCTGCCGCGCCTCGAGCCGGCGGCGCACCGGCACGCCGGCCGGCGACCGCAGCGCCGCTGGACCGGCCGGAGCCTCGCGTCCGGCAGCCGCCGCCAGGGTCGCCAGGGGGTGGGTTTCTTCGGTATTGACCATCTGATCAACTCTGCCGAGAGTGTTGAACGCTTGGTCAACAAGCCCCATCCCCAAAAACCCTAGCGCCCGCCGCGGGCGCACAGGAGTTGTTTCGCATGAAGTCGCCGGCCTTCGATTACGTCCGCGCCGAGACGCCGCAGCAGGTCTTCCGGCTGCTCGCCGATCACGGCGACGACGCGCGCGTGCTGGCCGGCGGTCAGACGCTGCTGGCGACGCTGAACATGCGGCTGTCGCAGCCGTCGCTGGTCATCGACATCGGCGCGCTGGTCGGCTGGCGGGGCATCTCGCTGCAGGACGGCGCGCTCGGCCCGGTGCTGCGCATCGGCGCGCTGACGCGGCATGTCGAGATCGAAGAATCGCCGATGGTCGCGCAGCACGTGCCGCTGCTGGCGCAGGCCGCGCCGCACATCGCGCACCGCGCGATCCGCAACCTGGGGACGTTCGGCGGTTCGCTGGCCTATGCCGACCCGGCCGCCGAATGGCCGGCCTGCGTGCTGGCGCTGAACGGCACGCTGGTGCTGGAAAGCAGCCGCGGCCAGCGCCGCGTCGCCGCCGACGACTTCTTCCGCGGCCTGTACAGCACGGCGCTCGACGCCGACGAGCTGCTGGTGGCCTGCGAACTGCCGGTGGCCGCCGCCGGCGAGCGCCAGCACTTCGACGAGCTGGCGCGCCGCCACGGCGACTACGCGCTGGCCGGTCTGGCGGCCTGTGCGACGCCGGCCGGCGGCATGCTGCGTGACGTGCGCCTGGCCTTTCTCAGCCTGGGCGACCGGCCGCTGCGCGCGCGCGCCGCCGAGGCGGTGCTGCAGGGCGGCCGGCTCGACGATGCGCGCATCGACGCCGCTGACGCTGCACTGCGCGCCGAACTGGATCCCTTCGGCGACCTGACGCATTCCAGCGCCGCGAAAAAGCAGCTGGCCGCGACGCTGCTGCGCCGCGCGCTGCGCGCCCTGGCCAAGGCCTGAGACCGCCCTGAGACGGCCCTGACCCCACCCCCACCCCGAGCCGTGCCCCGATGAACACCCCGACAGACACCCCCAAACGCCGCGTGCGCGTGGCCGTCAACGGCCAGACGCTGGTCCGCGAGGTCGAATGCCGCAAGCACCTGGTCGACTTCCTGCGCGAGGACTGCGGCCTGAAAGGCTCGCACCTGGGCTGCGAGCACGGCGTGTGCGGCGCCTGCACGGTGCGCCTGGACGGCCACATCGTCCGCGGCTGCCTGGTGCTGGCCGTGCAGGCCGACGGCCACCGGATCGAGACCGTCGAAACGTCAGCGCCGAGCCCGCGGCTGCGCGCGCTGCAGGACGCTTTCGTCGAGCACAACGCGCTGCAGTGCGGCTACTGCACGCCGGGCATGCTGATGGCCGCCCTCGACCTGGTCGAACGCCGGCCGGATGCCGGCCGCGAAGAGGTGCGCGGCTGGATCAGCGGCAACTACTGCCGCTGCACCGGCTACCAGGCCATCGTCGAGGCGGTCTGCGCGGTGCTCGAGCAGCAGCGCGCCGGGCGCTTCAGCGACGTGGCGGGCCGCGAGGTGGCGGCATGAAGCGCGAGGAGCTGTCATGAACCACCCGACCGAGATCCCGACGCGCCGCGACCTCGGCGCCGACCTGCCGGGGGTGACCGACGACCAGCGCCACATCGGCGTGGCCCACCCGCGCGAAGGCACGCGCCGGCTGACGCAGGGCCGCGGCCAGTTCGTCGACGACATCGACCTGCCGCGGATGGCGCACGTGGTGTTCTGGCGCAGCCCGGTGGCGCACATGCGCATCACGCACATCGACCGCACGGCAGCGCAACAGCTGCCGGGGGTCATTGCCGTGGTGCTGGGCGACGAGATCGCGGCCGTCTGCAAGCCCTGGGTGGCCACGCTGGCCCATCTAGCGGGCATCAAGAGCGCCCCGCAATACCCGCTGGCGATCGACCGCGCGACCTGGCAGGGCGAGCCGGTGGTCGCGGTGGTCGCCGAAAGCCGGGCCCGCGCCGAGGACGCGCTGGCGCTGCTGCAGGTCGAGTGGGACGACCTGCCGGCGGTGCTCGACACCGAGACCGCACTCGACCCGGCCACGCCGCTGATCCACCCCGAACTCGGCGACAACCTGTGCTTCGAGCGCCGGCTCGACACCGGCGGCGTCGACGAGGCCTTCGCGCGGCCCGACGCGGTGGTCTTCGAGGAGACCTACATCTTCGGCCGCCACACCGGCGTGACGCTGGAACCCCGCTGCCAGATCGCCGACTGGACCCCCGGCCGCAGCCTGGAAGAGGGGAAGCTGACCGTCTACCACTCGTTCCAGGCCCCGCACATGATGCAGGACCTGTACTGCCGGCAGTTCGATCTGCAGGAAAGCCAGGTGCGCGTGGTCTGCCGCGATGTCGGCGGCAGCTTCGGCATCAAGGTCCACGCCTACCCCGACGACTTCGCCACCGTCGCCTTGAGCCTGCTGCTGCAGCGCCCGGTGAAGTTCAGCGCCGACCGGCTGGAAAGCTTCGTCAGCGACATCCACGCCCGCGAGCACCGCATCCGCGGGCGCATCGCGGCCAGCACGGCCGGCGAGATCCTGGCCTTCGAGATCGACGACCTGACCGGCATCGGCCCGTTCAGCATGTTCCCGCGCACCAGCGGCATCGAGGGCAACCAGGTCGTCAACCTGACCGGTGGCCCGTACAAGCACAAGGCCTACCGCGCGACGCTGAAGGTGGTGTTCCAGAACAAGGTGCCGACCTGCCAGTACCGCGGCGTCGGCCACCCGATCGCCTGCGCGGTGACGGAAGCGCTGGTCGACGGCGTGGCCGGCAAACTGGGCCTGGACCCGATCGTGTTCAGGCAGCACAACGTCATCCCCGACGACGCCTACCCGGCGACCGGCGCGTCGGGCATCAAGCTCGAAGTGCTGTCGCACGAAGCCTGCCTGCGCAAAGCCCGCCGCGTCTGCGACTACGACGCCTTGCGCGCCGAGCAGGCCGCGCTGCGGCCGCAAGGCGTGCACCGCGGCATCGGCGTGGCAGCGCTGATCGAGCTGACCAACCCGAGCGCCGCGTTCTACGGTGTCGGCGGCGCGCGCATCGCCAGCCAGGACGGGGCGACGATCCGACTGGAGCCGACCGGCGTGGTCACCGTGCTGAGCAGCGTTGGCGAACAAGGGCAGGGCACCGAGGCCATCTTCGCGCAGATCGCGGCCGATGCCGTCGGTGTCGACATCGCCCGCGTGCGCGTCGTCACCGGCGACACCGACACCGTGCCGTTCGGCGGCGGCACCTGGGCCAGCCGCGGCGCGGGCATCGGCGGCGAAGCCGTGCTGCAGGCCGGGCGGGTGCTGCGCGAGAACATCCTGGCCACCGCCGAGGCGATCCTGAAGCGCGACCGCCAGGGACTGCGCGTGCACCGCAATGCGATCGTCGACGGCGCGACGGGCGAGAAGCTGCTCGACCTGGCCGAACTCGGCCGCATCGCCTATTTCCGCAGCGACACGCTGCCCAAGGACTTCACGCCCGAGCTGATGGTCACGCGGCACTACGCGCAGCGCGACTATCCGTTCATCTTCACCAACGGCGTGCAGGTCAGCCATGTTGAGGTCGATATGGACACCGGCTTCGTCAGGCTGCTCAAGCACTGGGCCGTGGAAGACTGCGGGCGCGTCATCAATCCGATGCTGGTCGACGAGCAGATGCGCGGGGCCATCGTGCAGG
This sequence comes from Burkholderiales bacterium, assembly GCA_031359905.1. Lineage (GTDB taxonomy): Bacteria > Pseudomonadota > Gammaproteobacteria > Burkholderiales > Burkholderiaceae_C > Rubrivivax. The sequence goes on along the minus strand of JANMAP010000543.1, from coordinate 2,337 downwards.
GCATCGGCGGCGCGCTGTTCGAGGAATGCCTGTACGACACCGATGGCACGCTGCGCAACGGCAACATGGCCGATTACCTGGTGCCGATGGCCGGCGAGATGCCCGACATCGTCGTCAGCCATGTGCAGAGTCCGACGCGCAGTTCGATGCTCGGCGCCAAGGGCGCCGGCGAGGCCGGCACGGCGGGTGCGCCGGGTGCGGTGATGAACGCCATCAACGACGCGCTGGCGCCGTTCGGGGTGCGCGTCAGTTCGCAGCCGATCACGCCGGAGAAGATCCTGCGCGCGCTGGGCAAGATTTGAGAAGGTGTGAACGAATCCGGCATGCCCGCTCATCCCGCCCGAACAGCCCCACTCGTCGTTGCAAATGCTCGCCGTAGCCCACGCTACGGCTGCGCTTTGCGTCTAGATCGAGGCTGTTCGGACGGTCTGCTCGGCCACGCCGGATTCATTCACACCTTCTGAGCACGGCGCCGCAGGCGCCTCCTACAGCGGCCGCAGCTTGGTGCCGAAGCGTTCCTTCAGCGGCGCATGACCCAGCGGCGGGAAGTCGATCGACGACTCGGGCACGTGGCGGTCGGGCAGGGCGTCGAGCAGGTGGCGGATCAACGTCAGCCGGCCGCGCCGCTGGTCGTTGAAGTCGATCAATGTCCACGGCGCGTGGTCGGTGTGCGTGGCCTTCAGCATCGCGTCGCGGGCGCGGCCGTAGTCAGCGTACTTTTCGCGCGCTTGCACGTCGATGGGGCTCAGCTTCCAGCGCTTGAGCGGGTCGGCTCGGCGTTCGGCAAAGCGCTCTTCCTGTTGCACCTGGTCGACGGTCAGCCAGTACTTGAACAGCAGGATGCCTTCGTCGACCAGCAGACGTTCGAACGCCGGCGCCTGTTTGAGGAAGGCGGCGGTTTCCGCTTCGCTGCAAAAGCCCATCACGCGCTCGACCCCGGCGCGGTTGTACCAGCTGCGGTCGAAGAGCACGATCTCGCCGGCCGCCGGCAGGTGCGGCACATAGCGCTGGAAGTACCACTGCGTGCGCTCGCGGTCGCTGGGCTTGGCGAGCGCGACGCTGTGGCACAGACGCGGGTTCAGGGTCTCGGCGATGGCCGCGATGACGCCGCCCTTGCCGGCGGTGTCACGGCCCTCGATCAGCACCAGCAGGCGCTGGCCGCTGTGCTGCAGCCAGCGCGCGACGTCGTTGAGCTCGATCTGCAGCGGCGCCAGCTTCTCCAGGTACTCGCCCTTGCCGAGGTGGCCGCTGCGCGCCTTGGCGCTGCTGCCGGCGGCCGCGCCCGCGTCCTTCCTGCTCTTCGCCGCTGTTTTCTTGCCCACATCGCGCTCCCGCTGCCAGTTCGCACGCAGGGTGACACGCCGGCCCCCGGTCTGGCAAGCCGGTGGTGCCGGCGGTGGCGTCAACGGGCGATCGAGAACAACACATGGCGGCCAACTCAACGGCGGGCCAGCGAGCGAAGGCCCAGTTGCCCAACTGCACATTGCTGCTGCGCGAATCAGCGCCGGCAACGGGCCGGCACAGCAATGCCGTCGCGCGGCTGGCCGACGGTGCCCTACTTGCGACGCAGCTTTTGGATCGCCGCGAGCTGTGCGGCCATGGTCGCGAATTCGCTCTGCGCAGCCGCCAGATCGATATCGCTCTTGGCGTTGCGCATCGCTTCCTCGGCCAGCCTCTTGGCCTCGGTGGCCTTGGCCTCGTCGAGGTCGTGGCCGCGGATGGCGGTGTCGGCCAGCACCGTCACCGTGCCCGGCTGGACTTCGAGGATGCCGCCGGCAACGAACACGAACTCTTCCGGCCCGCCATCGGCGCGCTCGATGCGCACCGCGCCCGGCTTGATTCGCGTGATCAGCGGCGTGTGCCGCGGCAGGATGCCGAGCTCGCCGTTCTCGCCCGGCAGGGCAACGAACTTGGCCTCGCCGCTGAAGATGCTTTCTTCGGCAGAGACGACGTCGACGTGAATGGTGGCCATGGGATGGACTCCGGTACGGAAGGAGATTCAGGGGGCAAGCAGACGGGCGTCAGGCTAGGCGCCCCCCGCAGCCGTACACCCGTACGGCGAGGAGGGCAACGACGCATCACGCCCGTATGCGCCGCTCACTGGATCTTCTTCGCTTTGTCGAAGGCTTCGTCGATCGTCCCCACCATGTAGAACGCCTGCTCCGGCAGATGGTCGCATTCGCCGGCGGCGATCATCTTGAAGCCGCGGATGGTTTCCTTCAGCGGCACGTACTTGCCCGGGCTGCCGGTGAACACTTCGGCGACGTGGAACGGCTGGCTCAGGAAACGCTGCATCTTGCGCGCGCGGCTGACGGCCAGCTTGTCTTCCGGGCTCAA
>JANMAP010000540.1:0-7347 GCA_031359905.1 Burkholderiales bacterium | reverse complement strand
GATGCGTTTTCCGGTCGACCCCGACCCGGCGCGTGTCAAGCGCGACCTGGAGCGCCTGTTGCGCGCGTCGGCGTCCTGGGATCTGCCGGGGCGTGGAAGGCATCCCCCCCGTAGCGCCTTCGGCGCCTCCCCCCCCGGGGGGGGAGGCCAGCGGCCCGGCGGAGCCGGCCCCGCGGCGTCCGCTGAGGCGGTGCGGCGCACTGCCATGGGCCGCTAGGCATGGATGCTGGCGGCGCCCTGGTCGACTTCGCGCCCGCGGCGCGGCTGGCGCTGCTGGCCCTGGTCATCGCGCTGCTGCCGCTGTCGTGGTGGTGGCTGCGCCAGCGCGCCGCCGACACCCGGGCGCGGCTGGCCGCGCTGACCGCGCTGACGCTGTTCCTGACCTTCGACCTGATCGTCTTCGGCGCGTTCACGCGACTGTCGGATTCCGGCCTGGGCTGCCCGGACTGGCCGGGCTGCTACGGCCAGGCCAGCCCGCTGGGCGCGCGCGAGGCGATCGACGCCGCGCAGGCCGCGATGCCCGGCGGGCCGGTGACCTGGTCCAAGGCCTGGATCGAGATGATCCACCGCTACCTGGCAATGACCGTCGGGGTGCTGATCCTGGTGCTGGCCGCGGTCGGCTGGCGTGATCGGGCGCGGCTGCCGTTCTCGCCGTGGTGGGCCAGCCTGACCTTGCTGTGGGTGGTGGTGCAGGGCCTGTTCGGCAAGTACACAGTGACGCTCAAGCTCTACCCGGCGGTGGTCACGCTGCACCTTCTGGGTGGCCTGCTGTTGTTGATCCTGCTGGCGGCTCAGCTGCAACGGGTGCGGCCGCGGCCGCTGGCCTTGCCGGCCGGCGTGCGGCGCGCCGCGCTGGTCGCCCTGGCAGTGCTGCTGCTGCAGGTCGCCAGTGGTGGTTGGGTCAGCACCAACTATGCGGTGCTGGCCTGCACCGGCTTCCCGCAATGCAACGGCAGCTGGTGGCCGACGATGGACGCGGCGCAGGGCTTCGCCGTGCTGCGCGCGCTGGGCCGCGCAGCGGACGGCGGCTATCTGCCGTTCGAGGCTCTGGTGGCGATCCACTGGGCCCACCGGCTGGGTGCGCTGCTGTGCACGGCGGTGCTGCTGGCCCTCGGGCTGCGCCTGCTGCGCCTGCCTGGCGCCGAGCGTCAGGGGCAGGGGCTGCTGGCGCTGCTCGCGCTGCAGGTGGCCAGCGGCTTGTCGAACGTCGTGCTCGGCTGGCCGCTGCCGGCAGCGCTGGGGCACAGTGCCGGCGCCGCTGCCCTGGTGCTGCTGCTGACGCGCCTGCTGCTGCGCAGCGCGCCGGTGCCGTTGCCGGATCGCGGGGGCCAGCGTCGGCCCGACAAGCCCCGGCACTTGTCGGCGGCTGCCTAGAATGCCTGGTTCCATGGCCCAAGCCCTCGCTGCCACCGCCCGGCCCGCTTCCCGCTGGACGCAGTTCTACGCCCTGACCAAGCCCCGGGTCGTGCAGTTGATCGTCTTCTGTGCCGTCATCGGGATGCTGTTGGCCGCGCCCGGGCGGCCCGACCTGGCGCTGGCCACCGCCGCCACGCTCGGCATCTGGCTGGTCGCCGCAGCGGCTGCGGCCTTCAACTGCCTGGTCGAGCAGCAGATCGACCGGCGCATGGCGCGCACGGCCTGGCGCCCGACCGCACGCGGCGAACTGACCACGCGGCAGGCGCTGGTTTTCTCGATGGTGCTGTGCAGCGCCGGCAGCGCGGTGCTCTACGTGTGGGTCAACCCGCTGACGATGTGGCTGACCTTCGCCACCTTCGTCGGCTACGCAGTCGTCTACACCGTGGTGCTGAAGCCGATGACGCCGCAGAACATCGTCATCGGCGGGGCTTCTGGCGCGATGCCGCCGGTGCTCGGCTGGGCGGCGATGACCGGCGACGTCGGACCCGAGGCATTGATGCTGTGCCTGATCATCTTCCTGTGGACGCCGCCGCACTTCTGGGCCCTGGCGCTGTACCGAGCCGAGGACTATCGAAAGTCCGGCCTGCCGATGCTGCCCATCACCCACGGCCCGGAGTTCACCCGGCTGCAGGTGCTGCTGTACACGCTGGTGCTGTTCGCCGCGACGCTGCTGCCGTTCGTCTACCGGATGAGCGGCTGGATCTACCTGGTGGCGGCGGTGCTGCTGGGCGCCGGCTTCATCGGTCATGCCTGGAAGCTGTGGCGCGTGTACAGCGACGCACTGGCGCGCCAGACCTTCCGTTTCTCGATCTGGCATCTGTCGCTGCTGTTCGCCGCGCTGCTTGTCGACCACTATCTCGGGCCATGGCTGTTCGGCGCCGCAGCCTGATCGCCGCTGTCGCTGGCCTGGCCTGGGTCCTGGCCGCCTGCGACCGTGCCGGTCGTCCGGCCGGCGCTGCGCCATCGTTCAAGGCCATCGACATCACCGGCGCCGAGTACGCCAAGGGCTTCGACCTGCCCGACACCGACGGCCGACGCCGCACCCTGGCCGATTTCAAGGGCCGGGTGGTCGTGGTTTTTTTCGGCTTCACCCAGTGCCCCGACGTCTGCCCGTCGACGCTGGTCGAGCTGGCCCAGATCCGTCAGACGCTGGGGCCAGCCGGCGAACGCGTGCAGGTGGTCTTCATCACGCTGGACCCGGAGCGCGACACGCCGCCGCTGCTGAAGGCTTATGTCGACAATTTCGGCGCCGGCGTTGTGGCGCTGCGCGGCACCCTCGAAGAGACGACCGCGGTGGCTAAGCATTTCAAGATCTTCTTCGCCAAGGTGCCCGGCAAGACACCCGGCGCCTACAGCCTGGACCACACAGCCGGCTCGTTCATCTTCGACGCTCAGGGCCGGGTGCGCTTGTTCACCCGCTATGGCAGCGGCCCCGATGCATTGAAGAGCGATTTACAGAGTTTGCTCGCCGCGAGCTGATCGCATCGCGACCCAGCAGCCGCCAGCGGCGCCCCCCCTGGGGGGAAGCGGCCAAAGGCCGCTCCGGGGGGATCAACTCATCTCCAGCGTCTTGCGCATCTTCTACAAGGCCGCGACCTCGATCTGGCGAATGCGCTCGGCGCTGACGCCGTACTCGGCGGCCAGCTGGTGCAGCGTCATGCCACCCGACGTGTCGTCGTTGACCTTCAGCCAGCGCTCTTCGACGACGCGGCGGCTGCGCGGGTCCAGCACCTCGAGCGCGCTGACGATGCCGTCACCGGCCAGCCAATCGCGATGGCGGGCTTCCAGGGCGCGGCTGGGTTCCTGGCGGTCGTCGGCCAGGTAGGCGATCGGCGCGAACGCGGCCTCTTCATCGTCGGTCTGCGGTTCGAGCGCGACGTCGCCGCCCGACATCCGCGTTTCCATCTCGATCACTTCCTCGGGCTTGACGTTCAACTCGCGCGCGACGGTGGCCACCTCGGTTGGCGTCAGCGTGTTGCGGTGGGTGTCGTCGTCGCGAGCCTCGCTCTTCAGACCCTGCTTCATCGAGCGCAGGTTGAAGAACAGCTTGCGCTGGGCCTTGGTCGTCGCGACCTTGACCATGCGCCAGTTCTTCAGGATGTATTCGTGGATCTCGGCCTTGATCCAGTGCAGCGCGTAGCTGACCAGACGCACGCCCTGTTCGGGATCGAAACGCTTGACGGCCTTCATCAAACCGACGTTGCCTTCCTGGATCAGGTCGCCGTGCGGCAGACCGTAGCCCAGGTACTGGCGCGACACCGACACCACCAGGCGCAAGTGCGACAACACCAGCTGGCCGGCAGCCTGCAGATCGCCGCTGGCTTGCAGCCGGCGCGCCAGAGAGACTTCTTCAGCCTGCGTCAGCATCGGCAAGCGGTTCACCGCCGACACATACGCCTCAAGGTTGCCCAGCGACGGCAACAGCGAAAACGGATCGCGAATCGACAGGGCAGCAGCAGGGACAGTGTTCATGGAGGTTTATGACTCACTCGGAAACCCCGAGTTCCGACAATATTAGCACTCTCAAGCGTCGAGTGCTGACGCGTCCGGCGCAGTTCGGGGATCCATCACAGTCGAGCCGATCTGGAGCGATTCAGAAGAGCTTGCGCTCACATCCCCCAGCGGGTATCGATCCCTTCCAGGACTTCGTCGAGCAGCATCAAGAAGCGCGCGATGTCCAGCGGCTTGGTCACGTAGTGGACCGCGCCCAGTGTCAACGCTTCCTGCATGCGCGCGGTGGTGGCATCGGCCGAGACGACGATGACCGGGATCTCGGCCAGTTCCTGGTCCTGCTTCAGGTGGCGCAGCAGTTCCAGGCCGCTGATGTCCGGCAGCTGCATGTCGAGAAGGACCAGGCTGGGCCGCTCGCGGCGCAGTGCCTGCAGGCCGTCCAGTCCGCTCGTCGACACCGACAGCGCGATCTGCGAGCGTTGCAACAACACGCCGCGCATGACTTCGATGTTGGTCTCGTTGTCTTCCACGTAATGCACCGTGCGCTGGCGGTACGGCGCCAGGCCGGTGTCGGTGGGCTCGGGCGCCGGCGCTTCGGCGGCTGCGGCGGCCTGCAGCGTCAGCGTGAAGATCGAACCCTGGCCGGCGATGCTGCGCGCCTCGAGCGTGCCGCCCATCAACTCGGCCAGGCGTTTGCTGATCACCAGCCCGATGCCGGTGCCCTCGATGCCGCTGGCCTCGCGGCCGAGCCGGTTGTAGGGCTGGAACAGGGCCTCCAGCTGGGCCGGTGTCATGCCCAGGCCGCTGTCGGAGACCTCGATGTCGACCCAGCCGGCGCCGGCCGGACGCGCCGTCACCTGGACAACGCCGCCGCGGCGGTTGTACTTGACGGCGTTGCTCAGCAGGTTGGTCATGATCTGCTTCAGCCGCGTGGCGTCGGCCATCACCGCCGGTGTGGCCGGCGCGACCAGCTCGGCCATCTGCACGCCGCGCTGCTGGGCGGCCGATGACACCATGGCCTGCGCTGCGCCGACCAGCGGTGCCAGCGCCACGGGCTTGAGCGCCAGCTGCACGGCACCGGACTCGATGCGCGCCAGATCCAGCGTCTCGTTGATCATCTCCAGCAGATGCCAGCCTGCGCGCTGGATCTGCTGCGTCCATTCGCGCTGGTGCGGCACCAGCCCGGGCTCGCGGTCCAGCCCGAGCAACTGGGCGAAGCCGATCATCGCGTTCAGCGGCGTGCGCAGCTCGTGGCTCATGCGCGAGACGAATTCGCTCTTCGTCCGGCTCGACGCCTCGGCGCGTTCGAGCGCCCGCTCGGAGGCTTCCAGGCGCAGGTGCTCGGTGATGTCCTCCATCACCCCGACGGCGCGCCGCACCTGGCCCGACGGGTTGCGCAGCGGCGAGGTGCTGGCACGCACCCAGACCGTCTTGCCGTCGGCGCGGAGCAGCCGCATCTGCCGCCGCGCCGTCCCGTCGCCGCCATCGGCCAGCGCCGCGGCGGCGAAGATGGCCTGCCGCTCGCGCTGGTTCGTCGCCAGTTCGTCGGGGTGCGAGATGTCGTCGAGCGACACCCCGCGCAGCGAGTCGGCGGTCTGTCCGAGCATCTGGCAAAGATGCGGGTTGCACTCGATCAGCCGGCCGTCGGCATCGAGGAAGACGACGCCGATCGGCACGTGGTCCAGGATGCTGCGCAGTCGCGTTTCACTGTCGCGCAGCGCGTTCTGGGCCAACGCGCGCTCGTCGATTTCGCGGCGCAGGTCGACCGTGCCAGCGTGCACGGCCAGCTGTGTGCGCCGGCTCTGGCCGGTGATGGTGAGCAGCAGCGCCCCGAGCATCGCCGCCGCGGACAACCCGGCCAGCGACAACAGCAACGAGCCTGCCCGCTGGGGCGCGGGCAGGCTGGCGGGCTGGGCCGTCAGCCGCATGTCGAACTGCCGCCCGCCGAGCAGCAGCGGCCGCTGGGTGGTGAGTCCGGTGGCGCCGGCCATCTCACAGCCTGGCGGGCCGGCGAAGCGCCGGCGCGTGGCGTTGGGGTCGGTGTCGACGACGCACCACTGGACATGCTGCTGGGCTGGACCGGACAGGCGGTCGAACAGCGCATCGGCGCGTACCGTCACGAAGACCACGCCGCGAAACCGCGCTTGGCGGGTTGCCTCGTCGGGCGCCGGCCCGTCGAACAAGGCCTGGTAGAGCACCACGCCGGTCTCGTCGCCGTTGGCCTGGGTGAGGGGAAATCCGCTGGTCGCCGCTGGCTGGCCGCTGCGCCGGCTGGCCAGGATGGCATCGCGCGCCGCTGGAATCGACAAGGCGTTGACGCCCAGCGCGGCGGCGTTGCGTTCGCGCGGTTCGATCTGGCGGATGGCAACGACTTCGCCATCGCTGGCGAGCGCCTTGCCGCCGTCGCGATCGAAGACCCGAAAGCCCTGCAGGCCCTGCGCCTGGGCCGCTAGTTCGAACGCGGCGATGCCGGACTGCGGGACCCGCACGCTGTAGCCGAAGGCCTGCAGATTCATCGGCAGCCCGAGCCACCAGCGTGCCACGTCGCGCAGCGCCGGCGCGTCGATGTCAGGCATCGACAGCGCCGCGCCGTGCAGCGCCTGCAGCGCGTACAGAGGGGCCTGCATGCGGGCCTGGGCTTCGCTGCCCAGGCGATCCGCGTCCCGCTCGAAGGCCGCGCGCACGCGCTGCTCGTCCAGCCGTGCCCACTCGTTCATCGCCGCGGCCATCAGCAGCAGGGCCAGCAGCAGCGGTAGGCCCAGGGTCAGCCGGCGCGGCGCCCAGTCGGCGCGGGGCCGGCCGATCAGTGTCAGCACGGCCGGCGCAGCGATGAGCACGCCCAGCGTGTCGCCGATCCACCAGGTCAGCCAGGTCGACAGCCAGTTCGCTGGCAGCAAGGTGCCGGCGGCCAGCAGGGCCGGCGTGGCGATGCTCGGGCTGATGGTGCAAGCCAGCAGGGCCCCAAGCACACCTGCGTTCAGGATGTCGCGCGGCGAGTTGAGGACCAGCGGCTGGCTGACGAAGCGGCGCACCAGCGCCGCACCGACGCCGGCCTGCAAGGCGGCGCCGACGCCGACCACGGCCGGCAGCACGAGCATCGTCCATCCCTGCTGGCCGCGCATCGCTGCCAGCCCGCCGTTGACCAGCAAGGCGCCCAGCCAGACCCCGGGCAGTGCCGGCGTGCCCCAGCGCAACGCCGCCGCCAGAGCGATGCCTGCCGAGGGATACAGCGGCGACACGTAGGCCGGCGGACCGGCCAGCATCACCGACAGCCAGCCGACGGCGGCATAGGCCATGGCGGTGATCGCCGACAACTGCCACCACGGCACCGCGCCGGGGCCGGGGATGACGGGCACGGCCGGGGAGCGGTCGGTGTCGAGGCCCATCGTCGTGATCTTCTGGAGCCGGATCGCGCGGGCGCTCGTCGACGCGGCCGCGTCAGACGTTGAACAGGAAGTTCATCACGTCGCCGTCCCGGAC
>JANMAP010000483.1:0-2719 GCA_031359905.1 Burkholderiales bacterium | reverse complement strand
GCCTCCGCGATCGCCCGCGCCTGCAGCGCCTGGACGACCTGTTCCATGCGCATGAAGCGCGAACCCTTGACGAGCACCGAAGCCGCCGCAGGGGCGGCATCTGCGGAAGCCGCCAGCGCGGCCAGCAGCTCGGCGACAGTGTCGAAGTGGCGCTGGCCGCCGACATGCGCCGACAGCGTCCCAGCGCTCCACACCTGCTCGATGCCATGGGCGCGTGCCGCGGCGCCGATCTCGGCGTGGAACTGCGGACCCTGGTCGCCGACCTCGCCCATGTCGCCCAGCACCAGCCAGCGCGGGCCGGGCAGCGACGCCAGCACGGCGATTGCCGCCAGCACCGAATCGGGATTGGCGTTGTAGCTGTCGTCGACCAGCGTCACCGCGCGGCCGCCGAGCGTCAGCGCCATGGTCATCGAGCGGCCGGCCACCGGCTCGAAAGCCGCCAGGCCGGCGGCCACCGCGGCCAGCGGCACGCCGGCCGCCAGCGCGCAGGCCGTGGCCGCCAGCGCGTTGGCCAGGTTGTGGCGGCCAGCCTGGCGCAGCGTGGTGGCGATGCTGCCGGCCGGCGTGCGCAACACCAGCGCCCAGCGGCGCAGGTCGGCCTGCCAGGTGGCGGCGGCCGAAACATCGGCACCAGCATCGTCGATGCCGAAGGTGACGACGCGGCGCGCACCGGCCAGTTCGCGCCACAGCGGCGTGAAGGCATCGTCGGCCGGCAGCACCGCGGTGCCCGTCGACGGCAGGGCGGCGATGGCGCTGCCGTTCTCGCGCGCCACGGCCTCGACGCTGGCCATGAATTCCAGGTGTTCGCGCTGCGCGTTGTTGACCAGCACCACCGTCGGCTGGGCCAGTCCGGCCAGCAGCGCGATCTCGCCCGGGTGGTTCATGCCCAGTTCGAGCACCGCGGCGCGGTGCTGCGCTCGCAGGCGCAGCAGCGTCAGCGGCACGCCGAGGTGGTTGTTGAGGTTGCCGGCGGTGGCCAGGGCCGCGCTTGACGGCCCGTCACCGAGCCAGGCGCGCAGGATCGCGGCGACCATCTGGGTGACGGTGGTCTTGCCGTTGCTGCCGGTGACGGCGATCAGCGGCAGCCCCGCGAAGCCGGCCCGCCAGCGCGCCGCCAGCTGCTGCAGGGCGACCAGCGAATCGGTCACCTGCAGGCCAGGCAACGCCGGCGGTGTGGCGCCCAGCCCGCGTTCGGCCAGCGCCGCCACGGCGCCGGCGGTCCGCGCCTGGCGCAAGAAGTCGTGGGCGTCGAAACGGTCGCCGCGCAGGGCCACGAACAGGTCGCCGGCGCGCACCGTGCGCGTGTCGCTGTGTACGCGCTCGACCTGCAGCGCGCCGTCGCCAACCAGGTCGCTGTCGGGCAGCAGGAGGTGCGCCTGGGCCAGCGACATCATGCGCGGCTCCCGCGGTGGGCCGCACGCGCGGCCAGCGCCTGGCGGGCTTCGATCAGGTCGGAGAACGGCCGCTTGACGCCGGCGATGTCCTGCTCCGCTTCGTGGCCCTTGCCGGCGATCAACAGCACGTCGCCATCCGCCGCGTCGGCCACCGCCCGGCGGATCGCGACACGCCGGTCTTCGATCACCAGGGCGACGTCGGGGCGGGCCAGGCCGGCGACGATCTGCGCCAGGATGGCGGCCGGGTCTTCGTGGCGCGGGTTGTCGCTGGTCAGGATCACGCGGTCGGCCCCGCGCTCGGCGATCGCGCCCATCAGCGGGCGCTTGCTGCTGTCGCGGTTGCCGCCGCAGCCGAAGACGCAGACCAGCTGGCCGCCGCGCGACACGGCCAGCGGACGCAGCGCCTGCAGCGCCTTGTCGATGGCATCCGGCGTGTGCGCATAGTCGACGACGACTTCGATGCCGGCGCCCGTCAGGCGCTGCAGGCGGCCGGGCACCGGTGTCAGCCCGGCCAGCGCCGCCGCGGCGTCGGCCAGCGGCACGCCAAGCGCGCGCAGCCCGCCGAGTACCACCAGCAGGTTGCTGGCGTTGTAGTCGCCGACCTGGCGGCTGTGCACCGCCGCCCTGGCAGCGTCTTCGCAGGCCGTGAAGGCCAGGCCTTGCCCGGTGTAGTGCAGGTCGGCGCCGCGCAGGCGCGCAGCGCCGAGCAGCGACACCGTCCAGACATCGAGCAGGCCGCCGGCCAGCGACGCGGCGAGTTCGGCGCCGAAGGGATCGTCGACGTTGATCACCGCGGCGCGCAGCCCTGGCCAGGTGAACAGCATCCGCTTGGCCGCGCCGTAGGCCGCCATGTCGCCATGGTGGTCGAGGTGGTCGCGGGTCAGGTTGGTGAACAGGGCCACGCTGATGCGCGCCCCGGCCAGCCGGTGTTCGACCAGACCGATCGATGACGCCTCGAGCGCGCAGGCCGCGAAGCCGCGGTCGGCGAAGTCGCGCAGCGCGGCGTGCAGGGTCACCGCGTCGGGGGTGGTCAGGCCGCTGTCGCGCAAGGCACTGGTGTCGGCGGTGTCGGCGGTGTTGCCGGTGTCTCCGATACCGCCGGTGTCCCCAATGTCCCCAATGTCCCCGATGTCGCCGCTGTTCCCGGCGGTGCCGGCGTCGCGCGGCGCGGCGGCTGCGGGCCCTGCCGGCGGCGGCTCGCCGATGCCCAGCGTACCCATCACCGCGCAGCGCCGGCCCAGCGCCGTCAAGGCCTGCGCCGTCCACCAGGTGGTGCTGGTCTTGCCGTTGGTGCCGGTGCTGGCGACCACATCGAGGCGCGCGCT
>JANMAP010000233.1:0-2477 GCA_031359905.1 Burkholderiales bacterium | reverse complement strand
GCCGCACCGCCCTTCACCGAATGCGCGCAGCGGAAGATGGCGTTGAGCTGCTCGTCGTCGGCGGCGGTGATGTCGACGTTGAGCAGCATCTGCTCCATGGTCTCCAGGTTCTCGCCGGCTTCCTCGAAGAAGACCTGGAAGAACTGGCTGAGGTCGATGCCAGCGTTCGCGCTTGCGTCGCTCGTGTCGTGGTGGGAGGTGCTCATGTTTTCTGTTCCTGACAGCCGGGTTCCCGAGGGTTAATGACAAAGCTTCCCGCCGCGGAACCGGGTTTGCCGGGCCGCTGGGGGACGGCCCCCTCGGGGGGTAGCGAGCGCAAGCGAGCTTGGGGGCTCACTTGATGACCTTGCCGATGACCTCGACCAGCTTGGCCGGGTCGAAGGGCTTGACCAGCCAGCCGGTGGCGCCGGCGGCGCGGCCGGCCTGCTTCATCTGGTCGCTGCTCTCGGTGGTCAGGATGAGGATCGGCGTGGTCTTGAACTTCGGGATCTCGCGCAGCTTCTTGGTCAGGCTGATGCCGTCCATGCGCGGCATGTTCTGATCGGTCAGCACCAGATTGAAGTCGCGGCTGTTGGCCTTCTCGTAGGCGTCCTGGCCGTCCACCGCTTCGACGACGTTGAAGCCGGCATTTTTCAGGGTGAACGAGACCATCTGGCGCATCGAGGCGCTGTCGTCTACGGCAAGGATGGAATGCATGAAGGTCTCTCCAGGGGAATTCGGGCAAGCGGTGTCGGTGGATGGCGACGGCGCGACGACTAGAACAATTCGACGGACCCGGCGTCCATCTCGTCCTGCGTCACCGGGTTCGGGCGCAGCGGGGCTTGTTCAATCAGTGCCTGGCCATCCTCGTCATCAGCGAAGGCGTCGCTGGCCAGCCGGTCGGCGCAGCTGCGCAGCCGGCGCGCGGTGTGCGTGATCAGCTGGCTGGCCATGTCCTGGAACTGCAGCGCGGTGATCGCGCCGCCGATGGTCAGGCGGGCGTCGTCGACGGCACCGCGGGCCAGCTGGCCGGTGGCCTGCGTGAAGTGGCACATCAGGGCCTGGCTGGCGTCGTCGAGCAGGCGCTGCAGGCGTTCGAGGTCGTTGCTGGCCACCATCAAATGGTCCTGCAGGTCCGCCGCGGCCAGCAGCGGCATGCTCCCGCCCGCTAACTGGGGCGAGCGTGCAGCGGCCTGGTGCGAGGCGTCCTCAACGAGCATCGAAGCTCCTGTGCGGGGATGGGTGTGACGGCCGCAGGTGGGCCGAACGGTGACAAGTCATTGTCGGCAGGCGATGCATCGACATTGAGCCGAACACGGCCCGAAACCGCGCCCATTTCCTCCCCGACCGTCCTCCCCGATCGGCCGCCCGCGCCGCCGCGGCGCCGCGGCGCCCTGCGGGGAGGCGCTTTGTCATACTGCGTCGCATGACCGGCGCCCCCCCAGCGATCCGCCTGCTGCACCTCGAGGACTCCGAGCCGGACCACGCCCTGGCGCTGGCCCACCTGCGGCGCAGCGGGCTGACCGTGCAGGCCACGCGCATCGAGACCCGCGACGAATTCGCCGCCGCGCTGTCGCAGCGCTGGGACGTGGTGCTGTCGGACTACCACCTGCCCGGCTTCACCGGCATCGACGCGCTGCAGATGCTTTGCGAGCACGCCGACGCGCAGGGCGCCGGCGGCGCCGGACCGCTGGTGCCCTTCATCCTGGTGTCGGGCCAGATCGGCGAGGACACCGCCGTCGAGGCCATGCGCAACGGCGCCAGCGACTATCTGCTGAAGAACAACCTGGCGCGGCTGGCCCCGGCGATCGAACACGCCATCGAAGCCAGCCTGACGCGGCGTGCCCGCGCCGCCGCCGACCGCGACCTGGCGGCGTCGCGCCAGCGCCTGTCGGAACTCGCCCAGCATCTGCAGACCAGCATCGAGGCCGAACGCTCGGCCATCGCCCGCGAGATCCACGACGACGTCGGCGGGTCGCTGACGGCGCTGAAGTTCGAACTCGACTGGATCCGCCGCAACGCCCGCCAGGTGAGCGCGCCGGAGTTCGAAGCGCGCTTGCAGTCGGCGCTGGAAACGGTGACCCATGCCATCGAATCCAGCCAGCGCATCATGCAGAACCTGCGCCCGGCGATCCTCGAACAAGGCCTGGTCGCGGCGCTGCAATGGCTGACCATCCGCTTCGAAAAGCGCACCGGCATCGCCTGCGAACTGCGCACCCCGGCGCAGCCGCAGCCGCCCGAAGCGCTGCCGCCCGGCGTGCCGCTGGTGGCCTACCGCACGGTGCAGGAAGCGCTGACCAACGTGACCAAGCACGCGCAGGCCAGCCGGGTCACGGTTGACCTGTCGCTGACCGGCGGCGTGCTGTCGCTGGAAGTCAGCGACAACGGCCGCGGCCTGGGCCAGGCCGACCTGGCCAAGGCGCGCAGCTTCGGCATCCGCGGCCTGCACGAACGCGCGTCGACGGTCGGCGGCTGGGTCGACCTGAGCAGCCGCGGCG
>JANMAP010000230.1:0-9157 GCA_031359905.1 Burkholderiales bacterium | reverse complement strand
CGTGCCCGACATGACCTTCGACGGTCATCCGAAGATCGTGCCGCTGCGCGTGGCCGGCGACTACGGCGTGTCGGGCAAGGACACCGACCCGCGCGGCCTGCCGGTCCTCGGCGCCGACGACGAAGCGGCCGGCACGGTGTGCGACCTGTGGGTCGACCAGTCGGAACACCTGTTCCGTTACCTCGAAGTGCAGCTGGCCGCCGGCGGCCGGCGCGTCCTGCTGCCGATGAACTGCGCACGCATCCGCCGCGACGGCGTCAAGGTGCATTCGATCCTGTCCGGCCAGTTCGCCCAGGTGCCAGGCACCAAGCGCGACGACCAGATCACCTTCCTCGAGGAAGAAAAGATCATGGCCTATTACGGCGCCGGCACGCTGTATGCCGAACCGTCGCGCTCCGAGCCGCTGATCTGAGCCGGCCTGCCGATCCGCTGAACGCCTTGCAGAAAGACGCCCGATGAAAGCAGTTCAACATCGCCACAGCCTCGGCCACGAACACGAGTTCGAGCCGCAGCACGGCCTGCCCGAAGCCCTGCCCGCCGACGAACGCGTGCTCTGGCAGGGCAGCCCCGACTGGCGCGCGTTGGCCATTCACGCCTTCCATGCGCGCAAGCTGGCCTGGTACTTCTCCGCGCTGCTGGTGCTGCGCGCGCTGTTCGTGATCGGCGACGGCGGCGGGCCGGCGCAGGTCGTGGCGTCGCTGGCCTGGCTGCTGCCGATGGCCGTGCTGGCCATCGCAGCGATGGTCTGGCTGGCCCGCCTGCAGGCCCGCGCGACGGCCTACACCATCACCGACAAGCGTGTGATCCTGCGCATCGGCATCGTGCTGACGGTGACCTTCAACCTGCCCTTCCAGCGCATCCACAGCGCCGGGTTGAAACTGCGCGCGGGCGGCATCGGCGACATTTCGCTGCGCCTGCAGCGCGGCGAGCGCATCGCCCTGCTGCACCTGTGGCCGCACGTGCGGCCCTGGCAGATGGCCCAGCCCGAGCCGATGCTGCGCTGCGTGCCGGATGCCGCCGAGGCTGCCCGCGTGCTGGCCACGGCCTGGTCGGCGGCCACCGGCACCTCGGCCCCTGCGCTGGCGAACGGCGCACCCCGTGCCATGCCCATCGCCACCCCGGTGCCAGCCGGCATGCCCACGCCGAGCCAGCGGCCCGGCGCGTCCGCTGCCCGCTGGGCGGCCGGCAACGCGCACGGCTCGGTGGCCTGAACGCAGCACCCGGAGCCGACGATGTCCGAAGCCCTGTCTCCCAACGCCCTGACCCGCAACACCCTGCCGCGGGGCGCCGTGCCGGCGATGGGCGCGCTGCTGCTGGTGGTCCTGCTCGGCGTCGCCGCCGTGCGCCTGAGCGGCACCGACATTCACACCCCCGATGCGCCCAGCGTGGCCACGCGCAGCCTGCACTTCGCAGACGGCCGCGACGGATCGGTGGACATCATCGACGCGGCCACCGGCCAGGTCGTCGCCCAGGTGCAGGGCGAAGCCGGCTTCCTGCGCGGCACGCTGCGCGCGCTGGTCCGCGAACGGCGCAAGCGCGACCTCGGCCCGGCCCAGCCGTTCGAGCTGAGTGCCCGCGCCGACGGCCGGCTGACGCTGTCCGACCCGGCCACCGGCGAGCGCATCGACCTCGAATCCTTCGGCGCCGGCAATGCCGCCGTCTACGCCCGCCTGCTCGACGGCCTCGGCGCGACTGCGCCGGTCGCCCGCCGGCCCTGAACCAGGAGTCCCCCATGGCCGTTGCCATCACCACCGCCGAAGACGCTGCCGTTCACGCCAAGACCGAGACCCTGCTGTCGCCGCGCTTCTACACCACCGACTTCGCGGCGATGGACCAGCTCGATGTCTCGCCGCTGCGCGCCGAGTGGGACACGATGCTTGCCGAGTACGAAGGCGACAACAACCACGACCACTTCCAGCGCACGCCGCTGTTCAACCAGGAAGTGGCCGAGGTCTTCAGCCAGGTCTCGCCCGAACTGCGCCAGGAATTCCTCGACTTCCTGATCAGTTCGGTGACCAGCGAATTCAGCGGCTGCATCCTCTACAACGAGATCCAGAAGAACGTCACCAACCCCGACATCAAGACGCTGATGCGCTACATGGCGCGCGACGAATCGCGCCATGCCGGCTTCATCAACTCGGCGCTGAAGGATTTCGGCCTCGGCCTGGACCTGGGCAACCTCAAGCGCACCAAGGCCTACACCTACTTCAAGCCCAAGTACATCTTCTACGCGACCTACCTCAGCGAGAAGATCGGCTACGCGCGCTACATCACGATCTACCGCCAGCTCGAACGCCATCCGGACAAGCGTTTCCACCCGATCTTTCGCTGGTTCGAACGCTGGTGCAACGACGAGTTCAGGCACGGCGAATCGTTCGCTTTGATCATGCGTGCCAACCCCGGGCTGCTGCGCGGCGGCAACCTGCTGTGGATCCGCTTCTTCCTGCTGGCCGTCTACGCCACGATGTACGTGCGCGACCACACGCGGCCGATGCTCCACCACGCGATGGGCCTGGACAGCGACGAGTACGACTACACCGTCTTCCGCATCACCACCGAGATCAGCAAGCAGGTCTTCCCGATCTCGCTGGACACCGATGCGCCGGCCTTCCGCGCCGGCCTGGAAAAGCTGTTCCGCATCCAGACCGCCATCGACGCGGCGAAGCGGCGTGGCGGCGTGCTGGGCAAGCTGGCGCAGGCCGGCCTGGCGCTGCAGGGGCTGGCGACCTTCGGCCGGCTGTACCTGATGCCCGTCAAGCGCCACGACCTGCCGGCGCAGGTGCGCATGGCACCCGCGTGGTGATGACCGCCGCCGTCGGCATGCACACCACGGGCCGAACAACAGGGCGCTGCTGATGGACAGCCTGTGGGTCGCCGTCGTCTTCGCGATGTTCGTCTGGTGGTTCAGCACCGGCATCGTGCTGCTGCTCGACACCCTGCCGCGCACGACATTCCGCTGGAGCCTGCTGCTGTCGACGGGGCTGGCGCTGGCCGCGCTGGTGGGCCTGGCGCACACCGCGCAGCAGACCGGCCTGGCGGGAGCCTATTGCGCGTTCAGCTGCGCATTGCTGGTCTGGGGCTGGCACGAGCTGACGTTTCTGACCGGCTGGCTGACCGGCCCGCGCAAGCAGCCGCTGGCCGACGGCGCGACCGGCTGGGCGCGCTTCACGGCGTCGCTGCAGGCCATCCTGTGGCACGAGCTGGCGATCCTGGCGATGGGCGCGTTGATCCTCGGTATCACCTGGGACGCGCCGAACCAGGTCGGCAGCGCGACCTTCATGGTGCTGTGGGTCATGCGCATCAGCGCCAAGCTCAACCTGTTCCTGGGCGTGCGCAACCTCAGCGAGGAATTCCTGCCCGCGCACCTGGCCTACATGGCCAGCTTTTTCCGCCGCCGGCGCATGAACCCGCTGCTGCCGCTGTCGGTGCTCGGCGGCGGCGCTGTCGTGGTCTGGCGGGTGGCCGCGGCCAGCGAGCCGCAGGTCGCCCCAGCCGCCTCCGTCGGCCACTCGCTGGTGGCCACGCTGCTCGGCCTGGCGGTCGTCGAACACCTGCTGCTGGTGCTGCCGCTGCCAACCACCGCGCTGTGGCGCTGGGCGGTGCGCCAGCCAGCGTCGCCGGCCAGCGCGCCGCCGCAGTGCGTTTCGCAGTGCGACATCGCTGCCCGGCCCATCGACAACCCACTGCTGCCCGCCCGATGATGTTCGATCGTGATGTTCCTTCCGGCGCGGCGGCCACCCACGCCACGCTGATCCGCGACCACGCAGCGCTGCGCCCGAGGACCGACGAAGCGGCTGCGCTGCGCCCGACCGACGAGGTCGCGGCCTTGCGCGCTCTGATGCGCGGCGGTTCCAAGTCGTTCTTCGCCGCGTCGCTGATGCTGCCGTCGCGGGTGCGCGGGCCGGCCACTGCGCTGTACGCCTTCTGCCGGCTGGCCGACGATGCCATCGACCTGGGCGACGACCCGGCCGCGGCGATGGCCGAGCTGACCTCGCGCCTGGATGCGCTGTACGACGGCCGGCCCTGGGCCATCGCCGCCGACCGCGCGCTGGCCGCGGTGGTCCACCGCTTCGCGATCCCGCGCGCCTTGCTCGATGCCCTGCTCGAAGGCTTCCTGTGGGACACCCAGCAGCGCCGCCACGACACGCTGGCCGACGTCGAGGCCTATGCCGCGCGCGTCGCCGGAACGGTCGGCGCGATGATGGCGCTGGTCATGGGCGTGCGCTCGGCCAGCGCGCTGGCGCGGGCCTGCGACCTGGGCGTGGCGATGCAGCTGACGAACATCGCCCGCGATGTCGGGGAAGACGCGCGCGCCGGGCGGCTGTACCTGCCGCGGCAGTGGCTGGCCGACGCCGGCCTCGACGTCGACAGCTGGCTGCGCGACCCGGTCCTCTGCCCCGCCGTGGCCGGTGTCGTGCAGCGCCTGCTGGACCATGCCGACGGGCTGTACCGCCGCGCCGAGCACGGCATTGCCGCGCTGCCGCGCGATTGCCGGCCGGCGATCCGTGCCGCGCGTCTGGTCTATGCCGAGATCGGCGCGCAACTGCGCCAGCGTGGCTGCGATTCGATCCACCAGCGCGTGGTCGTCAGCAAGCAGCGCAAGCTGGCGTTGATGGCCCGCGCCGCAGGCGCTGCCGTGCTGTCGCCCGGCCATGCCGGCGCCGAGTGTCCGGTGCTGCCAGCGGTGCAGTTCCTGGTCGATGCCGCTGCCGACCGCCTGCCCAACACCGCCGTGACCGCTGTCACCGCCGTGACCCCCGTCACTGCCGTCACTGCCACTGCGCATCTCACCGTCGCCGTCCCCGGCCTGCGGCCCACCGCGCGGCCGCTGAGCCAGCGGATCGAGTGGATGATCGACCTGCTCGAACGCCAGGCCGCGCAGCGGCGGCAGCCGCGTCGGGCGCTGAACTGACCGGCACGGCAAGGCGCCGTCGTGAGCCCGTCACCCTTGCCGTTGATCCTGATCGAGGTCGTGCTGGTCTTCGGCGGCGTGCTGGTCTTTGCCTGGTGGCAGCTGCGTTCGGTGGCGCGGGACCGGGCCAAGGCGGCCGCCGAACGGTCGACGCGCAGCCTTGACGACCAGGCCCCGACACCGGCGCCTGCCGACCCGCCTGCCCCCGCCCCGCCGCCCACCGGTCCCCAAGTCGGTCCCCCAAGTCCAGGCCGCTGAACGCCGCGCCCCGGGCTACAGTCCGCCCATGTTCGAATCGTTGATGGCCGGCCTGGGCTTGGCGGTGTGCCTGCTGTTGCTGGCGCACCCGATGCTGCCCGCGCGCCAACGGGCGCGGCTGGACCGCATCGGCCGCGCCGCCCGCGCCGCGTTCGGCGGCCTGCGCGGCTGGCCGCAACGCTGGCGGTCGCGCCGCCGGCCGGCGCAGCGGCTGGACCGCAGCGTCGAGCGCGAGGCCCATGACGTCATCGAGCGCGCACGCCGCAAGGCCCGCCGCGTGCAGCGCGACGGCAACGTCTACCGGCCGGATTCCTTCGACCGCCCGCCGACGAAGCACGATCGGCGGCACTGAGCCCGGCGTGATTGAGGCCGACAGCGGCCTACGCCCGCCGCGGCATCCGCCACGGCAGCATCAGGCGCACCGGCAGTGCCACCAGCCGCGCGGTGTGCAGGCTTTCGTGCACCGCCGTGACGCGTTCGCCGAACAAGCCCGACTCGAGCACCGCGCGCTGGTAGAACGGCGTGTCTTCCAGCGTCTGCCGGACGCGCGCCGGCACGTCGGCTTCGCTGCGCATGCTGCGGCGCAGGCCCCACGCCGTGCGCGGCAGGGTCTGGCGCGCCGGCGGCGTGAACGGCGCCTGGCGGCCGTCCGGCCAGAAGCGCTGGGTGATGACGCGGTCCTCCCCGTGTTTCTGGCGCACGTCGTAGATCACCGCCGTGCTGCCGTCGCGCAGCAGGCCGCGCGACCAGTCCCAGGTGCTGAACGGGCGGTCGATCGGCTCGTCGCCTTCGTTGCTGTCCAGGTAGGCCTGGCCCTGCCAGCGCAGCGCGGGGCGCGTCAGTTCCACCTCGACGCGCGAGCACGGCGCGATCGGTCCCCAGCGGTGCCGCCCGCCGTCGTCCAGCGGGCTGACGAAGGTCGACAGGGCCTTCGGCCAGACGCGCAGCTGGCCGTCGACGCGCCGCGGCACCGGCATGCCCACCTCGTGCAGGTCGAAGACCAGCGACTGCCCGTCCCAGCGCAGCGCACTCGGGCCGACGACGAATTCCTGCGCGCTGCGGCGCACGGCACGCCGCCCGCGTTCGGTCATCGTCCAGCGCCGGCTGCCCCGGCCGTACAGGGCCACGTTGATGCAGCAGAAGTCCTCGGCGTCGACCGCCGGGCCACCGCGCGCGGCGCGCTGTATCGCCCAGGCGTAGTACGGCGAGAAGACGCTGCCGACGAAGGCGATGACGGTCAGGCCGTAGGTGCCGCAATCGCTGAGCGCGTCGAGATACCACCAGAGATATGCACCCGGCGCGACCGGCTGGTCGAATCGAGGTGCGCCAGCAGCGTCGCGGCCGCCAGCCGCCCCGACATCGCGGCCATCGGCACCCCCGGCCCCGGGTGCACGCTGCCCCCCGCCAGGAACAGCCCCGGCAGCGCGCTGGCCGCTCCCGGCCGGCGGAACGATGACATCCAGCCGTGCGTCGCCGGCCCGTACAGCGCCCCGCCCGTGGCCGGAAACAGCCGATGGAAGTCCGCCGGCGTGCTGCGCTGCACCTGGTGCGGCTGCCACGCCAGGGTCAAGCCGCACTGGCGCAGCAGGGCCAGGCTCCGTTGCTCGCATGGATCGGTCTCCGTGGGGTCGAATGAGCGGGGGGCACCGGGCGCTGCCGGGCGATCGCCGTCTGGCGGCGCGTTGACCAGGCACAGCAGGCGTTCGGGGCCGCTGCGCGCGGCGCCGCTGTCGCCGCAGTCCTGCGCGCAGACATAGACGGTGCCCTGCCTGGGCAGGCGGCGCTGGCGAAAGATGTCGTCGAATTCGCTGCGGTAGTCGGTGTCGAAGAAGACGTTGTGGCGCAGCAGCGGGAATCCGCTGGCCCGCGCGTGCAGCGCCCAGGTCAGCGCCGACAGCGATCGCCGCGCCGCGGGGCTGTCCGGCACCGCAGCGCGGACGCCATCGCCGAGCAGGCCGCCGGCCAGGGCCTGGCTGTCGCCGTTGAAGACCACCGAATCGGCCGCCAGCACCTGCCCGTCGGCCAGCCGCACGCCGCAGGCCCGGCCGCCCTGCACCAGGATCTGCTCGACCGGCTGGCCGTAGCGCAGGTCGACCCCGCGCTGCTGCGCCAGCCCGGCCAGCGCCCGGGCCACCGCGTGCATGCCGCCATCGACGGCCCACACGCCGTCGAGCTCGACCTGCGCGACCAGCATCAGCGTGGCCGGCGCGGCCCACGGCGACGCGCCGCAATACGTGGCGTAGCGGCCGAACAGCTGCTGCAGGCGGGCGTCATGGAAGTGGCGGGCCAGCGATCGCCACAGGCTGGCGAACGGCCCGAGGCCGGCCAGCACCGCCAGCCCGCGCGGACCGAGCGCGCCGCCCAGGCTGGCCAGCGTCGGTCGTTCGCTGCGGATGTAGGGCGCTTCGAGCGTGTCGTAGACGCGCCGCGCCTGGGTGCAGAAGCCGAGAAAGCGCCGCGCCTCGGCCGGGCTGCTGAAGCGGGCGATGGCATCGGCCGACCGGGCGCTGTCGGCGAACAGGTCCAGCGTGGTGTCGTCACCGCGCCAGGCGTGGCGGGCGAGCACCGCCAGCGGCGTCAGGCGCGGCAGGCTGTCCAGCGAACTGCCGGCCTCGGCGAGGATCTGCTCGAAGACCCAGCGCATCGTGAAGACCGTCGGCCCGGCGTCGATCGCCACGCCGTCGACCTGCACCTGCCGCATCTTGCCGCCCGGCCCCTCGGCGGCCTCGACCAGCGTCACCGGCAGGCCGCGACAGGCCAGCAGCAGCGCACTCACCAGCCCGCCGATGCCGGCGCCGACGACGACCACGCGATGGTCAGCGGAGGACGATCGCGCGGACGCCGCGGAACCGGCTGTGCCGGGCCGCTGGCGGCGCCCCTCTGGGGGGGAAGCGCCACAGGCGCTCCGGGGGGGGGCGTCATCCATACCGCGTCCCATGCCACTGCCCGCGGATGTCCAGCAGCACGAAGCGAACGAACATCGATTCCGAAAAATACCCTTCGCGCTGCGCCGCGCGGATCGCCGCCAGATGCGCGCCGCTGCGCGCGTAATCGTCCATCGCCTGCACGCTGTCCCACAGGCTGAAGGTGGCCTGGCGCAGCAGCGGCGCTTCGCCCAGGCCGACGGCCAGCAGGCAGCCCGGCGCCGCGCCGAGGGCCGCCTGCGCAGGCGCTGCCAGCTGCCAGAACGACCAGGCGCGACGCGGGCGGATCGACGCCCGCGTCAGCGCGGCCATCGGTGCGCCCGGCGGCGGTGCGGCGGCGCTTTCGGTCAGCGTGCTGCCGCTCCAGTGGCCGCGCACCGACCACGCGCGCAGCTTGGCGATGCAGCATTCGGCGGTGCGCTCGCGGTAGGCGCGCGGCACGGCGCCATCGATGAAGGCATCGGCTGCGGCCTCGTCGGCGAAGACCACGAAGAGTCCTTGGCGCGACGCGCTGGGCCGCAAGCCGAACCCGCCCTCATGGCCGCTGCCGAGCACCTTGGCCCAGCGCAGGCCCGGCACGCCGCGCAGCGACTGGGCGCCGCGCACGATGCGCCACCAGCCCCACCAGCGCGCCGCTGGCGCGATGTCGGCGAGCAGCATCACGGCCACCTCGGACCCCAGCGCAGTGACCGGGGCTCCCGCGGCCGCCGAGGCCGATACTCGGCCGCCGGCAACGGCCGCCACCGGCGCCAGCGCGTCAGCGGCTCGGGCAGTGCGCAGGTTCACCGAAGTCCCTTCGTGCCGCGCACGCCGCTGTTCGCTGGTCGGGCGTTCGCGTTGCGGCCGACCCGACCGGCGGCCGGTACTGCCGCCGCGGCCACCCCGACTACTTGACCGGCGCCGCGGCAACAGGCGCGGACGCCGCACCGGCCGCACCGGCCGCAGCGGCCAGCGGCGCGGTGCCGGGACCAAGCGCGGCCAGCGTCAGCAGTTCGGGGAAGTCCTTGGCCATCTGCGCGCCGTAGACCGGCTTGTAGGCGCCCTGGTGGCAGGTCGCGCAGTT
>JANMAP010000444.1:0-1803 GCA_031359905.1 Burkholderiales bacterium | reverse complement strand
GCCCGTGACGAACACGCCCCGCCCGGTGGCCCTGACGCGGCCGAGAGAGCCGCCCAGGTGTAGCGGCTTGCCGGTGACGACACCGGTGGCGGTGGTGCCGGTGTTCATCGAGTAGGTGTCCATCATCCAGGCCATGATCTGGCCGTTGGTGTTGACGTCGGGCGCCGGAATGTCGCGCTGCGGGCCGATGATGATGCCGATCTCGCTGGTGTAGCGGCGCGTCATGCGCTCCAGTTCCTTCAGCGAGAGCTTCTTCGGGTCGACGCGGATGCCGCCCTTGGCGCCACCGTAGGGCAGGTTCACCGCAGCGCACTTGACCGTCATCCACGCGGAGAGCGCCATCACTTCTTCGAGCGTCACGTCGGGGTGGAAGCGCACGCCGCCCTTGCCCGGGCCGCGCGAGAGGTTGTGCTGCACGCGGTAGCCCTCGAAATGCGCGACCTCGCCGTTGTCGAGCTCGATCGGCACGTCGACGATGAGGATGCGCTTCGGGTGCTTCAACGTTTCGGACCAGCGCGCGAGGTGGCCCAGGTAGGGCAGCACGCGGTCGACCTGGGAAAGGTAGGTGTCCCAGGCGGTATCGCCCTTGCTGCTGACGGAGGAGAGGTGGCTCATGGTCGTCTCGGAGTGGAGTGGTTCATGCGCCGCCACCGCACCACAGCGTGTGCTCGTGGCGCCGTGCGGGCGCGGGCCGGCATGGGTCGAGACTGTAGGCCGACGGGGCCGGAAAGTCGCGCCCGGCGCCATGCGGGCTTTGCATGAGGGCACGCGGCGCCGGCATTGCCGCGTTGCGGGTGGGGCGGCTTCTACGCGCCGAACTCGTCGCCCAGTTCACGCGCGCGCTGCTGTGCGGCGCGCATCGCCTGCACGAACGCGGCTTTCACGCCGCTCGCTTCCAGCGACGTGAGTGCCGCGTGCGTCGTGCCACCTTTCGACGTGACGCGCTCGCGCAGCACCGCCGGTGTGTCGGGCGAGGCCTGCGCGAGCGCCGTGGCACCGCCGAAGGTGCCGAGCGCGAGCGCCTTGCCCTGCGCCGCGCTCAGGCCCATCTGCGCCGCCGCCTCCATCATCGCTTCGACGAAGTAGAAGACGTAGGCGGGGCCGGAGCCGGAGATGGCGGTGACGGCGTCGAGGTCGTCCTCGCGGTCGACCCACAGCAGCTGCCCGGTCGGCGCGAGCACGGCCTCGACCTGCGCGCGGTCGGCGGCGCTGGCCGCGGCGCGCGCGAACAGCCCGGTCGTGCCCTGGCCGACCAGCGCCGGCGTGTTCGGCATCGTGCGCACGACGCGCTCGGCGCCGGTGGCGCGCACGATCGCTTCGCTGCGGATGCCGGCCATCACGCTGAGCTGCAGTGCCTGGGCGATGTGCGGCGCGCACGGCGCGGCGGCCTCGACGAACAACTGCGGCTTGACCGCCCAGACGACCATCGCGGCGCTGGCGAGCGAGGCATCGGCCGCGGCCAGCGTGCGCACGCCGAACTCGGCGTGCAGCTTCTCGCGCTGCACGGCGCCGGGATCGACGACGACGATGGAGTCGGCCGCAAGCCCGCTGCGCACGAGCCCGCCGACGATGGCGCCGGCCATGTTGCCGCCACCGATGAATGCGATCGTGTCCATGCGGCGATTGTGGCGTGAGGCCGAGCGCTCGAACGAACGGGCTACGGGGGCAGGTTACCGGGCCGCGATGGGCCGCGAAGACGCCCACCGGGTGGCCTTCTGCGGCCTTGGATTCACCTCGCGGGCCGGCGCCAAAGGCCCCAAGAGGTCGTCTTCTCAGTGCTTCGATCGCACTGGGCGACTTGCG
>JANMAP010000411.1:0-3010 GCA_031359905.1 Burkholderiales bacterium | reverse complement strand
GGATCTTGGCCACCGGATACAGCGAGCTCGACTTCATGTTGTGCAGAAAGCCCAGCGAATGGCCGACCTCGTGCGTCACCACATAGGCCACCAGGTCGCCCATCAGGTCGTCGGGCAGCGGCAGCGTCTGCGCCCGGGGGTCGACGGCGCCGGCCTGCGTCACGTACCAATCACGCTGCAGCTGCATGATGTTGTGATACATGACGATGTTGGCGTTGAGGATCTCGCCGCTGCGCGGGTCGGCCAGGCTCGGGCCGTAGGCGTTGGCGATCGGCGACGGCACCCAGCGGATGATGCTGTAGCGCACGTCTTCGGGGTCGAACTCCGGGTCCTCGGTTGCAGTCGGGAACGTCCGGGCCTGGATCGCGTTCTTGAAGCCGGCGGCCTCGAAGGCCACATTCCAGGCTTCGACACCTTTCTTGACGTACGGCACCAGCGCCGCCGGGGTGGCCCGGTCGATGTACCAGACCACCGGCTTGACGGGCTCGCTCAAGCCCGCCGCCGGGTCCTTCTTCTCCAGCCGCCAGCGCTTGATCAGCCGTTCGCGCTTGGTCTCGTGTTCGTCGCTGCCGTAGTCCACGCGGGCCAGGCTGAAGAAGCCGACCCGGTCGTCGAACAGCCGCGGCTTCATCGCCGTGTCGGGCAGCTTGACGAGGTTGTAGGCCACGTTGACGCTGCCGCTGCGCGGCGCTGCAGGCGGCGGCGCCTGCAGGCCGGGAATCGGCGGCAGCGGCGGCGTCGGCAGGGCCATCAGCGTGTAGGTCTGCACCGCGTCGATGCGCAGGCTGCCGGGGAAGGCCTTGCTCTGCTCGACATAGCTGCGCGTGGCGTCGAGTGCGGTGCCGCGGACCAGCTGGCGGGCAGTGAAGTCGCCGATCTCGGTGGTGAACAGGCGCGTGACCTCGATGACCGGCGCGCCGTCCTTGGCATAAGCCTCGACCGGGAAGCTGGCCAGGATGGTGTCGCGCTGCGCGCCCTGCACCGCCGTGGCGATCGGCCGCGCCGGGTCGGCGACATAGTCGTGCGACACGGACTGGAAGTACACGCGGTTGCCCTTCAGCATGAAGCGCACCACGTCTTCGTTGATCTCCCTGCCGACATGGTCGGCTCCGGCCGGCACGCCGGTGGCGGTGGCGACCATCAGCAGTTGCTGGTCGAGCAGGCCCTTGGGAATCTCGAAGTACAGCCGGTTCTTCAGGCTGTGCACCTTGACCAGGCCGCTCTGCGTCTTGGCGTCGGCGGTGATGACCCTGTCGTAGGGCTTGGGCTCCGTGGCATCGAGCGGCGCGGCCGGTGGCGTGGCCGTGGGCGCCGACGCGGCGGCAGCCGGTCGCGCCGGCGGGCTGTCCTGGCCCGGCCGCCCGGGAGCGTCGGCTGCATCGGCCAGCGCGCTGGCAGCCGGGGTGAAGATCGCCAGGGCCAGCAGGCCGGCGAGCGAATGGGTGCGCATGGAAGGGTTCATCGAAGGTCGGGCTGGCAGGGGGCAGAACGGACGGAGGATGGGTGCCGAAGCGCTCCACGGCAGGGCATCAGCGACCGACCCGACACATGATAGAGGTCGGCCGCAGGACGCGCGGCTCAGCTGCCGAGTGGCCCTGCGGGCGCCGGCCGTCATCGGGCAGGCAGGCAATCAGCGGGCGATCGGCGGGCAATCGGCGGGCAATCGGCGGGGGATCAACGGGCGATCGGCGGGCGAAGGGCGGGCTGTCGGCGGGCCACCGCGGGCCATCGGAGCCATCGCGAACCGTCGGGCCGGCACTGGTCATCGGACCCGACGGATCAACGATCCGCGTTGACATCAATGTTCACGTGCGACGATGTCGGCCACCACCTCGGCGATGGCCATCGACGCGGTCAGCCCCGGCGATTCGATGCCGAACAACTGGACCACGCCCGGGCAGCCATGCTGCTGCGGGCCGTCGATGCGGAAGTCGGCCGGCGGCTCGCCAGGGCCGCTGAGTTTGGGGCGGATGCCGCTGTAGGCCGGCACCATGGCGCCGTCGGGCAGCCCGGGCCAATAGCGGCGCACCTCGGCGCAGAAGGCCGGCGCACGTGCCGCGTCGACGGCGTAGTCGAGCGCTGCTGCAGGGCCGTCGTGGTCGATCCATTGCACATCGGGTCCGAACTTGGCCTGGCCGCCGAGGTCCAGCGTGAGATGCACGCCGAGGCCGCCGTCGACCGGCGTCGGGTAGATCAATCGCGAGAACGGTGCCCGCCCGGCCAGCGCGAAGTAATGGCCCTTGGCCAGATGGCGGCGCGGGATGGCGCCGGGCGGGAATCCCTGCAGGCTGGCAGCCACGGCCTGCGCGTCCAGGCCGGCGGCGTTGATGACCCAATGCGCCAGCAGCTCGAAGGCCTCGCCGTCGGCCGCACCACCGGCGCGCACTTGCCAGCCGTCAGGGACCTGCTGCGCGCCGGCAATCGGGCTGCGCCAGGCCAGCACGGCGCCGGCATGCTGCGCATCACCGAGCAGCGCCGTCATCAGGCCGTGGCTGTCGACGATGCCGCTGGAAGGCGAGTGCAGCGCCGCCTTGCATTCCAGCGCCGGCTCGAGCGCGCGGGCCGCGTCGCGGTCCAGCAAGCGCAGGTCGTCGACGCCGTTCAGCCGGGCACGATCGGCGATGGTCTGCAGCGTGGCGACGTCCTCGTCGCGGGTGGCCACCACCAGCTTGCCGCAACGCTGGAAGGCCACGCCGCGGGCTTGGCAGAAGGCGTACAGCAGATGCCTGCCGCGCACGCACAGGCGCGCCTTCGCACTCCCCGGCGCGCCATACAGGCCGGCATGGATGACCTCGCTGTTGCGCGACGACACGCCGCTGCCGAAGCGCGTGTCCTGCTCGGCGATCACCACGTCCAGTCCGGCTTGCGCCAACGCGCGTGCGCAGGCCAGGCCGACGACCCCCGCACCCACCACCAGCGCGTCGATCTGGTCCATTCAGTCGATTGGGCGCGTGTCGGTCGCCGTGGGATCGGATGCAAGGCGCAGCATGCCTTCATGGTACCGAGCATC
>JANMAP010000385.1:0-7266 GCA_031359905.1 Burkholderiales bacterium | reverse complement strand
CGGCGCCAGGCCATGTCGGTGATGTGCAGCAGGCCGTCGATGCCGCCGAGGTCGACGAAGGCGCCGTATTCGGTGATGTTCTTGACCACGCCGTTGACGATGGCGCCTTCGGACAGTGTCTCGAGCAGCTTGGCGCGCTCTTCGCCCATCGACGCCTCGACAACGGCGCGACGCGACAACACCACGTTGTTGCGCTTGCGGTCGAGCTTGATGACCTTGAACTCCATGGTCTTGCCCTCGAACGGGCTCATGTCCTTGACCGGCCGCGTGTCGAGCAGGCTGCCGGGCAGGAAGGCGCGGATGCCGTTGACCAGGACGGTCAGGCCGCCCTTGACCTTGCCGCTGACCGTGCCGGTGACGAACTCGCCGCTTTCCAGCGAGTTCTCGAGGCTCATCCACGAGGCCAGGCGCTTGGCCTTGTCGCGCGACAGGATGGTGTCGCCGTAGCCGTTCTCGATGGCGTCGATGGCGACCGAGACGAAATCGCCGACCTGGACTTCGAGCTCGCCCTGGTCGTTCTTGAATTCTTCGATGGCCACGAAGCTTTCGCTCTTCAGGCCGGCGTTCACCACCACATGGTTGAACTCGATGCGGACGACCTCGGCGGAGACGACCTCGCCGATGCGCATGTCGTTGCTCTTGATCGACTCTTCGAACAGGGCAGCGAAGATGTCGCTGCCGCCGGTGGCGGTGACGGTAGTGGTTTGGGACATGTGTTTCCTGGGCCCGGGGGTAGTGGACGGCAGAGCCGGGCAATGCCTGCAACGGGTGTTGCGAGTGAAAGTCAGAAAACCTGTCGCGTCGGCGCAGTGGGCCGCGCGGCCGGGGAAGCCGCGTGGCCTTGCCTTGTCGATGCGAGAGGGCCGCTTGGCCGCCAGCAGCGACCGGCCGGGTTACCGGTCGAGCACCGCCAACGGACTGCGTTGTCGCCACCACGACAGCACCTGTTGCACCGATTCATCGATGCTCTGGTGCGAGTTGTCGAGCAACAGCGCATCTTCGGCTGGCCGCAAGGGCGAAACGCTGCGATTCGTGTCGCGCGCGTCCCGCGCTTCCAAGTCGGCGCGAAGACTGTCGATATTAGCGGGAAACCCCTTTGAAATCAACTGCTTATAACGCCGCTCGGCACGCTCGCCACTGCTTGCGGTGAGGAACACCTTGAGCGCGGCGTCGGGAAAGACCACGCTGCCCATGTCGCGCCCGTCGGCAACCAGTCCCGGCGCGCGGCGGAACGACAACTGCAGACCGTGCAACGCCCGGCGCACCCCGGGCAGCGCCGAGACGCGCGAGGCCAACAAGCCGGTCGATTCCAGGCGCAGTTCGGCCGTCACCTCCTGGCCGCGCAGCCAGGTGCGGCCGCTGTCCGGGCCATGGCCGAAGCGCAAATCGAGCAGTCCGGCCAAGTGCGACACCGCGGCTTCGTCGTCCAGCGAGATGCCGTCCCGCGACGCCGCCAGCCCGGCGGCGCGGTACAGCGCGCCGGAATCGAGCAAGCCCCAGCCCAGGGCGGCGGCGACGGCGGCGGCGAGCGTCCCCTTGCCCGACGCGGTGGGGCCGTCGATGGCGATCACCGGCACGTCGTCGATGGCCGCTTCGGCCAGGCCGAACAAGGCTTCGAAGTAGTCGGGGAAGGTCTTGGCCACGCAGTGCGGATCGAGGATACGCAGCCCTGTGCCCGGGCCGGCCGCGTCGGCGCGCCCAGCCAGTGGGTTGAAGGCGGCCAGCGATAGGCACATCGCCATGCGATGGTCGTCGTAGGTGCGGATCGCGGCGGGCATCCAGGCGGCGGGCGGCGAGACCTCGATGAAGTCGGCGCCGTCGACCACCGTCGCGCCGAGCTTGCGCAGTTCGGCGGCCATCGCTGCGATGCGGTCGGTTTCCTTGACCCGCCAGCTGGCGATGCCGGTCAGCCGGCTGGTGCCGTCGGCGTACAGCGCCATCGCGGCCAGTGTCATTGCAGCGTCGGGGATGTGGTTGCAGTCCAGCGTGATGGCCGCCAGCGGCCAGCGGCCGCGGTGCACTTCCATCCAACCCGGTCCGCTCTTGACCTCGGCGCCCATCGCCTGCGCCGCTTCGACGAAGCGGATGTCGCCCTGGATCGAATCGCTGCCCACGCCTTCGATGCGCACCGGCGCTCCGCCGTGCGCGGCGATCGCGCCCAGCGCGATGAAGTACGACGCCGACGATGCATCGCCCTCGACGAAGATGCTGCGCGGCGAGACGTAGCGGCCGCCGTTCCTCCAACTAGGCAGCGTGAAACGCTGCCAGCCGTCGCGCTGCACATCGATGCCGAAGCGCGCCAGCAGCCGGATGGTGATCTCGATGTAGGGCTTGGAGATCAACTCGCCGTCGACCTCGATGACCACATCGGCCGTGTCGCAGGCCAGCGGCAGGGCCATCAGCAACGCGGTCAAGAACTGGCTGGAGACGTCGCCGCGAACGCGGATCGGCCGCTCGGTGCGCAGCCGGCCGCCGGCCTGTCCGCTGATGCGCAGCGGCGGGTAGCCGGGCTGGCCCAGGTCCTCGATCGTGCAGCCCAGCGGGCGCAGCGCATCGACCAGGTCGGCGATCGGCCTTTCGTGCATGCGCGGCACGCCGGACAGCTCGAAGCGGCCGCCTTGGGTCGCGGCCAGCACCGCCAGCGCAGCGGCCAGCGGGCGCATCGCCGTGCCGGCATTGCCCAGAAACAGCTGGGCTTCGTGCACGCGCAGGCGGCCGGCGATGCCAGTCACCAGCATCGTCGCGCCGTCACGGCGCAGGCCGCAGCCCAGCACGTCGAGCGCGTCGAGCATCACCCGCGTGTCGTCGGAATCGAGCAGCCCGTGCACGGCCGTCGTGCCTTCGGCCAGGCCGGCCAGCAGCAGCACGCGGTTGGAAATGCTCTTCGAGCCGGGCAGGGCGATGCTGCCGGAAGCGCCGCGCAGCGGCGGGATGTCGAGGGCGGGAATGCGGAACATGGCGGGGGAGGGAGTCTGCTCAGGCCGCGCCGGCGATCGGCCGGGCCGGCGCCGTGGTGCAGCAGGCGTTCAGCGGCTGCCCGTCCCGGGCGTTCCCGTGCCGCCACCGCTCCCCGGAACGCGCGGTGCGCCCATCTGCCACTGCGAGCGCCCTTCGGCCGGGCCGCGGATCAGGTCTTCCAGGGCATCGGCATTGCCCGAGCGCATCACGTGCTCGAGCGCGTCCAGCGCGTTGCGGAAGCGCTGCGACTGCTTGAGCACTTCCTCGCGGTTGGCCACCAGGATGTCGCGCCAGATCTGCGGGTTGCTGGCGGCGATGCGTGTGAAGTCGCGAAAGCCCGGGCCGGCCAGCGACAGGAAGTCGCGCCCCGCCGGCTGGTTGACCACCGCGCTGAAGTAGGCGAAGGCCAGCAGGTGCGGCAGGTGGCTGACTGCGGCGAAGGCCGCATCGTGGTTCTCCGGGGTCATCTTCAGCACCTGCGCGCCGATCGCCGACCAGACGTCGGTGGCCTTCTGCATCAGGTCGCCGTCGGTCTGCGGCAGCGGCGTCAGGATCACCTGGCGCCCGCGGTACAGGTCGGGGTCGGCATGCTGGATGCCCGAGCTTTCCTTGCCGGCGATCGGATGCGCCGGAACGAACGACGCAATGCGTTCGCGCAGCACGCGCCGCGCGGCGTCGACGACATCGCGCTTGGTGCTGCCGACGTCCATGAACAGCACACCCGGCTCCATCAGGTGGCGGATGGCCTTGAAAGTAGATTCGGTGGCTGCCACCGGCACCGCGATCAGCACGATGTCCGATCCCGACACCGCCAGCAGCGCCGATTCGGCGGCGACATCGATGACACCCAGCTTCCTGGCGCGCTCGGTGGTCGACGGCGACTTGCTGTAGCCGATCACCCGCTTGACCAGGCCAGCCCGCTTGAGGGCGAGCGCGAACGATCCGCCCATCAGGCCGCATCCGATGACGCCGAGTTGGTTGAACATCGCGGTGGCCGGGTGCTTCAGTGGACGTCGATCGGATAGGTGCCCAGCACCTTGAAGAAGGCGCAGGCCTGGCGCAATTCGGCCAGCGCAGCGGCCAGGCGCGGCTCGTCGGGGTGGCCCTGCAGGTCGATGTAAAAGTAGTACTCCCACTGGCCCGAGCGCGCCGGCCGCGATTCGAAGCGGCTCATCGACACGCCGTGCGTCTTCAGCGGCACCAGCATGTCATGCACGGCGCCGGGCCGGTTGGTCACCGAGACCACCAGGCTCGTGCAATCGTGCCCCGAAGCCTTTGGTGCCGGGTGGCGCAGCGGGTCGGTGACGATGGCGAACCGGGTGCGGTTGTGCGGGTCGTCCTGGATCGCCGGGGCGACGATGTGCAAGCCGAATTCGCTGCCAGCGCGTTCGCTGGCGATGCCGGCCAGTTGCGGGTCGAGCGCAGCCAGGCGCGCGCCTTCGGCGTTGCTGGACACCGGCCGGCGTTCGGCGTGTGGCAGGTGCGTCGACAGCCAGGCGTGGCACTGGGCCAGCGCCTGCGGATGGGCCAACACCGCGCTGATGCCGTCCAGGTTGTCGATGCGGCGCAGCAGGTTGTGGCGCACGAAGAGGCTGGTCTCGCCGATGATGAACAGCGGCGTGTGCAGGAACAGGTCGAGCGAGCGCGCAACCACCCCTTCGGTGCTGTTCTCGACCGGCACCACGCCGAAGTCGGCCGCGCCGGCAGTGGTGCTGCGGAAGACCTCGTCGATGCTGGCGCACGGCACGCGGCTGAGCGACGACCCGAAGTAGCCCAGCGCTGCCAGTTCGCTGAAGGTGCCGGCCGGGCCCAGGTAGGCCACACGGGTCGGGGTCTCGAGCGCGCGGCAGGCCGACATGATCTCGCGCCAGATCGGCGCGACGCTGTCGGTGTGCAGCGGGCCGCCGTTGCGAGCCTTGAGGCCATCGATCACCTGGGCTTCGCGTTCCGGGCGAAAGACAACCGAGCCTTCGCGCTTCTTGATCTCGCCGACCTCCAGCGCCAGCCCGGCGCGGCGGTTGAGCAGGGCCAGCAGTTCGCCATCGACGGCGTCGATGCGCTGGCGCAGCGACAGCAGCGCGGGGTCGATGGCCGACGAATCGGACATCGCCGGCTACTTCTTGGCGCCCGACGCCGCCGACGCTGCCGGTGGCGGCGTCAGGCCCAGGCGCTTGATCATCGACTGTTCCAACGCCTTGACCTTGGGTTCGATCGCCGGCCGTGTATCGGCCACCAGCTTCTGACCGAACGCGCGCTGCAGGTCGCCAGCCATGCCCTGGAACTTGCGGAAGGCCGGCGATTCGAGTGCGGCCACCACCTGGCGCAACTCTTCCTCGTCCAGCCGCTCCTCGAGGATCGGACCCATCGTCGTCGGGGCAACTTTCAACGCGCGGTCGCGGACGATGGGCACAGCCTCCTCGACGTACTTGCGCAGGTCGGCTTCGATTTCGCGGCCGACGACCTCGCGCTTGTCGGCGGGCACGCGTTGCAGCGCGCCGTTGGCCTGTTGCATCAGCTGCGCTGCAGGCTGTTCGGCCAAGGTGCGGGCCAGTGCTTCGAGGCCCGGGCGCTGCGCCTCCAGCAGCCGCGCGACCAGCGCCTTCTTGGCGGGGCTGCTGCCAGGCGCCGACGTTCCCGGGGCGGCCGGTGACGGCGCCGGCGCCGGGCCTTGCGCCCAACTGGCGGAGCTGGCAGCCAACAACAACAGCGCCAGTCGGGTGTGCATGTTCATGAAGGGATCTCCGCGCCGGTGTCGCCGGTGTCGTCTTGGTCGTCGGCGTCGCCCTGGGCGTCGTTTTCGACGATGCGTTGCAGGCCTGACAGTTGTGCACCATCGTCCAGTGCGATCAGCGTCACGCCTTGCGTGGCACGGCCGAGCTCGCGGATCTCGCTGACCCGCGTGCGCACCAGCACGCCCTTGTCGGTGATGAGCATGATCTCGTCGGCCGGCCGCACCAGCGTGGCGGCAACGACCTTGCCGTTGCGTTCGCTTTGCTGGATGGCGATCATGCCCTTGGTGCCGCGGCCGTGCCGGGTGTATTCGACGATCGAGGTGCGCTTGCCGAAGCCGTTCTGCGTGGCCGTCAGGACGCTTTGCGTCTCGTCCTCGGCAACCAGCATCGCGATCACCGTCTGCCCCGGTTCCAGGGCCATGCCGCGCACGCCGCGCGCCGTGCGGCTCAGCGGGCGCACCTCGTCCTCGGCAAAGCGCACC
Organism: Burkholderiales bacterium; assembly: GCA_031359905.1. Taxonomy (GTDB): domain Bacteria; phylum Pseudomonadota; class Gammaproteobacteria; order Burkholderiales; family Burkholderiaceae_C; genus Rubrivivax. Next base: position 1,094 of record JANMAP010000385.1, on the reverse strand, counting down.
GCCTTGCCACCGTCGCTGAACAGCATCACATCGTGGTGGCCGTCGGTCAGCGCGGCGCCGATCAGATGGTCGCCGTCGTCGAGGTCGACGGCGATGATGCCGGCCTTGCGCGGGTTGTCGAATTCGTCGAGCGAGGTCTTCTTGACCGTGCCCAGCGCGGTGGACATGAAGATGAAGTGATCAGCCGGGAAGCTGCGGAACTCGCCGGTCAACGGCAGCACCACCGTGATCTTTTCGCCGGGCTGTAACGGGAACATGTTGACGATGGGCTTGCCGCGCGAATTGCGCGAACCCTGCGGCACTTCCCAGACCTTCAGCCAGTAGACGCGACCGCGGTCGCTGAAGCACAAGATCCAGTCGTGCGTGTTGGCGATGAAGAGCTGGTCGATCCAGTCGTCTTCCTTGGTCTGCGTGGCCTGCTTGCCACGCCCGCCGCGCTTCTGCGCCCGGTATTCGGCCAGCGGCTGACTCTTGAAATAGCCGGTGTGGCTGAGCGTGACCACCATGTCGGTCGGCGTGATCAGGTCTTCGGTGCCGAGTTCGAGCGCGTTGCGCTCGATCACGCTGCGCCGCGCGCCGACCTTGGTCTGGCCGAACTCCTGCCGCAGCGCGGCGAGCTCGTCGCCGATTATCGTGCGCACGCGCTCGGGCCGGGCCAGGATGTCCAGCAGGTCGGCGATCTGCGCCATCACCTCGCGGTACTCGCCGATGATCTTGTCCTGCTCCAGCCCGGTCAGGCGCTGCAGGCGCATCTGCAGGATTTCCTGAGCCTGGTCGTCGGACAGGCGGTACAGCCCGTCGGGCTGCAGGCCGTAGCTGGCGGGCAGGCCGTCGGGACGGTAGGCGGCGCGGCCGCCGGCCGTGCTGTCTTCGGCGCGGGCCAGCATCTCGCGCACCATGCTGCTGTCCCAGCTCTTGGACATCAGCGCCGCCTTGGCCACCGGCGGCGTCGGGCTGGTCTTGATGGTCTCGATGAACTCGTCGATGTTGGCCAGCGCGACGGCCAGCCCTTCGAGCACATGGCCGCGTTCGCGCGCCTTCTTCAGCTCGTACACCGTGCGCCGCGTCACCACCTCGCGGCGGTGGTCGAGAAA
>JANMAP010000311.1:0-16044 GCA_031359905.1 Burkholderiales bacterium | reverse complement strand
GGTCGACGCCGACCCCGATCTCGATGCCCACATCGTCGACATCAAGCTGCCCGCCAGCGCCGGGGTCGGCAACGGCCTGCGCGAGCTCGAAGCCGCGGTCTCGCGCCTGCACAGCGTGCTGCTCGACCGCAAGAAGCCGCTGTGGAAGATGCATGTCTTCGAAGGCCTGGCGCCGTCGCCCGACGGCCACCGCCGCGTCGCGCTGTACACCCAGCTGCACCACGCGGCGGTCGATGGCCAGGCCGCGGTGGCACTGGCCAATGCGCTGCTCGATGTCTCGCCGGCCGGCCGCGACATCGAGGCCCGGCCCGGCAAGCGCAGCCGGATCTTCCGCCTGGAGATGACCGAGATGCTGCGCGGCGTGCTGGCCAGCCAGGCGCAAAAGGTGGCCGGCATCATCCGCGAGCTGCCGTCGACCGTCGGCACGCTGAAAGACGCGGCCGCGCTGGCGCTGGCCGATGCGGCGCTGCGCGGCGGTGCGAAGAGGCCGCGCAACCTGACGCTGGCACCGCGCATGCCGCTGAACGCGTCGGTCACCACGGGCCGCGCCTTTGCCAGCGTCACGCTGCCGCTGCGCGAGCTGAAGGACCTGGGCCGCACCTTCGACGCGACGATCAACGACATGGTGCTGATGTTGAGCAGCACCGCGCTGCGCCGCTTCTACGCCCGCCGCCACACGCTGCCGCGCCAGAGCCTGATCGCCGCGGTGCCGGTCTCGCTGCGCGACCAGGGCGACGCGAGCCCGGACAACCAGGCATCGATGAGCCTCGTCAGCCTGGGCACGCACATCGCCGACCCGGCCCAGCGGCTGGCCCACATCCAGGCCGCCAGCGCGGCGATGAAGTCGACCATGGGCCGCCTCAAGCGCATCCTGCCGACCGACTTTCCATCGCTCGGCGTGCCCTGGCTGATCGAAGCCGCCACCGCGCTGTACGGCAAGGCCAAGGTCGCCGACCGCATCCCGCACCTGGCGAATCTGGTGATCTCGAATGTGCCCGGCCCGCCAATGCCGCTGTACATGGCTGGCGCGCGGATGGTCACCAACTACCCGACGTCGATCGTGGTCCACGGGCTGGCGCTGAACATCACCGTGCAGAGCTACGACCAGTCGCTGGACTTCGGCCTGATGGCCGATGCGCAGGCCATGCCCGACGTCGCGGAGCTGGCCGACGCGCTGCGTGTGGCCTTCGACGACCTGCGCGCGTTGCCGCGGCCGGGCGAAGCCGGGCACGCCGACACGCCCGAGCCGTCGAGCGCCGTCACGCGTGCGCGGCGCACGGTGCGCAACGCCGTCGGCAGCGGGATCGGCGGCCTCAGCGGCGCGGTGGGCCAGGTGGCGCGTCAGGTGATGAGTGTCGCGGTCGACAACGCTGTCGCGCGCGTCACTGGGCAGGGCCGGCGTCCCCGCGCCAGGCCGGCCCCCGCCCCGTCGACCGCGAAGTCGCTGTCGTCTAGGGCCACGCCCCCAGGCTCGCGCAAGCGCGCTGGCTAACATGCGGCGCATGACTCTGCCACCGCGCCGCGCTCGTCTCCAGGCCTTGTCGACGCCGCCGCGCGCGCGCGTTGCGCAGCCCGTCGGCCGCGGCGCAAGGAAGGGGCTCGGTGGTGGCCGCGCTGCGGGTCCGGCAGGCCCTGCCGACAATCTTTCCGCTCCCGGCGCGCTGCGCTTGCTGCTCGAAGTCCGCGCGCCGTGGGAATTCGCCGCGATGCTGGCCGCCAGGCCCTGGCTGTCGCGCCAGCCGGCCGGCGACGGTCACCCGGTACTGGTCTTCCCCGGGCTGGGTGCCAGCGATCTGACGACGCTGACGCTGCGCAACTTTCTCCGCGCCCGCGGCTACACCGCCTATCCGTGGAAGCAGGGCTTCAACCTCGGCCCGCGTCGTGGCGTGCTCGACACCGCGCGCGAACAACTGCGCCAGCTGGCCCGGCACCACGGCTGCCAGGTCAGCCTGGTGGGTTGGAGTCTGGGTGGCGTGTACGCCCGCGAACTGGCCAAGGAGCAGCCCGAGCATGCGCGTTGCGTGATCACCCTGGGCACGCCGTTCGCGGGCCACCCGCGGGCGACCAACGCGTGGCGCCTTTACGAACTGGTCAGCGGCCAGAAGGTGCACGACACCGCGCAGCTGGCCACGCTGCGCGACCCGCCGCCGTGCCCGACGACGTCGATCTACAGCAAGACCGATGGCGTGGTGGCCTGGCAATGCAGCATCAATGCGCCGGCGCCGCGGGTCGAGAACATCGAGGTCCGCTCCAGCCATCTGGGCATGGGCATGAACCCGCTGGCCCTGGCGGCCATTGCTGACCGCCTGGCGCAGGATCCGGCGCGCTGGCAGCCGTTCGAGCTCAGCGGCGTGCGGCGCTGGCTCTACAAGCTGACCCCGGCCTGATCCGCGCATGCGCATCGACGCCGGCGGCACCGCCATCGAGATCGACGACCAGGGCCCGCCATCCGGCGAACCGCTGCTGCTCATCATGGGGCTGGGCATGCAGTTGCTCGGCTGGCCCGATGAACTGGTGCACGACCTGGTGGCGCGCGGCTTTCGCGTCATCCGCCTGGACAACCGCGACGCCGGGTTGAGTCAGGACTTCGGCCACCTCGGTGTGCCCAACCTGGCCGGCGCTGCACTGCGCTACGCCATGCACCTGCCGGTGCGCGCGCCGTACGGCATCGCCGACATGGCCGCCGACACGCTGGGCGTGATCGACGCGCTGGGCCTGCCGGCAGCGCATGTCTGCGGTGCGTCGATGGGCGGCATGATCGCCCAGCACCTGGCCGCCAAGCACCCGCAGCGCGTGAAGAGCCTGACGCTGATGATGACCACCACGGGCTCGCGCACCTTGCCGCAGGCGTCGGCGCGGGTGCGCGGGGCGATGCTGTCCCGCCCCGACAGCAGCGACCCGGCGACGGTGGTCGCGCACCTGCAGCGCGTCCTCGGCATCATCGGCAGCCCGGACTTTCCGCCCGAGCCCGAGCGCCTGCGCCAGCGCCTGCTAGCGACGGTGACACGCGCCTGGCGGCCGGCCGGCACGGCGCGGCAGCTGGCCGCGGTGGTGGCCGATGGCGACCGCACGCCGCTGCTGTCGCGCATCGTCGCGCCCACGGCCGTGATCCACGGCGCGGCCGACCCGCTGGTGCCGGTGGCCTGCGGCCGCGATCTGGTCCGGCGCATCGCCGGCGCAACGCTCGACGTGGTGCCCGGAATGGGTCACGATCTGCCGCTGCCGCTGCTGTCGCGCTTTGCTGCGACCATCGCGGTCAACGCAAACCGCAGCGCGCCGCCAACCCCACCGTCCACCCCCTGAGGACACCATGGCCCAGCCCCCCCTCGACACGGACTACCTGGTCATCGGCGCGGGGGCCGCGGCGATGGCCTTCGTCGACACCCTGCTGACCGACGACCCGGTGGCCACGGTCGCGATGGTCGACCGTCACCACCGCCCCGGTGGCCACTGGAACGATGCTTACCCCTTCGTTCGCCTGCACCAGCCGTCGGCGTTCTACGGTGTCAATTCGCGCGAGCTCAGTCAGGGCACCAAGGACCACACAGGCTGGAACCTGGGTCTCTTCGATCTGGCCAGCGGCGCCGAGGTGCTGGGCTACTTCGACCAGGTCATGCAGCAGCGCTTCAAGCCGTCGGGCCGGGTGCAGTACTTCCCGATGAACAACGTGGTGGCCGACGATGCGTTCGAGCACCTGCTCAACGGCGAGCGCCGCAGCGTGAACGTGCGGCGCAAGATCGTCGACGCGACGTATTCGGCGGTCACCGTGCCGGCGATGCACAAGCCGCGCTATTCGGTGGCCGACGGCGTTCGCTGCGTGCCGTTGAACGCGCTGCCGCAGATCGCCGCGCCGCAGCCGGGATATGTCGTCGTCGGCGCGGGCAAGACCGGCATCGACGCCTGCCTGTGGCTGCTCGAACACGGCGTGGCCCCGACGTCGATCCGCTGGATCATGCCGCGTGATGCCTGGTTGCAGGACCGCGCCAACATCCAGCCCGGCGACGAGTTCCTGGCCCAAACCTTCGGCGCCGTGGCCGCGCAGTTCGAGGCCGTGGCCGCCGCGACCAGCGTGCCCGACCTGTTCGACCGCCTGGAGGCCGCCGGCCAGCTGTTGCGCATCGATCCGCGGGTGCGGCCGAGCATCTACCGCTGCGCCACCGTCAGCCAGGCCGAACTGGCGCAATTGCGGCGCATCGAAGGCGTCGTGCGCTTGGGCCATGTGCGCGCGGTCGAAGCCACGCGCATCGTGCTCGACGACGGCAGCATCGATCTGCCTGAGGGCACGCTGGTCGTCGACTGCACGGCCAGCGCGGTGCAGCCGCGGGCGCTGGTGCCGGTCTGGTCCCAGCGGCGCATCACCTTGCAGATGGTGCGCACCTGCCAGCCGACCTTCAGCTGCGCGCTGATCGCTCACCTCGAAGCCACGCTGGACGACGAAGCGCAGAAGAACGACCTGTGCGCTCCTGTCTGCAACCCGTACATCGACACCGACTGGCTGCGCATGCTGGCCGTCAGCGTGCGCAACCGGGGTGCCTGGTCGAAGCAGCCCGCCGTCGAGGACTGGCTGGCCCAAGCGCGCCTGGACGGCATCTGGGCTGGGCCACGGCGCGTGCAGCCGGGCGACACGATCCATGCAGCGGTGGTCGCGCGCTACCGCGCGGCGGCCAAGGCGGCAATGCCGAACCTGCAACGCCTGATGGCGGCACTGTGATGAGCCCCGACACTCCCCCCGTGAACGCGCCGCGCCTGCAGCACATCGACCTGCCCGGCATGCGCCTGCGCGTGGCCGAACAGGGCAGCGGCCCGCTGGTGCTGCTGTGCCACGGCTTCCCCGAGCTGTGGTGTTCGTGGCGTTCGCAACTCGCCGCGCTGGCTGCTGGCGGCTTTCGCGCGGTGGCCCCCGACATGCGCGGCTACGGCGGCAGCGACGCGCCGGCCGAGATCGATCGCTACACCATGCTGCATCTCGTCGGCGACATGGTCGGCCTGGTCAAGGCGCTGGGCGAAACCGAGGCGGTGATCGTCGGCCACGACTGGGGTGCGCCGGTGGCCTGGAACGCGGCGATGCTGCGGCCCGACCTGTTCCGTGCCGTCGTCGGCATGAGCGTGCCGTTCACGTCGCCCGGCCCGGTCGAGCTGCTGGCCGCGCTGCGCAGCCAGGGCATCCACGACTTCTACATGCAGTACTTCCAGGAACCCGGCGTGGCCGAAGCCGAGCTCGAAGCCGATGTCGCAGCGACGATCCGCCGCGTGCACTACAGCGGTTCGGGCGACGGGCCCGACCGGGTGGCTTTCGGGCGGCTGCAGCTGGGGCAGGGCTTCCTCGGCAACACGGTCGAGCCCGCCACGCTGCCGGCCTGGCTGACCGCGCAGGACATCGCCGAATACGCCGCCGAATTCGGCCGCACGGGGTTTCGCGGCGGGCTGAACTGGTACCGCAACCTCGCCCGTTCCTGGGAACTGCTGGCGCCCTGGCGTGGCGCGATCGTGCGCCAGCCGTCGCTGTTCATCGCCGGCGAACGCGACGACGTGCTGAAGTTTCCCAACGCCCGCGTCAACATCGAGCGGTTCGCGAAGACCCTGCCTGGGCTGCGCGGCTGCCACCTGCTGCCGGGCTGCGGGCACTGGGTGCAGCGCGAACGCGCCGCCGACGTCAACCGGCTGCTGCTCGACTTCCTGCGCGGGCTTTGAGCGGCTTCGGGCGCAGCGCCATGCCCTGATCCACCCGATCCACCTGTTCCATCTGATCACTGGTCCACCTGTCCACCTGTCCACCTGTCCACTGGGAGAACATCGATGCTGGCTGCCGTCTACCGCCGCAAGGGCCCGGCCCGCGAGGTCTTGCAGATCGAAGAGCTGCCGACCCCCGAGCCCGGCCCGGGTGAAGTCCGCGTGCGGGTTGCCTTCTCCGGGGTCAACCCGTCGGATGTCAAGTCGCGCGCCGGGTCGTCGAACCCGAGCATGGACTTCCCGGCCGTCGTTCCGCACAGCGACGGCAGCGGCGTGGTCGACGCCGTCGGGCCGGGCTGCACGCTGGGCCTGCGCGTCGGTCAGCGCGTGTGGGTCTACAACGCCCAGTGGGGCCGGGCCTGGGGCACGGCGGCGCAGCACATCGTGCTGCCCGAACGCCTGGTGCAGCCGCTGCCCGATGCGACGACGCTGGAGCAGGGCGCTGGCGTGGCCATCCCGCTGATCACGGCCTTCCATGCCGTGGCCTGCTGCGGCAGCCTGCTGGGCAAGACGCTGCTGGTGCCGGGGGCCGCCGGGGCCGTGGGCCAGTACGTCACGCAACTGGCGCGGCGCGGCGGCGCGCGCGTCATCGCCTCGGTCAGCAGCCCGGCCAAGGCCGACATCGCACGCCGGCTGGGCGCGCACGAGGTCGTCGACTACAAGCGCGACGACGTCGCGGGGCGGCTGCGTGCGCTGACCGGCGGGCGTGGCGTCGACGCGCTGATCGAGGTCGACGCCGCGGCCAATGCCGCCCACTACGGCGACTGGCTGGCCTTCGCTGCCCAGGTGGTGGTCTACGGCTCGGGGCAGGCGCAGGTGGCGCTGCCCTTCCGTCCGCTGATCATGAATTTCGTCAACCTGCAGTTCTTCATCATGTATCGCCTGCCCGACGACGTGATGCAGCGCACGCTGCGCGGTATCGGCGCGCTGCTGGCGGGCGGTGACCTGTCGCACCCGGCGAGCCAGATCGTCGCGCTCGATCAGGTCGCGCTGGCCCACGAGACGGTCGAGCAGGGCGCCGAAGGCAAGGTGCTGCTGCGGCTGTAGCCGGTTTCTCAGACCGGGTGAGCGTGCGCGATCACCGGGCGATCACCGATGTTCTGCAGCCGCTGATGCAGGGTGGGTCGATAAACTCCAGGGCATGAGCCATCGAATGCGATCGTCTTTGAACGCCACCCGCAGCGCCGATCGCATCCTGTGAGCACCACAGAATCCGAACGCGTTCAGACACTGCATCGGCTCGCCGTCCTCGACACGCTGCCCGAGCCGGTGTTCGACGCCATCACCGCCGCCGCAGCGCGTGTCTGCCGCGTGCCCATCGCGTTGATCTCGTTGATCGATGCTGAACGGCAGTGGTTCAAGTCCAACCTCGGCCTGGCGGGTGTGCAGGAGACACCGCGCGATGTCGCCTTTTGCGACCACGCGATCCGCCAGGACCATGTCCTCGAGGTCGCAGACGCGACGGCCGACAGCCGATTCGCGGCCAACCCGCTGGTGACCGGCGATCCAGGCATCCGCTTCTACGCCGGCGCCCCCATCGTCATGCCGGACGGAGCGCACATCGGCACCGTCTGCGTCATCGACCGCCAACCAGGGCATCTCGATGCGACGCAGCGTGCCACGTTGGAAAGTCTGGCGACCGTCGTCAGTGCAACGCTGACAGAGCGCAGTCAGTTCCTCGACACGGCACGCAAATTTGCGGAAAGCGAAAGTCGCTTCCGGCGACTGTACAAGGCCACGCCGGCGGCCATGCACTCGATCGATGTCGAGGGCCGGCTGCTCGACGTCAGCGACCTGTGGCTGCAAGTCCTGGGCTATGAACGCAGCGAGGTGATCGGCAGACTGTCCTCCGACTTCCTGACGCCGGAGTCTGCCCAGCGCGCCCGCGAGACCGTGTTTCCGGCGTTCCTGCGAACCGGCCGCTGCGATCGCGTCGAATACCAGTTCGTCCGCAAGGACGGCAGCATCATCGACGTGTTGCTGTCGGCAACGCTGGAACGCGATGCCCAAGGTGAACCGCTGCGTTCGCTGGCGGTGCTGGAAAACATCACCCAGAACAAGCGTCTGGCGAACGAACTCGACCGCACCAACGCCGACCTCGACGCCATTCTGGACAACGTGCCGGCCATGCTCGGGCATTGGGATCGTGACGGTGTCACGCGCTTCGCGAACCGCGAATACCAGGCCGCCATCGGCCTGCCGCTCGAGCAGATCGTCGGGCACCGGTTGAAAGACATCTTCGACATGGTCGACCCGGCGGCCTACCCCTTGCTGGCACCGCACATTGCCGAGGTTCTGCAAGGCCACCGCCAGGAGTTCGAGCTGCCCATGCTGACCACGTCGGGGCTGCGCCAGCTGCGCATGAGCCTGGTGCCCGATCAGCCCGAGCATGGCCACGTCAGGGGCTTCTACGGCATGGCCAGCGACATCACCGGGCGCAAGGCGCTGGAACTGCGGCTGACCGACAGCGAACAGCGCTACCGCTCGCTGTTCGACAACCTCAACAGCGGCTTCGGCCTGCACGAGATCGTGGTCGATCCGAGCGGCAAGCCCGTCGATTACCGCTTCCTGGCGATGAACGCCGCGTTCTCGGCGATGGCCGGCATCGACCCGGCCAAGGCCATCGGCCGGCGCGTCAGCGAAGTGCTGCCCGGCACCGAGACCGAGGCCGCCGACTGGGTCGGCGTGTTCGGCGCGGTCGCCTTGACCGGCGTGGCGACCCACTTCGAGCAACACTCGCAGGTGCTGAACCGCTGGTTCGAGGTCGTGGCCTACCGGCCTGCGCCCGGCCAGTTCGCCGTGATCGCCCAGGACATCACGCACCGCAAGCTGGCCGAAGTGAAGCTGCAGGATGCGGTGCGCGAGAAGGAGACCCTGCTCAAAGAGGTCTACCACCGGGTGAAGAACAACCTGCAAGTGGTGCAAAGCCTGCTGAGCCTGCAGCGGCGCACGGTGCCGGAAGGCCCGGCTTCGGCGGCCCTCGACGACAGCGTGCAGCGCGTCCGCGCCATGGCCCTGGTGCACGAGAAGCTGTACCAGTCCGGCAGCCTGGCCGCAGTCTCGCTGGCGGACTACACGGGCGACCTGCTCAAGCAGATCGCCGAAGCGACCGGGGCCGCGCAGCGGGGCATCCGGCTGCGCGCCGACATCGCGCCCGTTCGCACGGGTCTCGATGGCGCCATCCCGTTCGGCCTGCTGGTGTCCGAGCTGGTCGGCAACGCGCTCAAGCACGGCTTCCGCGACCGGGAATCCGGCGAAGTGCGCATCCTGCTGGAGTCCCAGGCCGGCGGGGCTGTCTTGTCGGTGTGCGACGACGGCACCGGCCTGCCCGAGACCTTCGACCTGTCGGGGTCCGCGGCAATGGGGCTGCAGCTGGCCGTCAATCTGTCGCGGCAGCTCGGCGGCGAGCTGCGGGTCGAGCGCGACATCGGCGCGCGCTTCACGGTCCTGCTGACGCGGCTGTAGCGCGCCGACATGTCGATGATCGCGCGTTGTCCTGATCCGCCATGAAGCCGACGTCGATCCTGATCGTGGAAGACGAGGCCATCGTCGCGCTGGACCTGAAAATGGAACTCGAGAGCCTGGGCTACAGCGTGGTCGGCATCGCCGACACCGCCCAGCAGGCCATCGATCTGGCCCGCCGCTTCCGGCCGGGCCTGGCGTTGATGGACATCCGCCTGAAGGGCGAGCTCAGCGGCATCCATGCCGCCGAGGCGCTGCGCGACGACCCCGGCACGCCGGTCGTGTTCCTGACCTCGTTCAGCGACGCCGCGACGGTGCAACTGGCTGCACGCGCGGCCGCGTATGGCTACCTGACCAAGCCCTTCCAGGTCAAGGAACTGCGCGCCGCCATCGAAGTGGCGCTGTGGAAGTCGCACCTCGAACGCCAGCTGCGCGAGTCCGACCGCTGGTTCGCGCACACGCTGCGCTGCGTGCAGGACGGCGTGATCGTCGTCGATGCGCAGGGGTCGATCCGGTTCGTCAATGCGGCGGCCGAAGCACTCATCGGGCGTTCGCGCGACAGCGTCACGGGGCTGGCCGTGGCCGAGGTCGTCCGCTTCGACGAGCCGGGCGACGGGGCCACGAGCCTGGTGCTGCGCGCGCTGCAGGAACGCTCGGTGGTGGGCGTGCAGCACGCGCGTCGCCTGTGGCGCCCGAACGGGCCAGCGGTGCTCGTCGACGCGTCCGCCGGGCCCGTCGATGACGAGCGCGGTGTCGGTCTCGGGGCGGTGCTGGTGCTGCGGGACGCCAGCGATCGGGTCGAGCAGGAGGGCTTGCTGCGGGCCAGTGAGGAACGCTTCCGCAGCGCCTTCGAACTCGCCCCGCTGGGCATGGCGCTGGTCTCGCTCGAGGGCCGGTTCCTGCAGGCCAATGAGGCGCTGTGCCGGCTGCTCGGCTGCCGGCCGGAATGGTTGCGACGGCAGACGCTCGACGGTGTTCTCGAGGGCGGAGAAGCCTCTCACGCCCGGTCCCGGCTCGCGGAACTGCAGACCCGCCGCCTCGCGGTCACCCAGTTCGAAACGCGCTTTCGGCGCGGTTCTGCTGACGCGTCGGTCTGGGCGCTGGTCCACGCCTCGCTGTTGAGCGAGCCCGGCGGGCAGGTCTGCCTCCTGTTCCAGGTTCACGACCTCACGGCCCAGAAGGAGGCCGCAGGGCAGCTGGCGGACCTGGCCGCCGAGCGCGTCCAGCGCGAAGCGAGTGAGCTGGCCCATCGCAGCAAGAACGAGTTCCTGTCGCGGGTCAGCCACGAGATGCGCACGCCGTTGAACGCGGTCTTGGGCTTTGCCCAACTGCTGCAGACGGAGAAAACCGCCGGCGCGTCAAGCGCTGGCCCCTACGCCGAGCACATCATCAGGGCCGGGAAGCACCTGTTGGCGCTGGTCGATGACCTGCTGGACCTGCAACGCGCCACCGACGGCACCCTGCGTCTGGATCTAGAGCGCGTCGCGCTGGATCAAGACCTGGCGGCATCGATCGCGCTTCTCGGGCCGATGGCCAGCGAGCGCGGCGTCAAGATCCAGGCCGCGATCGAGCCGGGCCTGCACATCGTGGTCGACGCCACCCGGTTGCGCCAGATCCTGCTGAACCTCGGGTCGAACGCGATCAAGTACAACGTTCAAGGCGGATGGGTGCGGATCGGCGCGCAGCGGGTGGCCCCCGACCGGGTGCGCATCGCCGTCGAAGACAGCGGGATCGGCATGTCGGCGGAACAGATGGAGCATCTGTTCGAACCCTTCAACCGCCTTGGCCGGGAACGAATGAAGATTCCGGGCGTCGGGCTGGGCCTGGTGATCACGCGAGAGCTCGTCGAGCGCATGGGCGGCAGCATCCGGGTCGCCGCGGGCGCGGCCGGCGGCACGCGCTTCGATATCGAATTCGCAGAATCGCCGCGCTGATCGTCGAAGATGGCGCGGGAAGCGGCCCGCTTTTCGGGGCACTGGCGTCCGCGTCGGCTTCCTACAGTGGGCCATGAAGATCCTGGATCTGGGCCCACACCCGCACCACCGCCACGCTGCACGCCGCTTGGCGCGACCGTGGATCGCCCGCCTGTGCAGCCTGTTGGCGTGCGTCGTCGCGATGCCTTCCCAGGCTGCCGAACTGACGCTGGCGACCGGGACCACGGCGCTGGCGCTGCCGGTCCACGTCGCCGAGGCACAGGGCTACTTCGCCAGCGAGGGGGTGGCCGTGCGCACCGTCGACTGCGTCGGCGGCCACCGCTGCCTGCGGGCGCTGCTGGACGGGTCCGCGCAGATGGCCACGGCATCGGAACTGCCGGTGGTCTTCAACAGCTTCACGCGTTCCGACTACGCCATCGTCGCCACGTTTGCCACCGGCACGAGCAACATCTCGCTGATCGGCCGCCGCAGCGCCGGGGCGGTGGACGCCAAGGGCTTGATCGGCAAGCGCGTCGGCTTGATCGTCGGCACCAGCGCGCAGTATTTCCTCGACACCTACCTGCTGTTCCACGGCATCGATCCGACGCGCCTGACCCTCGTGCCCTTGGCGCCGGAAAAGCTCGCAGCGGCCATCGAACGCAAGGAGATCGACGCCTTCGCCGGCTACAGCCAGTGGGTCTGGCCGGCGATGAAGGCCCTGGGGCCGGACGGCGTGGTGCTGACCGACCCGCGCATCTACACCGAGACCTTCAACCTCGTGGTCGGCCGGCGCACGCTGGACGAACGCCAGGGCGACGTCGTCAAGGTGCTGCGTGCGCTGCAGAAGGCCCAGCGCTTCATCGAAGAGCAGCCGCAGCGCGCCAAGGAAGTCATGCAGGCGCGGCTGAAGCTGCCGTCCGGGTTCGCCGACGCCGTCTTCCCGGGCATGTCGTACCGGATGAGCCTGGAACAGTCGCTCGTCAGCACGATGGAAGGCGAAGCCCGCTGGGCGCTGCGCGAAGGGCATGTGCCGCCGGGGCTGAAGGTGCCGAACTACCTGCAGTACGTCGACTTCGGCCCGCTTCGCGCGGCGGTCCCCTCGGCTTTCAACCGCTAGCAGCGAGTGGACCGCAAGGCATTCCAGATCCTGGGCGCCGCCGCGCGCGTGCTCCGGCAGTGGCTGGCGCTGCGGCGGCGCGGCTCGATCGGCACGCTGCTGGCAGCGCTGGTCGTGGTTGGGGGGGCGGTGCAGGTGCAGGCCCAGGGGCAGGGGCAGGGGCAGGGGCAGGATCTGCGCCTGGCCGTCTCGCGGGGGCCGGTGTCGCTGCTGATCTACGTGGCCCAGGCCGAGGGCTACTTCGCGCGCGAGGGCCTCGCGGTGCGGACGATCGAATGCGCCAGTGGCCGGCAGTGCACGCAGTTGCTGGGCGAGGGCCAGGCCGACGTGGCAACGGCGTCCGAGTTGATGGTCACGCTGAACGCCCTGGAGGGCGTGCCCAACGTCATCATCGCAACGATCAGCAGCTCGACGCACCACATCAAGCTGGTGGCCCGGCGCGACGCCGGAATCCAGAGCGCGTCGGATCTGGCTGGCAAACGCGTCGCGACGGTTGCTGGAACGTCGGCCCAGTACTTTCTGGACAACTGGCTGGTCTACAACAACATCGATCCGCAGGGCGTCACGACGGTCGCGTTGCGGCCCGATGAACTGCTGTCGGCCCTGGTCCGCCGCCAGGTGGACGCGATCGCGATCTGGGAGCCCATCGCCGGCGCGGCGCTGGCCGCGCTGGGCCCGCAGGCCCTGGTGCTGCCCAGCCCGCGCGTGTACACCCAGCACTTCAGCCTCATCGCCAACCGCAACGGCATCGCCCAGCGCGAGCCCGAGCTGTTGAAGCTGCTGCGCGCCCTGGATCGCGCCCAGCGCTTCATTGCCGAGCGGCCGGCCCAGGCGCGGCAGATTCTCTCGGCCCGACTCGCCGCGGATGTCGCGGAGGCGAGCTTGGCCGAGCACGATTTCCGCCTCGGCCTCGAACAGCCGCTGGTCGCCGTCATGGAAGGCCAGGCGCGCTGGGCGCGTCAGCAAGGGCTCGTCCAGTTCCCGCGTCCGACAGGCAATCTGCTGCAATCCATCGAGCCCTCGCTGCTGCGCAAGGCCGTTCCGGGTGCGGTGAGCCTGGTGTACTGACCGGCCGTGAGACCAGCGTGAGGATCCGCACCCAGCTGATGGCCTCGGCCGCGCTCGCCGGGCTGGTGGTGGTGGTGCTGTGGGCAGCGCTGGCCTACGTCACGGCGCAGGCGCGCGCCGGGCTCGACGAGCAAGCCGAATCGCAGCAGGTGGCGCGCGAGGTCGCGAACATGCTGTCGCTGACCAACGAATTCGCGGTCTACGGTGGCGAGCGCTCGGCGGTGCAATGGCAGTCGCGGTATGAACAACTGGCGGCAGATGTCGCCCGTGCCGTCGCGCGGCGCAGCCCACCGGCCGCCGAGTTGCTGTCGCTTCAACGCTCCGTGAACGATCTTGCCAAGCTGTTCGGCGCGCTGGTGAAGATCGGGCACGAACCCGCCACGGCGTTCATGCAGCGGCGCAAGGACCTGCTGATCGAGCGTCTGCTGATCGAGACCCGCGAGGTCGTCGAGGCCCGCCACCGCTGGGCCTTGGCGGTCGGCGAGCAGCAGCGACGCGACCAGCAGCTCTACACGTTCATCGTGCTCGCCGTGCCCGGGGCGCTGCTGCTCATCCTGGTGTCGCTGGGCTGGCTGATCAGCCGGCGTGTGCTCAAGCCGCTGGCCATCATGGAAACGGCCGTCAGCGACATGCGCGATGGCGACCTGACCGCGCGCTGCGGGAGCACGGCGCTCGATGAGCTGGGGGACGTTTCTCGCGCGGTGGATGCCATGGCGCTGGACTTGCAGCAGCAAAGCGCTGCGCTGCGGGCTTCGGAACAGCAGCTGCGACTGGTGGCCGACAGCCTGCCCGCGCTGGTGGCGCACATCGACGCCGACGAACGCTACACCTTCGTCAATGCCCAGATCGGCAGGACCTTCGGCATCGACCCGGCCTCGATGCTGGGCCAGACGATGCGAGCGGTGCGCGGCGAGGACATCTATCGTGACATCGCGCCCCACGTGCAGCGCGCCTTGCGCGGCGAGGTCGTCAGCTTCGAGGGTTCCGGGACCGCCCAGGGCGTGCTGTACCACTACCAGTCCACCTACGTGCCCGACACCGACGAGACGGGCCGCGTGCTCGGCTTCTTCGCGATGACCTTCGACATCACCGCCCGCAAGAACGCCGAATTGCAGCAGGCCGCCAGCGAGCAGCGCCTGATCGACATCACCGACAACCTGCCGGCCCTGGTCGCCTACCTGGACACCGCACAGCGGTACCGCTTCGCCAACGCCAACTATCACCATTGGCTGGGTCTGGATCATCGGGCGATGCTGGGCAAGCTCGTGCCCGAGGTGCTGGGCCCGGCGGCCTACGCCGGCCTGCGACTGAACATCGAGCGGGCGCTGGCGGGAGAGCGCGCGCAGTGGACCGGGACCGGTCGGCGCAAGGGCAAGCCCGTCCACTACCAGGCCGAATACATCCCGGATCGCGCGCCCGACGGCAGCATCCGTGGCTGTTATGCGCTCACGGTGGACATCACCGAACGCCGCCAGTCGGAACTCGAAGCCGCCAGCAGTCAGCAGCGCATGCGGGATCTGACGAACAGTCTGCCGGCGATGGTGGGTTACTTCGACATGGAAGAACGCTGCCAGTACGCGAACGACATGGCGCTGCGCTCGCAGGGACTGGAACGCGCAGACATGCCGAACCTGACGCTGCGCGCTGCCTTGGGCGAGACGACCTACGCCATGCACGAGCCGTACGTGAAAGAGGTGTTGAAGGGGCGTCGGGCCCGCCTGGAAGGCAAGATCGGCTTCGCCGGGCGGGACGCCTATTTCCAGGCCCACTTCATCCCCGACCGTGTCGACGGCGGCGCCCAGCGCGGCTTCTACCTGATGACGTTCGACATCACGGCGCTCAAGGAAGCCCAGCAGCGGCAGGCCCATGTGGAACGGCAATTGCGCGCCATCACCGACAACCTGCCGGTGTTGATTTCCTACATTGACAAGAACGAACGTTTCGTGTTCGTCAACGCGACGGGCAAGGAGTGGCTCGGCATCGACCCGGTGGCGGCCATCGGCCGCAAGCTGTGCGAGGTGACCGATCCGCGCTTCCACGAGCCCCGCATCCCGCAGATCCGCGAGGCACTGGGCGGCCGACGCCTGTCCTTCGAGAATGCGGCACTCGTCGGCGGCGTGATGCGGCACCTGCACACCGTCTACATCCCCGACATCCAGCCGGACGGCAGCGTCGAAGGCCTGTACGCCATCAGCACCGACGTCACGCCGATGAAGGAGGTCGAGCAACGCCTGAGCGAGCTGGCGCATGTCGATCCGCTGACGGGTCTGCCGAACCGCCGGCAGCTCAACCAGCGCCTGTTCCAGGCCATCGCCCGATCGAACCGCTCGCAGCAGCCCATCGCGCTGATGTTCCTGGACATCGACCACTTCAAGACCATCAACGACAGGCTCGGGCACGCTGCCGGCGACACGGTGCTGAAGGAGTTCGCGACCCGACTCGAGGCCGCCGTTCGCCGCACCGACGTTGTCGCCAGACTGGCCGGTGACGAGTTCGTCGTGGTGCTGGAAAGCCTGCGGTCCGAGGACGATGCATCGCTGGTGGCCGAGAAGATCATCTCGACGGTTCGAAGCCCGTTCCTGATCGACGGTCAATCGCTGGCGGTGACGACCAGCATCGGCGTGGCCTACTGCGAGCGTCCCACCTCCGACAGCGCACTGATGGGGCGCGCCGACGAAGCGCTGTACGAGGCCAAAGGCGCGGGGCGCAACTGCTTCCGGTTGCGTCTGCTGCATCAGGCTGCAAGCGAGACCG
>JANMAP010000282.1:0-7283 GCA_031359905.1 Burkholderiales bacterium | reverse complement strand
GTCTGTTCGGCTATGCGTCGATGGTCTATGCCACGGTCGTGATCACGATCCTGTCGTACCTGGTGTGGCTGCACCATTTCTTCACGATGGGCTCGGGCGCGAGCGTCAATTCGTTCTTCGGCATCACGACGATGATCATCTCGATCCCGACCGGCGCCAAGATCTTCAACTGGCTCTTCACCATGTACCGCGGCCGCATCCGCTTCGAGGTGCCGATGCTGTGGACGATCGGCTTCATGATCACCTTCGTGATCGGCGGCATGACCGGCGTGCTGCTCGCGGTGCCCCCCGCCGACTTCGTGCTGCACAACAGCCTGTTCCTGATCGCCCACTTCCACAACGTGATCATCGGCGGCGTGTTGTTCGGCCTGCTCGCCGGCATCACCTATTGGTTCCCGAAGGCCTTCGGCTACAAGCTCGACCCGTTCTGGGGCAAATGCTCGTTCTGGCTGTGGGTCAGCGGCTTCTACGTCGCCTTCATGCCTTTGTACGTGCTGGGGCTGATGGGCGTGACGCGGCGGCTCAGCCGGTTCGAAGACCCATCGCTGCAGATCTGGTTCCAGGTCGCGGCCTTCGGAGCGGTGCTGATCGCACTCGGCATCGCGGCGATGCTGATCCAGTTCGTCGTCAGCTACGTTCGGCGCGATCAGTTGCGCGACACCACCGGCGACCCGTGGGGCGGCCGCACGCTCGAATGGTCGACCTCGTCGCCGCCGCCGGCCTACAACTTCGCCTTCACGCCGCAGGTGCACGAGATGGACGCCTGGCACGACATGAAGCAGCGTGGCCACGAGCGCCCGGCCGGCGGCTTCATCCCCATCCACATGCCGAAGAACACGGCGGCCGGCTTCGTGCTCGCGATGCTGGCGGGCGTGATGGGCTTCGCGCTGATCTGGCAGATGTGGATCGTCGCCGCCGGCTCGTTCGGGCTGCTGATCGTGGCCACCATCGTGCACACCTTCAACTACAAGCGCGACTACCACATCCCTGCCGACGAGGTCGTGCGCACCGAGGCCAACCGCAGCCGCCTGCTCGGCGCCGCAGGAGCAGCCGGCCATGTCTAATGTCGACAAGGCAGCCACACTGCCCGCCGGCGCTGGCGGCGGCGCGCCGGCCTTCTACGTCACCGACGCGTGGCACCCGCAGAACGGCACGCTGCTCGGGTTCTGGCTCTACCTGATGAGCGACTGCCTGGTGTTCGCGTGCCTGTTCGCCGCCTACGGCGTGCTGGGCCGCAACTACGCCGGCGGCCCCACCGGCGCCCAGTTGTTCGATCTCAAGCTGGTCGCGGCCAACACCGGGCTTTTGCTGCTGTCGTCGATCACCTATGGCTTGGCGGTGCTGCAGATGCAGGACCGCAAGCTCGGGGGCACGCAGTTCTGGCTGCTGGTCACCGGGCTGCTCGGTGCCGGATTCGTCGGCATCGAGCTGTACGAGTTCGCACACTTCATCCACGAAGGGGCCGGCCCGCAACGCAGCGCCTTCCTGTCGTCGTTCTTCGCGCTCGTCGGCACGCACGGCTTGCACGTCACTTTCGGCATCGTCTGGCTGCTGGTGCTGATGGTGCAGCTGGGCCGCGGCGGCCTGATCGGCGCCAACCGCCGGCGGCTGATGTGCCTGTCGATGTTCTGGCACTTCCTGGACGTGGTGTGGATCGGCGTGTTCACTTTCGTCTACCTGATGGGATCGCTGCCATGAGCACGCATGTCCACGCGGAACACCCCACCAAACACCATGGCGACCACAACGGCGATCACGGCGACCACGACGACGACGGCCTGGGCGGCATGCATGTCTCGCTCGGCGAGTACGTCACCGGCTTCGTGCTCGCGGTGATCCTGACCGCGATTCCGTTTTGGATCGTGATGACGCGCGCGATCCCGAGCCCGGGCTGGACGATCACCGTGATCCTCGCCTTCGCGGCGGTGCAGATCGTCGTGCACATGATCTATTTCCTGCACATGACGCCGAAGGCCGAAGACGGCTGGTCGCTGATGGCGCTGATGTTCACGATCGTGCTCGTCGTCATCACGCTCAGCGGGTCGCTGTGGATCATGTTCCACCTGAAGACGAACATGATGCCGCCGACCCCGGCGCAGATGCGCGTCGCGCCTTGACCGCGCGCGCCGGGCGGCGCGTTCTGCTCGGCGCCGTAGCGCTGGCCGCGTTCACAGGCTTTGTCGCGCTCGGGCTCTGGCAGCTCGATCGCCGCACCTGGAAACATGCGCTCGTCGAGCGCGTGGCGCAGCGCGTCCATGCAGCCCCGGTGCCGGCGCCGGGGCGCACCGAATGGCCGCAGGTGCGCGCGGCGACGCACGAGTACCGCCGCGTGGTGCTGCGCGGAAACTTCGATCACGGCCGCGAGACCCTGGTGCAGGCGGTGACCGAACTCGGCGCCGGCGCCTGGGTGCTGACGCCGCTGCGCCGCGACGACGGCAGCGTGGTGCTCGTCAACCGCGGCTTCGTGCCGCCGCAGCGCCGCGACCCGGCGCAGCGCGCGGCCGGCCAGGTGCCGGGGCCGGTGATGGTGACCGGTCTGCTGCGCGTCAGCGAGCCGGGCGGGGGCTTCCTGCGCCGCAACGCACCGGCTGACGACCGCTGGTTCTCGCGCGACGTCGAAGCGATCTCCGCTGCACGCGACCTGACTGTTGCGGCGCCGTACTTCGTCGACGCCGACGCGACCCTGGATGCCGACGCGCCGGTCGGTGGGCTGACCGTCGTCGCGTTTGCCGACAACCACCTCGTCTACGCGCTCACCTGGTTCGCACTCGCCGCTGGCGTGGTGGCCGGGGCGGCAATCGCCGTCTGGTTCGAGCGCCACGGGAGCCCGCCGCGCTCTTCGTAGACACCGCGCCTGCAATGCAGTGGGCTGGCCCGGCGGCCCTGTGCGAACGCGTCGTCGCTGACAGCGCGCCCTCGGTGTCGGCCCCCAGGCGGACGCCGCCGCAAAGATTGGACCCTCCTTAAAAACCGGGGCGGTTCACCGGGCCGCTGGCCGGCGCCCGCCCAGTCAGCCTACTTGGCGACCCAGTTGCTGGCCGCCTCGTCGAAGCGGTGCGTCTTCAGGAAACGCTCCGTGTCGGCCTTGACCTGCGCACGGCTGAGCTTGCTCATGTCGCGCGGCACGCCGCCCACGGGAATCCACTGCGAGCTGGCTTCGTTCCAGGTGTGCATGCGCAGGAACTTGTCGCGCATCGCCACCACCTCGGCGCGCGGCAGCACGCCGGCCGGCATGACCATGTCGGACTTCAACACCCACTGGCTGCTCTGCTCGTCGAAGCGGTGCATGCTCAGAAAGGTGTCGCGGTCCATCTTGACTTCGCTGCGGGTCTGACCGGCCGTCTGGGCTTGGGACAGGCCGGTCAAGCCGAGGAACAAGGCGCCGGCCAGTGTGCTGACGATGCGTGTGCGGTTCATGGTGAGTCTCCTGTGCGGTTGTCGCTGCCCGGAGAGTCCGGGCGCGTGACAGTTGTCGGCCGCCGGGCCGCGACATTACTGATGTCCTCAGGGATCACAGATGGTCTTCGGGCACCAGCGGCTGCAGCCAGCCCCCGAGCCAGCGCAGCCACCAGGGCGCGTCGGGCTCGGTCGTCAGCACCAGGCTGCCGTCGCTGTCGGGCAGCACCCACCGGCAGCAGCCGCCGGCGTCGTCCAGCCGCAGAGCGTAGGCCGAATGCAGTCGGTCGATCTCGATCAGTGCCAGCGCCTGCGCGGCCAGCGCCGGGCTGTCGATGAGCGCGCCGAGTTCGGTGTTCAGCGTGGCCGAGCGCGGGTCCAGGTTCATCGATCCGATGTAGGTCCGCCGCCGGTCGATGACCACCGTCTTGGCGTGCAAGCGGCCCAGCGACGCGCCGAAAAGGAACATCAGCATGTTGTCCTTGACCCGCCGCTGGCTCAATTCGTACAGCTGCACGCCGGCCGCCAGCAGGCCCGGGCGATAGCGCGTGTAGGCCAGATGAACGACAGGCTCGTCGGTCGACGCCAGCGAGTTGGTGAGCACGCGGATCTGCACGCCACGGCTGCGCAGCGCCGTCAGCAAGTCCAGGCCGACGCGGCCCGGCACGAAATAGGGCGACGAGGCGACGACCTCATGCTGCGCCGCCTGCATCGAGGCGTAGACGGCGTGGGTCACGCTGCTGTTCATCAGCTCCCCGCCCGGCGCCCCCTGAAACGGCTTTTGCGGGTCGTCGGCCAGCACCTGCGCCCGGCCCCACAGCAGCGTCAACCGGCCGTCGTCGAGCTGCCTGCCGATCGGCGGCTGGCCGAGCACGTCGCGCGGCGGCAGCAGGTCGGGCATGGCCAGCGCGGCGCGCGCCGGCGCGGTCGCCTCGTCGAACGCCACGCGCAGCGCGGCGGCCTCGATGTCATCTGCCGGCTGGGCGACGATGCTGTGCAGCGGGTAGGCGGTCGGCGCGTTCCAGTAGCGATCGAACTGCGCCTGCAGGTCGGGCACCACGGCGCCCACGGCGAGGACGTCGACATCGATGAAGTTGTCCGCGTCGCTCTTCAGGTAGTACTCGTCGGCCACGTTGCGCCCGCCGAACACGGCCAGTGCGCCGTCGGCGACGAACAGCTTGTTGTGCATGCGGTGGTTGATGCGGCCCCACTGCCAGGGCGCGGCAGCGAAGCGTGCCAGCGGCCCGCCACCGCGCGCCGCGATGAAGGGGTTGAACAAACGCACCTCGATTTGCGGGTGCGCTGCCAGGCCGGCCCACAGCGCGTCGTGCCCGCCGGTGTACAGGTCGTCGATCAGCAGGCGCACGCGCACCCCCCGCGCAGCGGCGTCGCGCAACGCGCGCATCAGGGCGCGGCCGGTGCTGTCGGCAGCGAAGTGGTAGTACTGCAGGTCGAGCGTGTCCTGCGCCCGCCGCACCAGCTGCAGGCGCGCGTCCAGGGACACCGTTCCCAGCGGCAGCAGACGGAAGCCGCTGCGCCCGCCGGGCATGGACGACGTGAGGTCTGCGTCGTCGTTCGCGGCGGACAGAACCGTCGCTGTCGCCAGGCGGCCCAGCGGCGTTTGCGTCGACAGCGGCACCGCCTGACTGCGCAGCGCAGCACTGCCACTGCGCGGCGGCAAGGTGCTGCATGCCGACAGGCCGACTGTGGCGAGCAGGGTGACCAGGGCGCAACATCGCTGGATGACGCGACGCGGGAGCATGCGCGAAGACCACCAGGGGGACATCATCTCGACTCTCCTGGAGTGCCGATCTCACTGAACAAGGCGGCCACCCGCCGGCATCGGTTGAGTCGTCGGCGCGGCGTCGATCTCACAACACTGGTTTTGCCGTGGCCGGCTGCTTGCGATGACGATGTCGCCCGGCCCCATGGGTGCGCAGGCGCTCGACGCGTTCACCCGCGCCGGCGCTTCGATGATCGGCAGCGTCAGAATCCGCTGGAACAAGTCCCGCTGAACAACCAACTTCTGCAGGATCGCCGGCACCGGACGGTCCGTGCGCCGCAGCACCCGATGAACCGTCGCGACAGAGAACCCGCCCCGGCCGCCGCCGGCACCGATGCGCACAAGTCGATGGCGCCGATGACCTGCACATCGTGCTCGTGCAGCCCGGCCGGAAGACCCCTGTCGACGGCCGCGTCGGCGGCGGCCAGGGTTCAGTGAACGAGGCGCCGATGACCATGTCCGGCGCGAGCCGCTGGCCAGCGCTGCGCGGGGGCCTGCTGGCCCTGACGGCCGCGCTGCTGTTCGGCGTCAGCACGCCCCTGGTGCAGCGCTTTGGCGTCGGCATCGGCAGCTTCGCGACCGCCGCGCTGCTCTATGCCGGCGCAGCCCTGGTCGGCCTGCTGCTGCGCCGGCCGGTCGAACGTGAAGCCCGGGTGCGGCGCAGCGACGCCCGGCAACTGGTGCTGATGGCGCTGTTCGGCGCGGTGATCGGCCCGGTCGCGCTGGCGTGGGGGCTGCAGCGCACCAGCGGCGCCGGTGCCTCGCTGATGCTGACGCTGGAAGCGGTGTTCACGGCCGTGCTGGCCCGGCTGTGGTACCACGAGACACTCGACCGGCGCGTCGTCCTGGCGATGGGGCTGCTGACGGCGGGGGGCATGGCGCTGGTGCTCGACCGCGCGACGGCCGGCAGCGGCGGCGCCAGCCAGCTGCTCGGGCTGTTGGCCGTGATGGCGGCCACGGCGGCCTGGGGCGTGGACAACAGCCTGTCGCGCGCGGTGGCCGACCGCGACCCGGGCCAGGTGGTGATGCTCAAGGGCGGGCTCGGCGCCATCGCCACGACGCTGGTCGCATTGGCCCTCGGCGAACGGCTGCCCGCGCTGTGGCCGGCGCTGGCGCTGCTGGCGGTCGGCGCGACGGGCTATGGCCTGAGCCTGCGCTTTTACTTGCTCGCCCAGCGCGCCTTCGGCGCTGCGCGCACCGGCTCGGTGTTCGCCTTCGCGCCGTTCGTCGGCGCGCTGCTCGCCTTCATCCTCGGCGAACGCGGGGCCAGCCTGTGGATGCTCGCCGGTGCGCTGCTGATGGCCGCCGGCATCGTGCTGCATCTGGCGGAAAGCCATGGCCACGAACACGCGCACGACGAGGAAGAGCACGAACATGCCCATGTCCATGACGACGGTCATCACACGCATGCGCACGCCCCGCCGCCCGCCGGCACGCACAGTCACGCGCACCGGCATGCGCTGTCGCGGCATACCCATGCGCACGTGCCCGACGAGCACCACGGTCATCGGCACTGATGTCGCAAGCCACTGCACAAGCGCCGCGACATGGATGCGACGTGAATCCCCCGAAGCGCCTTGGACGCCTCGCCCATCGGGCGCCGCCAGCGGCCCGGCAATGCCGTGTTCTGCGGCGGCCGCTCGGCTGCTCCGGACTGATGCGGCGAGGTGGGCGGTGGCCGCCATGGACAGCTGAAGTGCGAACCCACGACAGGAAGGTCGACGCATGAACGAGACAAGCGCCGGGCCCCGCCGGCCGGGCAAGGTGCTCCCGCGGATCATCCGCCCCCGGTTGTTCCTTGGCGCGGCGTTGCTGATCGGCCCGGGCAAGATCGACCTGCTTCGCGCGGTGCAGAAGACGGGCTCGATTTCCGCGGCCGCACGTGCCAGCGGCATCGGCTACAAGCGGGCCTGGACGCTGCTCGACGAGGTTCGCCGGGCGTGCGGCGCCGAGGTCATCGCCAGCAGCGCCGGTGGAAGCGGCGGCGGCGGTGCCACGCTGACGGCACTGGGGCGCGCCCTGCTCGCGCACTACGAAGCGATCGAGGCGGCCTGCGCGGCGGCCTCCGAACCGCACCTGAAGCGACTGGCGCGCTTGCTGAAAC
>JANMAP010000260.1:0-2770 GCA_031359905.1 Burkholderiales bacterium | reverse complement strand
CGCCGCAGCAGGGCCAGGCCCTTGTCGACGTTGAGCGCCGTTCGCACGCTGGGGATGGTCATGCCGAGTTCGACCAGCGTGATGGCCACGGCCGGCCGCATGCCTACCAGCACCATGGTGGCGTCCATGATGCCGACGATGGCCGAGATCTGCGACAGCATGCGGCCGATGTACGAATCGACGATCTCCAGCGCCGAGATGTCGATCAGCACGCCGTGCGAATTCGTCTTCAGCAGCTTTTGCGTCAGGTCGTCCTGCAGGCTCATCGCGAGGTCGTCGTGCAATTCGACCTGGATGGTGACCAGCAGAAAGTTGTCGACCTTGAGGATGGGGATGTGGTCCACCGGGCGCGGCTTTCAGCTGCCGGCGTTGGCCGGCTCGGCGCGCTGCACGCTCTGCCCGGTCTTGCGCAGCGCCGCTTGCAGCGCCCCGGCCAACGTGGCCTTGGTGATCACACCCTCGAGGTTGACGCCAAGGTGGACGATGGTCTGCGCGATCTGCGGGCGGATGCCGCTGATGATGCACTCGGCCCCCATCAGCCTGGCGGCCGCCACCGTCTTCATCAAGTGCTGGGCAACCAGCGTATCGACGGTGGGCACGCCGGTGATGTCGAGAATGGCGACCGTGGCCTCCTTCTCGACGATGGCTTCGAGCAGGCTCTCCATCACGATCTGCGTGCGTTCGCTGTCCAGCGTGCCGATCAGCGGCAAGGCCAGGATGCCTTGCCAAAGTTCAACCACCGGCGTCGACAGGTCGAGCAGTTCCTGGTGCTGCCGCTCGATCACTTCTTCGCGGCCCTTCTGGTAGGCCTCGATGCTGAAGAGGCCCAGCTTGTCGAGGATGAGGGAGACGGCCCAAAGCTCATCACTCAGCCGCTTCGGGTCATCGGCCAGCGTCTCGCGCAACGCCACGAACAGGGGTTGCTTCAGTGAGAAGACGAACGTGGCGGTTTCGCTGGGGCTGAAGCCGGCAATCGCCCGGTCGCGCGACAGCTCGGCGAGCAAAGCGCGCACGTTGTCCCAGTCGTCGCCGATCAAATCGGCGTCGCTGGAACGCAGGATGGCAGTTGAAAAGGCGGCGAGAAACCCGCGTGCCTGGGCGTGCCCATCGCGGTCACTGCCAGGGGCGCCGTGGCGCCGTACTTCCTGCAGGGCGCCCGTCCAGTCCTGTAGGACCTTTCCCTCATGCTGGCGTAGAACGGTTGCCAGGCCTTTGTCGTTTTGCATGTACCGCTCCGAGAAGGCAAAAGAGAGCCGTGATGTCCCGGCCCATTCGTAGTATCGCTGGTCAGCCGGACGGCCCGAGCGCCAGGTCCAGCGCTGACCGTCGCTGTCGGGCCAGTCATCGAGTTGAGGTCGCCAAACAACGCCTCGCGCGCTGCGCCCGGGTCGGCGTCGATCAGCTCGGGACGTGTCCTACACGGCCTCGCGCCGGCGGCCGATGCCCCGCGCGCGTGCCGGCTGTCACATTCACTGCAACAGAGCCCCAACGTCCTCACAGAGATCCACATGACATCAGCCCATACCTCCTCGCGCACCCTGAACAGCGGGACGTCTTGGCAGACGCCGCGCACGGCGCTGATCGTTGCGGGGGTCATGCTCTGTTTTGGCTTGCTGACGGTCTTCGGCTACCTGGTGCAATCACAGGTCAAGCGCGGCGAAACCTTCCGCGAGGCGCAGCGCGCGGGTCTTTATGTGGTCAGAGACGGCAGCTTGTTGCGCCCCGCGCGGGGCGCCGAGCGCTCAAAATGGCTCGCTGTTGGCCAGCGCCAGCCCGCGCTGATCCTCACGCCGCGAACGGAGCCCGTGTTGTTGCGCGGTTGATTCGCAAGCTCAGAAGATCGCCTGGGCTGGGATAAAGCCCCAGCCCTGAGGATGACCGTGATGACGACGCCCGAGCCCGTGGCTGCCAGCAGTGCCCTCCATGCGCCGGATGCGGTTGCCGACCCCCTCAGCAAAGCCGGGTCGCCGTCGGGCGAATCAACCTCTTCATCAAGTGCCGAACGGCCCAGCGAAGCCTTCGCGGCCCTGATCCCGGAGATCAGGCTCCTCGTGGGCCTGACGACCGCGGCGGTCATCATCGCTGCGCTGTATTTCGGCCGCGAGATCCTGATACCGCTGGCCCTGGCGCTGTTGCTGGGTTTCGTGCTGCACCCGCTGGTGGCCTGGCTCAAGCGGCTCGGGCTGCCGTTGCTCGCGGCAGTGACGGTGGTGGTCACGCTGTCGCTCGGGGGCGTGGTGCTGGGCGGCGTCGCGCTGGGCCACCAGGTGTCTTCGCTGAGCCAGCAGCTGCCGACCTACCAGTCCACCATCCGCAAGAAATTGCGTGATCTTCGCGCTGCCGCGCTCGGGCCGGGGATGTTCGACGGGGCGGTGGAAACGCTGAATGTCGTCAAGCAGGAGGTAGAGAAAGCCGCCGTCGAAGACACGCCAGAGGCCGGCGCCAAGCGGCGCGCGCAGCCGCCGGCCGTGCAGCGCGTGCGCATCGATCCGACGCCGCCGAGCCCGTTCGAGAACGCACTGGCCTGGATCGGGGCCGCCATCGGGCCGCTGGCCACGGCCAGCATCGTGCTCGTGTTCCTGTTTCTCGTGCTGCTGGACCGCGACGACTTGCGCGACCGGCTGTTGCGCCTGCTCGGCGGCAGCCTGCACCGTTCGACCGACGCGATGGACGAAGCCGGTCGCCGCATCAGCAAGTACCTGACGATGCAGCTGGTCGTCAACCTGACCTACGGCATCCCGATGGCCGCCGGCCTGTGGTTCATCGGCGT
>JANMAP010000211.1:0-5013 GCA_031359905.1 Burkholderiales bacterium | reverse complement strand
GGAATTTAACCCTGCTCGATCCATCATCGTGCCTTGAGCCGCGATGTTCATGAGACCACCCGACCGAGAACGCCTCTGGCCCCTCCGCCGCGCAATGCCCGCGTTCAGCAGGAAGCGCTACCTCGCCGGCCCGAGACGTTGTACGAAGAACTCGGCGACGGCGGCATGCAACTGCGGGAGTGCGGCCGCGCGATCGAAGCGCGGGGGGTCGCCGAGAAGCCGGTCGGCGACGCTGCCGGGCTCGAGGGGCGGCAGAGGCGACAGCATGGCCCCGTGCCCCCCTTCGGCCAGACGCATCACCACCTGGCACCGCGGCTCGCATGCCGCTCGAACGGCTTCCACGTGAAAGCGGGGAATCTGGTTGACGTCTTGGTCGGCGATCACCAGACCCAAAGGGACGACCGGCTGGCGCAACGACTCGGGATCGAAGTCGGCCGCGAAGGGGACCATGGCGATGGCGGCCCCGATGCGTGGGTCGGTATGTCGGACGGTCGGTCTGCACTCAGCGTGCCGAGAAAGCTCACCAGGTCAGCGATCTCGGCGTCGCTCAGTTCGATCGGCGCCCGCTCGGCATGCTTCGGGGGCGCGGCGCCGGCGTGCCGGTGCGTCAGTTCCGAATGCCCCACCGCGGCATGCGGCGCGGCGACATAGTGGCGTACGACCTGTTCCAGCGTGGCGAACTGCCCGGCGTGCATGTACGGCGCCCGGTCGGCAACGCCGCGCAGCCCCGGCGTCTTGAACGCACCTTCCAGCGCCGGGTCATCGGTCACCATGAAACGCAGCTCCTGGCACTGCTCTGGCCGGGCGTCGCTGAACGGCCCCAGACAGTTGAACTCGTCGCCGCGGACGGTCGCCGTCGCCGCGGCCCGCCCGTGGTCGGGCCGGGCGGGTTCGCGTGGCGGCACGCCCGTGTTGTGGAACTGCTGGTCGCTGAACAAGGGCCCGTTGTGGCAGCTGACGCATTGCGCCTTGCCGATGAAGAGGCGCAGGCCGCGCGCCTCGTCTGCCCGCAACGAGCCGCGCGCTGCTGCGTCGCCGCGCAGCACCGTGTCGATGGTGCCGTCCAGCCGCGTCGGCGCGTGCTGCAGCGACTTCTCGTACGCCGCGATGGCCTTGCCGATGTTCGCGAACACACGCGACACCTCCTCGCGGCGGCGCGTGTCGATCGCTGCCCACGCCGCCTGCTCGGCCGCGCTGCTCTTGGGGCCGGCGTCGTCCGGCAGTCCGTCGAGTCGCGGCAAAGCCCCGAACAGCGCCTCATAGTCGCGGCGGTGGTTTGCGGCCACCAGGTGCGCCACCCGGGTGCGGTTGGTCCCGTGCTCCACGGCATCCTCGAGCGGGCCGAGCGCCTGCGACCACAGGCTGTCCTTGCGGCCGTCCCAGAACAGCCACGGGCTGTGGCCAGCGCCGACGATGGGCATGGCGCGGCGCGAGCCCGTGCCCAAGCCCTGGCTGACCGCCAGGCCGTCCTGGAACTGCTTGGCCGGATCATGGCAAGTGGCGCACGACACGGCGCCGTTGCGGCTGAGGCGGGTGTCGTTGAAGAGGCGCCGGCCCAGCTCGATGGCGGCGGGCCGCTGTTCAACCGCGTTGGAGGGGTCCACCGGCACCGGCGGCAGCCGCTTGAGGCTGAGGGAGGCCAGCACGGCCTTCTCGTCGGCGCTCCAGCGCACCGCACCGGCTGCAGGCTGCTGATCGCTGGCATCGGCCAGCGTGACGGTGAGCGCCGCGCACAGCGCTGCAGCGGCGCTGGCGAGCATCCAGACCATCGAATCGGCTCTGCGCATCGTCGTCTCCTCGGGTGGTCGAACAGACCGCTCAGCGGCTCGCGCCGGCTTCGGCGACGACGGTGTTGAAGGTCACCCGATCGGCGCCCCCAGGGCCGTCGATCGCGAGCTTGATCTCCCACCAGCCGGTCATGCTGAATTTCATGCCCTCGATCAGGTAGGCGCCGCCGGGCAGCTCGCGCGTCACCTGCGGCCGCGTGGGCAGGCCGTGGCCGTGCTGCGGCATGCCGCCGTCGACCTTGATGCGGGCGTTCGGCACCGGCGCGCCGGTGGGCGACGCAAGCAACACCTGCCAGGCATGCAACTGGTTGATGGCCGCCGGCCTGGCAGGCGGCTGCAGCGTGACGACGTACTTGTTGTCAACGCTCGGCCGCGTCAGCGCCAGATCGAGGTCCTTCGGCGCTGACATGCAGCCGGCAGTGGCGACGAGTGCGGCCAGCGAGAGTGCAGTGGTGAGAAAGCGGGTCATGGATGGCTCCTGAAGGGGTGCTCGGATGTCGAAGGGGTCCGGCCCGTCAGCCGATGGGGCAACGGGTGGGATGCACTGTCGGACCGCGCCGGGTCGTGCGACAGCGACGAGCGATCAGTGGTGCGCTGACGTCCTGCAGTGGTCGAACGGGTCGACCGAGCGGTTGCCGTCGCGCGCCTCGGCCTGCCAGCTACATCGGCCGGAACAGGTGGCCGAAGGCGCGGCTCACCTTCAACGGCCGCTGCAAGCCACGCACGGCCAGGCTGTAGTGCCCGTTCTCGTCGCGCGTCGCGCTCAGGATGGCGTTTGCGTTGACCATCACGCTGCGATGAACCTGGATGAAGTCGGTCGAGTCGATGCGCAACATCAGCTCGCGCAGGCTCATGCGCACCAGCGCCTCGCCGGAGGGCGTCACGACGTTCACGTACTTCTCCGTCGCCTCGAAGCAGACCACCTCGGCGAGCGGGATCATGCGCACGGTATTGCCCACGCCGGCACGGATGACCTTGATGCGCTCGCCGGGTTCGGTTTGCGGTGCCGCGATCGACTGCACCCGCCGCATCAGCGCGGCCCGGTCGCCCGCATCGGGCGACGCGGTGCGTCCCGCCAGCCGCGCCTTCAGCCGCCCCACGGTCTGCTGCAGGCGTTCGGCCGTGGCGGGCTTGAGCACGTAGTCGACCGCAGCGCGCTCGAAGGCCGACACGGCGAAGCTGTCGTAGGCCGTGACGAAAACGAAGAGCGGTTCAGCCCGGTCGTCGGGCCAGTCGTCGGCGACGGCCTCGGCCACCTCCAGACCGGTGCGACCGGGCATCTTGATGTCCAGGAACATCACGTCGGGGACATGCGCCAGCCCCAGCTCGGTCGCCCGCAGGCCGTCTTCCGCGACGCCGACGATGCGAAGCTCGGGCCACACCTGTGCCAACAGGCGGGTCAAGGTGCGCGCCAGGACCGGTTCGTCCTCGGCGATGACGCCAGTGGGTGCGGCAGCCAGGGTCATGGTCGGCTTTCTCGACAGGTGGATGACAACGGTGAAAAGGGCCAGCGCGGGTGGGCGCCGAGTCAGACGGGGATCAACACGACGGCGCTCACACCGTGAGGTTGGCGCCGTTCCAGGCTGAGCCGCGCGGCCGGGCCGTAGACCGCCTGCAGCCGGTCGCGCACTTGGTGCAGGCCATTGCGGCTGCCGGCGGCGCGGGCAGCCGCTTCTTCGTCCTCGTCCGCGGGCTGCCCGTGGCCGCTGTCGTTGATGCGGTTATCGTTGCCCGGGGCGACCGCACGCGCGACCACCTCGATGCTGCCCGGGCCGACCTTGGGCTCCAGCCCGTGCTTGATCGCGTTTTCCACCAGCGGCTGCAGCAGCATGGGCGGGACCTGCGTGGCCTCCAGGTCGGCCGGCAGTTCCAGCCGGAAGGACAGGCGCGGCCCCATGCGCAGCGCCATGATGTCCAGGTAGGCGCGCAACTGCACGAACTCCCGACCCAAGGCCACCGATTCCGTCTGCGACGCGGCCAGGGCACTGCGCAGGTACACGATCAACTGGTCGATCATCGACTCCGCCCGATCGGCGTCCTCGCGCACCTGCGAGCGCTGGTTGGCCAGCGTGTTGAAGAGCATGTGCGGTTCCAGTTGGGCCCGCAGCAGGCGCAACTGGGACTCGACCGCCAGGCGTTGCGCCTCCGATCGCGCGGCGGCTTCCCGCGCGAGCTGCTCGCGCGTCGCAAACGAGTGCAGGCCCAGGCCACCCACCACCACGGTGAAGAGGATCGGGATCAGGCTGACGCTCAGGTACCCGACCATGCGCAGCGGCTCGCCCAGCAACAGAAAGGCCAGCTGGTGCCCGACGAAGAAGCCGGTCGGAATGGCAATCACCCCGGTGAGGAGCCAGCGGCTGATCGACTTGAATCGCGCGAAAGCATGCATGTGCCGCAGCAGCAGCACGCAAGCCACCATCGTCAGGCCCACGGACTCGTGGAACACCAGCAGCCGGGGCCAGGTGTCGAGCCCGGGGGACAGCACGTACAGCAGCGTCGCCGCGAGGGCCAGGAAGACGGCGGCGATGGCGGTGGCGCGCAGCGCGCCTTTCAGCGTGTCGGGCCACAACTCGTCGGTGCGCGTCGAAGAGAGGTACATGAGGGGCAGGGGTGCGACGAGAGTCTGGTCCCCGCCGACGCAACTCTAGGGCCAGCGTGGTCAACGCCAAACCGCTAGAGGCGCGGGCCCAGCGCCATCACGACCCCGACGCCAAGCCCGTAGGGAATGTGCGAGACCATGCTGGCCAGCAGGGCGTTGGACCCGCGCGGACCACGCCGCCCGAACCAGCCCCAGCCGAAGGCCGGCAGCAGCAGCAGCCAGGGCAGCGCAGAAGTCGCCGCACCGAAGATCACACCACCCCAGAGGTGATGCGTGGGCACGTTGAAGCCTGTGGCATGGACGAAGGCCGCGTACAGCAGCGCGACCCCGCCGCCGCCGACGAGAAAGTGAAACGCCCAGCCCGTCCGCACCTCGCCCGGCCGTGCCGGAGAGCGGGCGATGTCGGCATGGGCCCATTGCCCGCGCAGCAGGCCCAGCGCCCAGCGGCCGACCAGGGCGACGCTGACGCCGCTGGTCAGGCCGACACGGGCGGCGAGCGTCTCGGTGATGTCCATCAGGACGGCGCCGACGATGCCGCCGACATAGGCCAGGACAAAGCTGTTCACGGACAGGTTCCTTCGTTTTGAAGCTGGGCGGCATCGGCCCGCAAGGTCGGGGTGCCCGCGT
>JANMAP010000160.1:0-4924 GCA_031359905.1 Burkholderiales bacterium | reverse complement strand
GGCTTCGAGATCCTCGGCGCCACCAGCTATGGCGACCTGAGCCAGTTCGCGCAGCAGCAAAGCCGCGCCAGCGCCTTCATCCTCAGCATCGACGACGAGGAGTTCACGCCCGGCCCCGAGCTCGACCCGGCGGTGCTGAACCTGCGCAAGTTCATCCAGGAGATCCGCTTCAAGAACGCCGAGATCCCGATCTACATCTACGGCGAGACGCGCACCAGCCAGCACATCCCCAACGACGTGCTGCGCGAACTCCACGGCTTCATCCACATGTTCGAGGACACGCCGGAGTTTGTCGCCCGGCACATCATCCGCGAGGCGAAGAGCTATCTCGATGGTCTGGCGCCGCCGTTCTTCAAGGCGCTGATGGACTACGCCCAGGACGGCTCGTATTCGTGGCATTGCCCGGGACACAGCGGCGGCGTGGCCTTTCTGAAGAGCCCGGTGGGCCAGATGTTCCACCAGTTCTTCGGCGAGAACATGCTGCGCGCCGACGTCTGCAACGCTGTCGAAGAGCTCGGCCAGCTGCTCGACCACACCGGGCCGGTGGCGGCCAGTGAACGCAATGCGGCGCGGATCTTCAATGCCGACCACTGCTTCTTCGTCACCAACGGCACGAGCACCAGCAACAAGATGGTCTGGCACCACACCGTGGCGCCGGGCGACGTGGTCGTCGTCGACCGCAATTGCCACAAGAGCATCCTGCACTCGATCATCATGACCGGCGCGGTGCCGGTGTTCCTGACGCCGACGCGCAACCACTACGGGATCATCGGGCCGATCCCGCAAAGCGAGTTCTCGCCCGCGGCCATCCGCGCCAAGATTGCCGCCAACCCGCTGCTCGCGCATGTCGACCCGGCGACGGTGCGCCCGCGCATCCTGACGCTGACCCAGAGCACCTACGACGGCGTGCTCTACAACACCGAGACGATCAAGCACGCGCTCGACGGCTACATCGACACGCTGCACTTCGACGAGGCCTGGCTGCCACACGCGGCCTTCCACACCTTCTACGGCACCTTCCACGCGATGGGTCGCAAGCGGCCGCGGCCGCGTGACCAGCTGGTTTTCGCCACGCAGAGCACGCACAAACTGCTCGCCGGCCTCAGCCAGGCATCGCAGGTGTTGGTGCAAGACGCGCAGGAACGCAAGCTGGACAGGCACCTCTTCAACGAGGCCTACCTGATGCACACCAGCACCAGCCCGCAGTACGCGATCATCGCTAGCTGCGATGTCGCCGCGGCGATGATGGAAGCCCCGGGCGGGCCGGCCCTGGTCGAGGAAAGCATCCAGGAATCACTCGACTTCCGCCGTGCGATGCGCAAGGTCGAGCAGGAATTCGGTGACCAGGACTGGTGGTTCACCGTCTGGGGTCCGGACCAACTGACCGCTGAGGGCATTGGCCACAGCCGCGACTGGATCCTCGAGGCCGGCGACCCGTGGCACGGCTTCGGCGATCTGGCCGACGGCTTCAACCTGCTCGACCCGATCAAGTGCACGATCATCACGCCGGGGCTGGGCATGTCCGGGCAGTTCGCGTCGACCGGCATTCCGGCCAGCATCGTCACCAAGTTCCTCGCCGAGCATGGCGTGGTGGTCGAGAAGACGGGCCTGTACTCGTTCTTCATCATGTTCACCATCGGCATCACGAAGGGCCGCTGGAACACGCTGTTGACGGCCTTGCAGCAGTTCAAGGACGACTACGACAAAAACGCGCCGATGTGGCGCATCCTGCCCGAGTTCTGCGCCGCCCACCCGCGCTACGAGCGCATGGGCCTGAAGGACCTGTGCCAGGCCATCCACGCGCTGTACGCCAAGGGCGACATCGCGCGCCTGGTGACCGAGATGTACCTGTCCGACATCCAGCCGGCGATGAAGCCCAGCGATGCCTTCGCCTACATCGCCCACCGCAAGACCGAACGCGTCGGCATCGACGACCTCGAAGGCCGCATCACCACCGCGTTGCTGACGCCGTACCCGCCGGGCATCCCGCTGCTGATCCCGGGCGAGCGCTTCAACAAGAAGATCGTCGACTACCTGCGCTTCACGCGTGAATTCAACGCGGCCTTCCCGGGCTTCGACACCGACGTGCATGGCCTGGTCGAGGACGACACGCCGGGCTCGGCGCGGCGCTACTACGTCGACTGCGTCGGCAACGCGGCCTGAAACTGCGCCCCGGTCAGGCCACGTCGGCGGGCAGCCCCATCACCTTGCTGAATCCGCCGTCGACGTAGGTGATCTCGGCGGTGACGCCGGCCGCCAGGTCGGACAGCAGGAAGGCGGCGACATTGCCGACATCGTCGATCGTCACGTTGCGGCCGAGTGGCGATTGCGCGCCGACGACTTCGAGCATCTTGCCGAAGCCCTTGATGCCCGAGGCGGCCAGTGTCTTGATCGGCCCGGCCGAGATGCCATTGACGCGGATCTGCTTCGGCCCGAGGCTGGCCGCCAGATAACGAACGCTGGCCTCCAGCGCCGCCTTGGCCAGGCCCATGGTGTTGTAGCTGGGCACGGCGCGCTCCGCGCCCAGGTAGGTCAGCGTCAGCAGCGCCGACTTCGGCCGCAGGTAGGGCAGGGCGGCCTTGGCCAGGGCCGGGAAGCTGTAGGCCGAGATTTCGTGGGCAATGCGGAAGCCTTCGCGCGACAGGCCGTCGACGAAGTCGCCGGCAATCGCCTCGCGCGGCGCGAAGCCGATCGAATGCACGAAGCCGTCGAACTGCGGCCAGGCACGCGCAAGTTGCTCGAACAGCCCGCTGATCTGCGCGTCGTCGGCGACATCGCAATCGAAAATCAGGTCGGAATCGAATTCGCGCGCGAAGTCGACGGTGCGTTC
Source organism: Burkholderiales bacterium (assembly GCA_031359905.1). GTDB lineage: Bacteria > Pseudomonadota > Gammaproteobacteria > Burkholderiales > Burkholderiaceae_C > Rubrivivax. The sequence continues at coordinate 2,094 of JANMAP010000160.1, read as the reverse complement.
GCGAAACCGCTCGCCGACATAACTGAAGGCCAGTTCCGCCCCCTGGGCCCGGCAAGCGCGGGCGATGCCGTAGGCGATCGAGCGGTTGGACAGCAGGCCCGTGATCAGAAAGCGCTTGCCGGCGAGAAATCCCATGCTGCTTCGTCCTGGTCGGTGGTCTCAGTGGCGCCGGATTCTGGCACGCACGCGCTGCATGGAGAGCCGGCCATTGCCCGGCTTGTCAGGGCTGGCTATAATGCGCTTTTCCCGGGTCAGGCTGCATGGGCGGAATCTTCCAGCCCATTTTTTTTGCTCGATCGTCTTTGTGCCGTTCAGATTTCACGTCTGGCGAGCGCGAATGGGCGTTCCAGCTTGGAATTGTTGGTCCAGCGGCCCAGCCCGGGTATCGAGACATGGGCACAGCAGGCGGACACAGTTTGGGCGGCAGCGGATTCCAGGGCAAGACACAGGGCAGCAGACGCGCAGGCAACAGCAGCGCGCCGGCTGGACGTGCCCGCCCGGCGGGCACGACGCGCGGTTCCCGCCCGCCGGTGCGGCCGCCGCGCGAACTGCCGCCGGCGCTGGGCCTGGGTTGGCGCGAAGCCATCGAACGCACCGTGCTCGGCCTGCACTACGAACTGGTCGACGTCGAGCGGGCGCTGCGTGGCCTGTTGCGGGTCTACATCGACCGCGTTGCCGGGCAGGCCTACCCAAGCGGTGAGAGCGAGTTCGTGACCGTCGAGGACTGCGAGGCCGTCACCCGACAGCTGCAGTACGTGCTCGAGGTCGAGGGGGCCGACTACGCCCGTCTCGAAGTGTCGTCGCCGGGTCTGGACCGGCCGCTGCGCCGCGAAGCCGACTACGAGCGTTTCGCCGGCCAGGCCGTCAGCGTCACGCTGAAGCTGCCGTTTCAGGGCCGCAAGGTCTTCAAGGGTCTGCTCGGTCGCGCCGCGGCGCCGGCCACCGGCTGGAGCCTGCTGCTCGACGACGGCAAAGATGGACAGGTCCTGGCCTTCGCGCTGGACGAAGTACGCGAAGCCCGGCTGGTGCCGGTGCTGGATTTCAAGGGGCGGCGTGGTTCCAAGGCCGGCGAACAGCCGGCCGCCATGGTGCAGCCCGCGGTTGATGGAGGCTAGGGAAGCGATGAATCGCGAAATGCTGATGCTGGTGGACGCCATCTCGCGCGAGAAGACGGTCGACCGCGATGTCGTGTTCGGCGCTGTCGAGGCCGCGCTGGCCTCCGCGAGCAAGAAGTTCCACGGTGCCGACTGGGATATCCGCGTTGCCGTCGACCAGGAAACCGGGGACTACGAGACCTTCCGCCGCTGGCTGGTCGTGCCGGACGTCGCCGGCTTGCAGAACCCGGATTCCGAGGAGATGCTGTCCGACGCGCTCGACCGGATCCCGGACATCGAAGAAGGCGACTACATCGAAGAAGCCATCGAATCGGTGCCGATCGGCCGCATCGGCGCGCAGGCCGCCAAGCAGGTCATCCTGCAGAAGATCCGCGATGCCGAGCGCGAACAGCTGCTCAACGACTTCCTGTCGCGCGGCGAGAAGATCTTCGTCGGCACCGTCAAGCGGCTGGACAAGGGCGACATCATTGTCGAAAGCGGCCGCGTCGAAGGGCGCTTGAAGCGCAGCGAGATGATCCCGAAGGAAAACCTGCGCACCGGGGACCGCGTGCGCGCGGTGATCCTCGGCGTCGACCCGACACAGCGCGGTGCGCAGATCATCTTGTCGCGCAGTGCGCCAGCGTTCATGATCGAGCTGTTCGCCCAGGAAGTGCCGGAAATCGAACAGGGCCTGCTGGAAATTAAGAGTTGCGCCCGCGACCCGGGCAGCCGCGCCAAGATTGCCGTGGTCAGCCACGACCGCCGGGTCGACCCCATCGGCACCTGCGTCGGCGTGCGTGGTTCGCGTGTCAACGCCGTCACCAACGAAGTGGCGGGCGAGCGCGTCGACATCGTGCTGTGGTCTGACGACCCGGCGCAGTTCGTCATCGGTGCTTTGGCCCCGGCCAACGTGCAGAGCATCGTGGTCAACGAAGAACCGCATGCCATGGACGTCGTCGTCGACGAGGAAAACCTGGCCATTGCCATCGGGCGCGGCGGG
>JANMAP010000149.1:0-7974 GCA_031359905.1 Burkholderiales bacterium | reverse complement strand
GGCGGCGTCAACGTGGCGATCAGCTGCGACATCCGCATCGCCGCCAGCGACGCGGTGTTCTCGATTCCCGCTGCCCGGCTGGGCCTGGGCTACCGCTATTCGGCGTTGAAGAATCTGGTCGACCTGATCGGCGTCGGCGCGGCCAAGGATTTGTTCTACACCGCGCGACGCATCGACGCCGCCGAGGCCCAGCGCCTGGGTCTGGTGTCGCGCACCGCGGCGCCCGATGCCCTGCCCGCCTTGCTGGCCGAATACACGTCGAGCATCGGCGAGAACGCGCCGCTGACCATCGTCGCGGCCAAGACCATCGTCGGCGAAATGCTCAAGCCGTCGTCGGAACTCGATGCCGAACGCTGCCAGGATTTGATCCTGCGCTGCTTCGAAAGCGAGGACTACGCCGAAGGCCGCCGCGCCTTCATGGACAAGCGCAAGCCGCAGTTCAAGGGCCGCTGAGCAGTGAACACGTCCCCCGCGAGGAACCCCCACCCATGAAGTCCTATTCGCTGCGTGTCGAAGGCACGCAAGCCGTGTTGCGACTGGGCGACGCGCCGATGCCCGTGGCCGGCCCGGGCCAGGTGCTGGTGAAGATGCATGCCGCGGGCCTGAATCGCGGCGAATTCATTCCCGGCGGACTGATCAAGGCCGGTGCGTCCAAGCCCGCGGGCATCGAAGGCGCCGGCGAGATCGCCGCCATCGGCGCAGGTGTCGGCGGCTTGCACGTCGGCCAGCGCGTGATGGGCCGCTGCCCCGGCGCCTTCGCCGAATTCGCGCTGATGGATGCGCGCGAGGCGATCCCGGTGCCGCCCGGTCTGTCGATGCAGGCCGCAGCCGCGGTGCCGCTGACCTTCCTGGTCGTGCACGACATGCTGGTCGCCCAAGGTCGTTTGAAGGCTGGCGAATGGCTGCTGATCACCGGCGTGTCCTCGGGCGTCGGCGTCGCCGCACTGCAGGCTGCCAAGGCGCTGGGCGCGAAGGTCATCGGCACGTCGGGCTCGGCGGACAAGCTGGCGCGGCTCAAGGCCCTCGGTCTCGATGTCGGCCTGGCAACGCGTGGTCCCGACTTCGACGCGGCCGTCCTGCAGGCCAGCGACGGCCACGGTGCCGACCTGGTCGTCAACACGGTCGGCGGCTCGGTCTTCGCGGCCTGCATTCGCTGCATGGCCTTCGAAGGCCGGCTGGCCACCGTCGGCTATGTCGACAACACGCTGACGGCGGAGATCGACATCCAGGCCCTGCATGCCAAACGCCTGACGCTGTTCGGGGTGTCCAACAAGCTGCGCAGCGCCGACCAGCGCGCTGCCGGCGTGCCGGCCTTCGTCGCCGATCTGCTACCGGCGATCGCCGACGGCCGCATCCAGCCGCTTGTCGACCAGGTGTTCGCGTTCGCCGACCTGCCTGCGGCGCGCGCGCACATGGAAGCCAACGCCCACCTGGGCAAGATCGTCGTGACGATGGCGCCGTAGCGCGCGACCCGGAGACATTCGATGCCCTTGGAAATCACCCTGCCGCCGCGGCGGCGCGCGTTGGCTGCGTCCGCGTTCAACGCGTTCACCTCGTTCGCCACGTTCGTGGCGTTCGCTGCGTTCGCCGCGCTGCTGTGCGGCCCCGGCCCCGCGCTCGCCCAGCCCTACCCGAGCAAGCCCATCCGCCTGATCATCGGCTTCGCGCCGGGCGGCGCTGCCGACTACGTCGCGCGCACCATCAGCGAACCACTGGGCCGCGCGCTGGGCCAATCGGTGGTGGTGGAAAACCGCGCCGGCGCCGGCAGCAGCTTGGCCGCCGACTTCGTCGCCAAGTCGCCGGCCGACGGCTACACGTTGCTGATCGCCAGCCCGAGCAGCATCTCGGTCAACCCCGCGCTCAACCCCAAGCTGAGCTACAGCGCGAAGGATCTGCTGCCGGTCACGCGGGTGACGTCGTCGCCGCTGGTCGTCGCCGTCAACCCCAAGGCGGGCATCAACTCGATGCTGGACCTGGTGGCCGCGGCGAAGAAAGCGCCTGGGACGTTGAACTACACGACATCAGGCAACGGCTCGGCACCGCACCTGGGCGCTGCCCACTTCAGCAAGGTGACGGGCGTGGAGATGGTCCACATCCCCTACAAGGGCGGCGCACCGGCGATCTCGGCGGTCATCGCCGGCGATGCGCAGCTGACCTTCGGCACACCGCCGTCGGTGCTGCCGATGGTCACCGCCGGCCGACTGAAGGCCATCGGCGTGACCAGCCCAGAGCGGTCGACGCTGGTGCCTGGCGTGCCCGGGATGGTCGAAGCCGGGCTGCCGAACTACAGCATGACCTTCTGGTACGGCTTCTTCGTGCCGGTGGGCACCCCGCCCGATGTCGTGAAGAAGGTCTTCGACGCCGCCGCCGAGGTGCTGCAGCGCCCCGACGTCAAGGCCGCGCTGGCCCGCGAAGGCACCGACGTGGCGATGTCCAAATCACCCGAGGACTTCGCCAGCTTTCTCGTCGACGACAACCGCTTCTGGGCCCGGCTGGTCAAGGACGCCGGCGTCAAGCTGGACTGAAACGCCAGGCATCGACTCGACGACGCGGCGCCAACACTGCCAACACCGCCAACACCGCCAACACTGCCAACACCGATCAAGGACACCAGACGATGAGCAAGATCAGCTTCAAGGTCAACGGCAAGCCGCAGACCGTCGATGCCGACCCGCAGATGCCGCTGCTCTACGCGCTGCGCAACGACCTCGACCTGCACAGCCCGAAGTTCGGCTGCGGCAAGGGCCAGTGCGGGGCCTGTTCGGTGCTGGTCGACGGCGCGGTGGTGCGGTCGTGCGTCACGCCGCTGTCGACGGTGGCGCGCAAGGCCGTGACCACGCTGGAAGGCCTGGGCACGAGCGCCAAGCCCGGCGTCGTGCAGCAGGCCTTCATCGACGAGCAGGCGGCGCAGTGCGGCTACTGCGTCAACGGCATGGTGGTGACGGCCACCGCGCTGCTGAAGAAGAACCGCAACCCGAACGAGGCCGAGATCCAGGCCGCCCTGGCCGAGAACCTGTGCCGCTGCGGCACCCACACCCGCATCGTCAAGGCCGTGCAGCGTGCAGCGCGGCAACTGGCCTGAAGGAGCAGCACAGCATGATGCAACGCAGACAGTTTCTGGCCACCGGCAGCGGCCTGGTCGTCGCCTTCAGCTTCGCGCCCGCGGCCCAGGCGGCTCTTGGCGCCGCGCCGGCCAAGTCGATGCGCAAGGAAGCGCTCGACGCCTGGCTGGCGCTCGGCGCCGACGGCCGGGCGACGGTCTACAGCGGCAAGGTCGACCTGGGCACCGGCGTGAAGACGGCGCTGCTGCAGATGGTCGCCGATGAACTCGAACTGCCCATCGATCGCATCGAGATGGTGATGGGCGACACCGCCAGCACCATCGACCAGGGGCAGACCGCGGGCTCGCTGAGCATCAGCGTCGGCGGCCAGCAATTGCGCCGCGCCTGCGCCACCGCGCGCCAGGCGCTGGCCGCCAAGGCCGCGCAGAGCTTCGGCGTGCCGCCCGGCGACGTGGTCTTCAGCGGCGATGGCCGCGTGGCGGTGCGCGGCGACACCAGCCGCAGCGTGGCGTACGCCGGCCTGGTCGGCGACGGGCTGCGCAGCATCGACGTCGATGCCAAGGCGCCGCTGAAGAAGTCGGCGGAATTCCGCTATGTCGGCAAGTCCGTCCCGCGGGTCGACATCCCGACCAAGGTCAGCGGCGAATTCACCTACATCCACGACCTGAAGCTGCCGGAGATGGTGCATGCGCGCGTCGTTCGCCCGGCCGCCGTCGGCGCCCAGTTACTCGCCGTCGACGACAGCCGCGCCAAGGCCCTAACCGGCTATGTGGCCACGCTGCGCAAGGGCGACTTCCTGGCGGTCGTCGCGAAGAGCGAATGGGTCGCCGTGCAGGCCGCGCAGCAGATCCAGGCCACCTGGTCGGACTGGAAGGGCCTGCCGGCACAGGATCAGATGTACGCCGTCTGGCGCGCCCAGCCGGTGGTCAAGACCGAAGCGCGGCCGAGCCGCGGCAACGTCGACGCCGGCTTCCAGCAGGCGAAGAAGACACTGAAGGCGAGCTACGAATTCCCGATCCATTCGCATGCCTCGCTGGGCCCGTCGTGTGCCGTGGCCAGGGCCGATGGCGACACGTTCGAGATCTGGTCGCCGTCGCAGGCCACGCATTCGCTGCAGAGCGAAGTCGCGCTGCTGCTCGGTCTGGCCAAGGACAAAGTGCGGCTGCACTACGTCGACGGATCGGGCTGCTACGGCCGCAACGGGCACGAGGACTGCACCGCCGATGTCGCGCTGATCGCCCAGCTGCTGGGCGGGCCGGCCACCGTGCGCCTGCAATGGTCGCGCGAAGACGAACATGGCTGGGATCCGAAGAGCCCGCCGACGGTCGTCGACCTCGAAGCCGGGCTGGACGCCGACGGCAACGTCGCAGCCTGGAAGTCGCGCTTCATCATCAGCGCGCAGAACGGCACGCTGGACGAATTTCCGCTGCTCGCCGCGGTGCATTCGGGTGTCGCCAAGAAGGGCATCTACACCGGCAACATCGCCCACAACAGCGATGTCGAATACAGCTTCCCGAACACGCTGACCAGCGTCGACCGCGTCGGCAACGCCTTCCTGCGGACATCGCACCTGCGCACGCCGGGGCGGATGCAGAACAACTTCGCCAACGAATCGTTCTTCGACGAAGTGGCCGCTGCCGCCGGTGCCGACCCGGTGCAGTACCGGCTGAAGTACCTGGCCGACGAACGCAGCCGGCAGGTCGTGCGGACCGCCGCCCGACTGGCCGCCTGGCAGACCCGGCCGGCCTTCAGCGCGCCGACGCCCGGGCCGGTGGCGCGCGGCCGCGGCTTCGCCTACATCCGCTACCAGAACGAACACACCTTCGTCGGCATGGTCTGCGACGTGGCGGTCGACCGGGCGACGGGCCAGGTGCGCGTCGAGCGCGTCTTCGTCAGCCACGACTGCGGCCAGGTCATCAATCCGGACGGTGCGATCAACCAGATCGAAGGCGGCATCGTGCAGACCATCGGCCGCACGCTGGTCGAGCAGGTGGTCTTCGACGCATCGCGCGTGACGAGCACCGACTGGGCCAGCTACCCGATCATCAAGTTCCCCGACGTGCCGCAGATCCGCGTCGAGCTGATCAACCACCCGGACGCGCCGCCGTGGGGCGCCGGCGAGATGGCGCCGGCCGTCGTGCCGGCGGCGATCTCCAACGCCATCTACGACGCCATCGGCGTGCGCCTGCGCAGCGTGCCCTTCGTGCCGCAGAAGGTGCTGGCGGCGCTGAAGGCTTGAGCAGGCTTCAGCCGGCGGGCCTCTCGCCGACGCCGACCGGCGGTGCGGGGCCGGATCACTTCGGCCGGAAGCGGTTCTGCAGCGTGTACTGGGTGACGCTCCGGCCCAGCGCCACGCCGGCCACCATCGCCGTGCGGAAGTGCATGCCGCCGCAGATGCGGGCCACCGCGAGCGCGTCGATCAGCGCGTCGGGGCTGGCATTGCGGCGGGGGGTTCCGCTGGCCGTGCTGTCGAACTCGAAGGCCACGGACTTCGTGTCGTAGAACGCCCGCAGGACCTCGGCGACCGTGGCACCGGCGCAGCCATGTGCGGCTGGATATTCCGGATGCGGCGGCGTCGGCAGGAACGGGGTCCATGCGGCGTCCGCCGTGGTGGCCGGGTTGTTGTCGGTATCGGCCAGGTTGATCGCGCTGAACGGCCGCCACGTCAGGTAGGTGTACTTCGACTCGAAGCAGCCGATCGTCGCGTCGGCGTGCGTGACCCAGAGCATCGCACCGAGCCGCGACTGGTCGGCCAGGCTGCGGTTGGTCATGATGAATCGACGCAGATTGCGCGGCCACAGCGCCGCCGGCGACTCGGTATGGAAGCGCGCAACGACGGCCTGATCCGCGCTGCGCTGCGTGCTGATGGTGCCGCCCTGGGACTGGGTTTCGTTGACGTCGGTGGCGTAGGCAGCACTGGTCAGCGCCGGCGGCGCGGGCGCGCGGAACTGCGCTGCCGACGTCAACGCGAAAGGCCGCACCGAAGAGAACGCACGGCCGACGATCGCCGGCCCGCGGAACGCACCGGGCGCGGTCCCGGCCACGAAGGGCGCCAACGCCACGTCGCGGCCATCGTTGGCGCGCGCCGCCACCACCGTCGCCGCGACCTCGGTGCCCAGCGCGACGCCCCGGGTCTTCGCGTCCCCGTTGGGAATGCCGGCCAATGCGCTGTCGTAGGCGGACTGGTAGAAGGCCGTGCGCGCGGGGAACAGGGCCTTCAGCACGCCATAGGCGGCGGCCATCGCCGCGGCGTCCTGCGACGCCCCGGCACTCGGCGCTGCCGGCGCCGTGGCGTAGAAAGGCTGGTAGCCGCCGGCGATGGCGATCACGGCGTCATACATCGCGACGTGCACGGTGGCCAGGTCGAAGGCGTAGTTGGACTGCACTTCCTGCGGGGTGCCGGTGGCTGCGTTGGGCTGGTTGATGGTCGTGGCAGCGATCTCGTTGAACCGCGACACCGTGTTGGGCGTGCCAGCGGCTTCGATGGTGACTGGCGGCCCTTCGGCCGAACCGGAATCGTCGTCGTTGTTGGCGCACGCGCCGAACAGTCCCGCTGACAACACGGCCGTCAGCATCAAATGCCGGAGCTTGCAAGGCTTGGGATTCATGTGGGGGATCCTCTCTGAGCGGCGAAGCAGGGGCCGAGACATTCGTTCCCTGCACGTCGCGGACTGCAGTCTTGACGGGACAGGCTCGCGGCAAAAGCCCGATGTGACGAATGCGCCCCCACAACGCCGAACGCGGCCAGCGGCGGCCTGAATCCGGCATCCGTCGCCACCGGCGGGCCGCCGCGGTGGCGGGTGCCGCGGGTGCAGCAGCGGCGGCGGCGATAGGGCCACGCTACATCTGCTTGAAGAGATGCTCGTGCGCCTCGCTCACCGGCTGCTTCTCGCTGCGCGACTTGAGCTTGACGGCGATGCGGCCGCGGAAGTCGCGCGTCACGCCGGCGATGGCGTTCGCATTGACGATCGTCGAACGGTGGATCGGCCAGAAGCACGCCGGATCGAGTTCGTCCTGCAACTCCTTCAGCGAACGCCGGATCAACGCGTCGCCATCCACCGTCACCACCCGGGTGTACTTCGTGTCCGCCTGGAAGTAGCAGACTTCGTCGACCGTGATCAGGCGGACCTCGGTGCCCTGCGAGGCGTTGATCCAGCGCAGATGGGCGCGCGGCGGCGCGGCAGCGGCCAGTTCGCGCAGCACGTGGTCGAGCGCCGGAGGGGCGGCGTCGACGCGGAGCCGCAATCGGTGAACGGTCGCCGCCAGGCGGGCGGCATCGTAGGGCTTGAGCACATAGTCGATTGCGCCTTGTTCGAAGGCAGCCACCGCGTGCGCGTCATAGGCCGTGACGAAAACCACGTGAGCCCTGCACTGGCGGGCCACGTCCAGCCCGCTCAGGCCGGGCATCTCGATGTCGAGAAAGGCGATGTCCGGGCGGTGGTGCTCCAGCATGCGCAGCGCCTCGATGCCGTTGTCGGCGTGGCCGACGATCTTCAACTGGGGCCACAACGCGTGCAACTGGGCGCACAGCTCATCGCGCAGCACGGCTTCGTCCTCGGCAACGATGGCGGTGACGGTCTTCATGAAGCAGTTCGCCGTTTCAGCCCTTGCTCGTCGGGGCAACTTTCAGCTCAACGAGCAGAGCGCGCATGTCCTTGCCCGAAACATTTTCCACCTCGTGCGTTTCGGCCTCGCTCCAGAAGACATCGCCCAGTTGGTTTTTGGCCTCGAACATCTTGCCGTCAGGGAGCTTGACGCGTGCCTTGCCCGGGCTGAGGACGACCGTCAGGTGCGGCGGGTGCGAGTGCATGCCGACGCCGCAGACCCCGAGGCCGGGCTTGCTGTGGTATTCCAGGACACGCAGGCGCTCGTTCTCGAATGCCACTCGATAAGCCCCCGGCTGGGCCCGCGT
>JANMAP010000110.1:0-5393 GCA_031359905.1 Burkholderiales bacterium | reverse complement strand
GGGCTGCCGCTGGTCAGCGCGCAGCTGCTGGTGCTGACCGGCGCCGAAGCCGACCCGCCGCAACACGAGGGCCTGGCCGCGTTGACCGCCGGGCTGCTGACGCGCGGCACCGCCAGGCGCAGCGCGCCGGCCCTGGCCGCCGCCGCCGAAGACCTGGGCGGCAGCCTGGACAGCGGCGCCGCCTGGCACCGCTCGTCCGTCGGCATGACGGTGACCACGCCGCAGTTGTCCGCCGCGCTGGCCCTGCTGGCCGAGGTGGTGACGGCGCCGGCCTTTCGTGCCGCCGAACTCGAACGCCTGCGCGCCGAATCGCTGGACGGGCTGAAGGTGCAGCGCTCGCAGCCCGGTGCGGTGGCCGCGCTGGTCGCCCAGCGCGCGCTGTTCGGCGACGGCAGCTACGCCCACCCGGTCGAAGGCACGCCGGCATCGCTGCCGCGGCTGCAGCGCGCCGACGTGCTGGCGCTGCACCAGCGCCACTACCGGCCCGACAACGCGGTGCTGGTGCTGGCCGGCGACATCGGGCTGGACGATGCACTGGCGCTGGCCCGGCGCCACTTCGGCGCCTGGCGCGCGCCGGCCACGTCGCTGCCCGCAGCGCCCCCGGCCCTGGGCCGCGCGACTGCGGCACCACTGGGCCTGGTCGACCTGGGTGCGTCGGGGCAGGCGGCGGTGGTGCTGGTCCTGCCGCTGCCGGCGGCCGGGCAGGCCGACGACGCGGCGGCGGAGATCACCAACGCCGTGCTCGGCGGCGGCTATTCGTCGCGTCTGAACCAGGAAATCCGCATCAAGCGCGGGCTGAGCTACGGCGCCAGCAGCGCGCTGGCCCAGCGCCGCCAGGGCAGCCTGCTGCGCGCCCAGGTGCAGACGAAGAACGAATCGGCGGCCGAGGTGCTGGCACTGCTGCAGGCCCAGGTCGATACGCTGGCCGCGCTGCCGGTGTCGGCCGACGAGCTGGCCGCCCGCCAGGCCACGCTGATCGGCGGCTTCAGCCGCAGCGTCGAAACCAGCGACGGCCTGGCCGCGCAGGTCGCCGGCCTGGTCGTCGCCGGCCAACCGCCGGCCGAGCTGACCCAGCGCATCGCGCGGCTGCAGGCGGTGACGGCCGCGCAGGTGCAGCGCTATGCGCAGACGCACTTCGCCGCCGGGCGCCGGCGCGCGGTGGTGGCCGGCGACGCGAAGCAGTTCGAAGCCGCGCTGCGCCAGGCCCAGCCGGGGCTGGTGGTGGTCCCCGTCAACGAGCTGGATGCTGTGCGCTGAGGAACCATCGCGAGCGGCCCGAGGTCGCGTCGAGCAGCGCAGCCGTATACCCGTACGGCGAGCAGCGCAGGCGCGGGATCGGGGCGCGCAGCAGGTTCATCCACGCCTTCTTCAGACGATCTGCTGGCGCACCGCATACAGCGCCAGCTCGACGTCGTTGCGCACCCCGGTCTTGTCGAGGATGCGCGCGCGGTAGGTGCTGACGGTGTTCGGCGCCAGCACCAGCTGTTCGGCGATCTCGCCGACGCTGCGGCCGGCGGCGAGCAGGCGGAAGACCTGGTATTCGCGGTGCGACAGGCGTTCGTGCAGCGGCGCGTCGGCCTCGCCCGCCGCCGGGCCGCCGACCGACACGGCCAGCAGTTCGCCGACGCTCGGGGTGATGAACAGCTGACCGCGCGCCACATGGCGGATGGCCTCGATCATCTGCGCCGCGTCGGCGCTCTTGTTCAGGTAGCCCGACGCGCCGAGCTTCAGGCTGCGCACCGCGTACTGGCGGTCGGGATAGGTCGACAGCATCAGCACCGGCAGCTTGGGGCGCTCGGCCTTGATCTGGCGCAGCACGTCCAGCCCGTCGCGCTGCGGCATCGCGATGTCCAGCAGCACGACGTCGATGCCACCGTCGCGCACGCGGGCCAGCGCCTCGGGGCCGCTGGCGGCCTCGCAGGCGATCTCGATCGCCGCGCCGCCGCCGGGCTCGGCGTCGGCGAGGATCTGGCGGATGCCCTGGCGGACGATCTGGTGGTCGTCGCAAATCAGCACGCGGATCATCGCGCGGCCTGCGCCGGCGCGGCGTCCAGCGGCATCACCAGGCGCACCCGCGTGCCCTGCCCCGGCGCGCTGTCGATGCTGACGCGCCCGCCGAACTGCCCGGCGCGTTCGCGCATGCCGATGACGCCGAAGCTCTGCGGATCGGCCAGCGCTTCGGGCGCGGCGCCGACGCCGTCCTCGCGCACGTCCAGGTACAGCACCGGCGCCGGCGGGTCGTCGACGCTGATGGTGATGCGCAGCGAGCGGGCCCGGGCATGGCGGGCGACGTTGGACAGCATCTCCTGGAAGATGCGGAAGACGGCGATCGCCAGCCCGCCGTCCGGTGGGGTCACGCCGGCGGCGACGTGGATCTGCAGCGTGGTGTCGATCTCGCTGCTGTCGATGAATTCCTGGGCCTGCCATTCGAGCGCCGCCCACAAGCCCTGGTGGTCGAGGATGCTCGGCCGCAGGTCGGTGATGATGCGGCCGACCTTGTCGACCGCGGTGTCGATCAGCCGGCCCATCGCTGCGCACTTGGCGACCAGCGGCGCACTGTCAGCCGCGCGATCGCCGCGATCGCCGACCCGCCGGCCCAGCCAGTGGGTGTCCATCTTCAGCGCCACCAGCAGCGAACCGAGCTCGTCGTGGATTTCGCGGGCGATGCGCGTGCGTTCGCTCTCGCGAACGGTTTCCAGGTGGTTGGCCAGGTCGCGCAGTTCGCGCGTCCGTTCGGCCACCCGCTGTTCGAGTTCGGCATGCGCCTGCTTGAGGAGGGTTTCGGCACGCCGCCGTTCGCTGATGTCGACGAAGGTGACCACCGCGCCCTGCACCTGCCCGGCGTCGATCACCGGATAGCTCGAATACTCGGCCCAGAACGGGGTGCCGTCGGCGCGCCACAGCACTTCGTCGGCGATGCGGCAGGGCAGGCCGCGGCGGAAGGCGTTGAAGATCGGGCAGTCGCATTCCGGGTAGTGGCTGCCGTCGGCATGGGTGTGGTGGATCAGGTCGTGCATGTTGCGGCCGAGCACCATGTCGGTGCCCCAGCCCAGCATCTGTGCGGCCGCACGGTTGACGAAGGTGCAACGGCCGGCCATGTCGATGCCGAAGATGCCTTCGCCGGTGCTTTCCAGCAGCAGCGCCAGCCGGTCGGCGGCGGCGGACGGGCTGGCGGCGGTGGATGCGTCGGCGGGCATGCAGCGGTGCGGCGCAAAGGCCATGCCACCGGCCGGCGCCGCCGTGCGTTGCTCTGGGCCGTCGCGTTGAGCGGCCTTGCACCACCAGCGCAGACCGGGCTTCAGCCGTCGCCCAGCAGGGCCTGCAGCGTGGCCAGCGAATCGGCTTCGTGCAGTGGCTTGTCGCTGCGGATGCGCAGCATGCGCGGGAAGCGCACCGCGATGCCGCTCTTGTGGCGCGGGCTGCGGTTGATGCCCTCGAAGCCGATCTCGAAGACCAGCGTCGGGCGCACGCTGCGCACCGGGCCGAACTTCTCGATGGTGGTCGCGCGGATCGCCCGGTCGACGGTCTTGAACTCCTCGTCGCTGAGGCCCGAATAGGCCTTGGCGAAGGGCAGCAGCTGCAGCGCAGCGCTGTCGCGCGCGGGCGCCGGTTCGCGCCGGGCGATGGCGTCGAGCACGGCCTGCGCCTCGCCGGCGCCGGCCGGCGGGCGGCTCCACACCGCGAAGGTGTAGTCGGTGTAAACGCTGGCCCGCCGCCCGTGGCCGGCCTGCGCGTAGACCAGCACCGCGTCGACCGACAGCGGGTCGACCTTCCACTTCCACCAGGTGCCGTCGTTCTTCGTGCGGCCGCTGCCGTAGCGCGCCGCGGCCTGCTTCAGCATGAAGCCTTCGACACCGCGTTCGCGCGACTGCGCACGCAGTGCCGCGAAGGCCGGCCAGTCGGCGGCCTGCACGCGCGGCGACAGGCGCAGCGGGCCCGCGCTGAGCAGGGCTTCCAGGCGCGCACGGCGTGCGGCCTGCGGCTGCGCGCGCAGGTCCTGGCCGGCCTGCTCCAATAGGTCGTAGGCGACGAACACGACGGGTGCATCGGCCAGCAGCTTGGCGGGCTGCGTCTTGCGGTTGATGCGTTGCTGCAGCGTCTTGAAGCAGCCCGGCGTGGCGCTGCCCGCCGGCCAGACCAGCAGTTCGCCGTCGAGCACCGTGCCTTCGGGCAAGGCGGCGGCCAGCGCCACCACCTCGGGGAAGCGCTCGCTCACCAGCTCTTCGCCGCGCGACCAGATCCAGACCTGGCCGGCGCGCTTGACGATCTGGGCGCGGATGCCGTCGTACTTCCACTCGACGAGCCAGTCCTGCAGCGCGCCCAGCGTCTGCGCCTCGACTTGCAGCGCGTCTTGCAGCGGGTGCGCCAGGAAGAAGGGGTAGGGCTGCCCCGTCGGGCCGTTGCTGCTGCCGGCTGGCGCCACCAGCTCGCGCCAGCGCGCGGCACTGGGCGTCTGGCGCGCGTCGGTCCAGCCCACCAGGCGCTGCGCCAGCAGCTGGGCGTCCAGGCCGGTCCAGGCGGCCAGCGCGCGCTGCACGAGCAGCTTGCTGACGCCGACGCGAAAGCCGCCGCCAATCAACTTGACGAGCAGGAAGCGCCCTGCAGCGTCGAGCTCGCCCCAGTAGCCGGCGAGGCGCTGCGACTGGTCCTGCGGCGACAGCCCGCGCAGTGGCAGCAGGTGGTCCTGCAGCCATGCGGCCAGGCCCAGGTGCACCGGCTCGGCCACGGGCGGCAGGATGTGCGCGATGGTCTCGGCCAGGTCGCCCACGGCCTGGTAGCACTCGTCGAAGAGCCAGGCATCGACGCCGGCCAGCCGGCAGGCCGTTTCGCGCAACACCGCGGTCGGCACCAGCTGGCGCGGCTTGCCGCCGGCCAGGAAGTACAGCGCCCAGGCGGCGTCATCGGGCGCCGCGCGGGCGAAATAACGCGACAGCGCAGTCACCTTGTCGCCGGTGGCCGTGCTGGCGTCGAGCGCTTCGTAGAGGGCTGCAAATTCGCGCATCCGCCCATCATGAAGCCCGCCGCGTCGCGCGGCGCCGGTGTTGCGGGCACGCTGCTTGCCCCGTTGAGGCCAGCGGGCCCCTCGGTCCCGTCACGTTCCGATACCCGCGCAGCGCCCAAAGGAGATCCACCATGCACCAGAAGCACCCGGCTCAGATCCCCCGCCTTCAGCGCCGCGTTCAGGGCCGTTTCGCGCGCCTGAGTTCGATGCTGAGCCTGGCCTGGGTACTCGGCCTGGGCCTGGGCGCCGGTACGCAGGCATGGGCGGCAGTGGATCCGGCGGCGGCGCACGCCACTTCACTGCCGGTGACCGGGCTCTTTAAGGGCGACCAGCTCAGCGACCGCACCAAGGCGCGGCTGAGCGACCTGATCCGCGGCATGCAGGGTTCGAC
>JANMAP010000060.1:0-10799 GCA_031359905.1 Burkholderiales bacterium | reverse complement strand
GCCAGCGGCGCCGAGGTCGTGACGCTGGCCCGGGCGATCCAGGAGAGCGTGTACGGGAGGTTCGGCATCCGGCTGGAGCCCGAGCCGATCATCGTGTGACGGCAGCGGCCGCTTCGCTCAGCGGCAGCCCGGCAGCGCGAGCGGCTTCGCGGGTCAGCGGCAGCAGTTCTTCGAAGCGCTGCACCAGTCGCGCGATCTCGTGGGCCGGCAGATGCGCTGCGCCGTCTTGCAGGGCTGCGGCAGTGGCGGCCAGTGCCGACAGCCCGAGGTTGAGCGCCGCCCCCTTGGCGGCATGGGCGTTGACGCGCAGTTCGAGCGGCTGCGCGCCGCGCACGGCCGAGCGCAGGTGCATCACGGTCTGCGGGCCCTGGTCGAGGAAAGCCTCGATCATTTCTGCCAGACGCCGCGGCGGCATGGCCTGCAGCGCCATCTGTAGCGCGTTGTTGTCGATCAGTTGGTTGCCCGGCTGCGCCGGCGGCGGCGGGTTGGTCTCCGGGCTCAGCATCCCGCCGCTGGCAGTGCTGCCGAACAGCCGGCGCAGCGACGTGGCCAGCTTCTGCGGGCTGACCGGCTTGGTCAGAAAGTCGTTCATGCCGGCCACCAGGCAGCGTTCGCGGGTCTGCTCGAAGGCGTCGGCGGTCAGCGCGACGATGGGCACGGTGGCTGCGGCCCGGTCGGGCAGGGCGCGGATCGCGCGGGTCGCGCCCACGCCGTCGAGCACCGGCATGTGCAGATCCATCAGCACCACGTCGAAACGGCGTTCTCGAGCGGCCTGCACCGCTTCCTGGCCGTTGGCCGTGAAGTGTGCGTCGTGGCCCAGGCTTTCCAGCAGGGCTGCGATGTACTGGCGGTTGACCGGATGGTCTTCGGCGACCAACACCTGCAGCGCGCGCGACGGCGCGTCGGCGGGGCTGGCCGCGGCGGCGCTCACGGGGCCGATGGCCGGCAGGCTCGGCAGCGGCATCGAGAAGGTGAAGGCGCTGCCTTCCCCGGGCTTGCTGCGCACACCGATATCGCCGCCCATCAGCCGCGCCAGGTTGCGCGAGATTTCCAGTCCGAGACCGGTCCCGCCGTGGCGGCGCGATCGCGAGCCATCACCCTGCACGAAGCGGCGGAACAGCCGCGCCTGGGTCGCCGCGTCCATGCCCACGCCGGTGTCGGTGACGACGAACTCCAGTTGCGCCGCGCTGCCCTCGGCGCCGCGCACGCGCACGTCGAGCACGACCGCACCATGCTCGGAAAACTTGATCGCGTTGGACAGCAGGTTGAAGAGGATCTGGCGCACCCGCGTGGCGTCGGCGACGACGCGTTCGGGAACGCCCGGATCGGCGTCGAGGTGCAGCGCCAGGGCCGTGGCGTTGGCCTGCGGGCGCATCAGCGCCGCGACATCGCGCAGCAGGCCGCGCACGGCGACCGGGGCCGGCGACAGGGTCATGCGTCCGGCCTCGAGCTGCGACATGTCGAGGATGTCGTTGAGGATCGCCAGCAGGTGGTCGGCGGATTCGGTGGCCGTGCGCAGATGGTCGATCTGGCGCGGCGTCAGGCCGGTTTCGCGCAGCAGCGACAGCATGCCCATCAGGCCGTGGAAAGGCGTGCGGATCTCGTGGCTCATGTTGGCCAGGAACATGCTCTTGGCTTCGCTGGCGGCTTCGGCGTCGCGGCGCGCCTGGCGCAGCTTGGCGGTCAGCTCTTCGAGCACCAGTCGGCGCTCGCGCAGCTGGTTGAGGTGATGCAGCGCCAGGCCGGCGAAGGCCAGCGTCAGCACCGACAGGAAGACCGTCAGCCCCAGGCCGAGCTGGTTCTGCAGGCGCACGGATTGGTTGCGTTGCTCGGCCTGCGCCGTCATCTGTCGCCAGGCGCCCTGCGACAGGCCGCGCAGCGGCTTGTCCAAGGCGTCGAGCCGCGGCCACAAGGCGCGCAGCGCGTCGCGGTCGGTCGCCGACGCAGGCATCGCGCCGAGCACGTGGTCGGCTTCGGCAACGAAGACCGCGATCTCGTCCAGCGTCGGCCGGTGTTCGCTGGTCGACTGGGCCAGCCGGCGGGCCGGCCCGCTGCGCAACGCTTCGACACTGCCCAGCCAGCCCTGACAAGCCTGGCGCAGCGCCGCGGGGTCCAGCGGCTGACGTTCGTCGGCGGCGCGCTGCCAGGCTTCGCGCAGGCGCAGGTAGCCGCTCTCGACCTGCTCGACGGCCAGCACGCCGGCCTCGTCGGCCGAGTCGACCATCTGGCGCAACAGCCGGAACTGCCGGGTCTGCACCAGCACGGCTGCCGCCAAGGCCAGCAGCAGCACCCCGCCGACGATGCGCAGCCACGACAGGCGCCCCAGCGCACCGCCGCCGGCGAGCGACCTGGCGGTCAGCGAGCCGATGTCGTCGGTGCCGCTCATGGTTTGCTCAGCGCGCCTCGCCGCCCTGCAGCATGTCGCCCAGGTCGAGGCCGGTCAGCGCCTTCGCGCCGCGGGCCAGCCAAAACATCAACGCCATCATCATCAGCAACGACGGCACGGCGATGATCGGATAGCTCAGCAGCGTCAGGCGGCCGAGCTCTTCGTTGAACGCCTCGCTGCCCGCCGGGCTGTTGACGACCCAGCGCGTCAGGATGTAATTGGCCAGCGACGAGAAGAAGAAGGTGCCCGCCAGCAGGACCGTCCCGGTGCGCAGACGGGCTTCGAAGGCACTGGTGTTGCGCCGCGCTTCCAGCGCCTGGTGCACGCGGTCGACGTCGAACAGCGAGGCGTTGAAGACCAGCAGGCGGATCAATGGTGACGCGGTCCAGGTCGACCCGAGGATCACCAGTCCGATCAGCCCGGGCACTGCGGCTTCCTTGACGGCCAGCCACTGCGGGTCGAGCTTGAGCAGCCCGATGCCGCCGGTCAACAGCGTGCTGACCACGCCCAGCACCGCCAGCCAGTTCAGCTTGCGCCGCCGCCAGCCGTCCCACAGCCCCCAACCGAGCGGGAATGCGAGCGCCAGCAGCAGGGCCGGGACATTGCCCAGTCCCTTGTCGCCGCTGAGTTTCATGAGGATCAGCGCCGGCACGACGATGGTGACGACGATCTCGACCAGCGGATTCGGTTTGTTGACAGCAGGCTTCATGCGGGGTGAGGTGGTGGAGCGCTCGAGCAGGCGCCAACCGCAGATTTTCGCCGCGTTGCAGGGCATCGCGCGGCCGCAGTGGCCAGCGAATTCGTGAACTGACGGCATTCGGCAAGACTGCTGGTGCTTTGGCGGCGTCCACAGTCGACCCCGACATGCTCGGCCCGAGCCGTGCGATTCAAGGCCCGACGCTGCCCGGCGCGGTGGCGCGCAGCGCGGCCAGCTTGGAGGCGTACAAGTCGTGCGAGGCCATCGTGGAGCTGTAGTCCTTGGCCATCGACAGATGCTCCAGCGCCTGGGCCCGCTGGCCCAGCCGGAGGTGCGCCAGGCCGAGCCAGAAGTGGACCTCGTCCTGGTACGGCTGCCGGCGCAGTTCGCGTTCGAACAACCCGCGCGCCAGGGCAAAGTCGCCGCGCTCCATGGCCTGGCGGCCCTGGTCGTAGAAGTGAAACGGCGGGACCGGCTGGAGTGCCGCCAAGCGTGCCGCGGCCTGTGCTGCCGCCGCGCCGCGGCCTTGGCGCTCGAGCACCTGGACCAGGTTGCTCCAGCCGCTGACCTGCGTCGGATCGGTGGCCAGCATCTGGTTGAGCGCGTGTTCGGCGGCAGCCAGACGGTTGCGCCGCATGTAGACCACCGCCAGCGTGTTGATCGCCGGCAGGTAATCAGGGTCCTGGCGCAGCGCTTCGCGTGCCCACCAGTAGCTGTCGTCGACACGCCCCTGGCTCAGCGTCTCGGCCGCCCGGTTGTTCATGTACATGGCCATCACGGTCTTCTCTCCGATGACCTGGATCCGCGGCTGGCCGATCTGGTCCTGCGGCAGGAAGTCCACCGTCAGCCATTGGTCTTCGGGCGACAGCATGCGCGACGGCGACCTGCGCTTGCCGAGCATCAGGTTGACATGGTGGTTGGCCGCGACCAGCGTGCCGCTGCGCGTGTACGTGGGCTCGCTGAGCAGGCTCTGGAAGGTCACCGACAGGCCCATCTCGTGGGCCAGGGCGGCGGTCATGATGACCAGCGACAGGCAGTTGCCGCTGCGCGCGTCGAAGGCCTCGGCGGCCGTTCGGGTGATGCTGACGTCGTAGTGCAGGCGCAGCATGTCCTGACGGTACAGGGCTTCGATCAGCACATGGCGCGGGTCGCGCCCAGCGGCGCCGCGGTGCAGCCGCTGGTCGACGAAGCGCCGCATCGCATCGCTGACGGCGAAGACGGCCGGCGGTTCGATGCTGTCGCCCGGCGGGGCGAACCACTCGTCGTGCAGCAAGGTCGCGGACGGCGGTGGCGGCGGCCTGGTGGCGCAGCCCGGCAGGACCGACACGATTCCGGCGAGCAAGGCGGCAATCCACAACGAACAGCGGTGCTTCATGGCGGACCCTCCGGCCATCGCGACGTGGCTCGCCAGGCAGGGCCTGACCGCCCGTCCAAGGGATCGTACGCCGCTGCCCGCCTGGCGCAAGCGTGGCGACCCGCGGCGCGGGACAATCGAGATGATGAATCCGCCGCCACCGCTGACTGCCTTGTCCGACCTGCCGATGCAGATGCGCGGTGCCGGTTGGGCGGTGCTGTCGGCAGCGTCGATGCGCGCGTTGTGCGGCCTGGCCGCCCCGCCCGATCCTTGGGCCGCCTGGACCGCCTGCTGGCCGGCGTTGCCGCCCGACCCGCACCTGCGCGACGGAGGCCGCTACCGGCGCCGCCGCCACGGCTGCTTCATCGTCGAGACTGGCGCGGTGCATGCCGTTGCGCACCGCGCTCACTGGCAGCCGGTTGAATACAACGCCCTGCACGGCGGGTACGAACGCTGGTTCGAGCCGCTGCCACCGGCGCTGGTCGCCGACCCCGCATGGGCGGCCCTGCTGCGCGGCCTGGCCAGCGTGGCAGGCTGGCTGCGCCCGGCCAGCCGCTGGTTTGTCGAAGCCCACCCCTTTCGCATCGACACCGCCGGCGGCATCGGCCGGCCGACACCCGAAGGCGCGCACCGCGACGGCGTCGATCTGGTCGCCGTGCTGCTGGTGGCGCGCCACAACGTGAAGGGCGGCGAGACGCGGGTCTTCGACGCCCGCGGCCCGCAGGGCATGCGTTTCACGCTCGGCGAACCGTGGAGCGCGCTGCTCCTCGACGACGAACGCGTGATCCACGAAACCACGCCGATCCAGCCGCAGCAGCCCGACGTGCCGGCCTGGCGCGACACGCTCGTCGTCACCCTGCGGCGCGACGGCTTCCAGGGCCCGGCGGCCTGACGCCCGCGGCCGCTCGGCGGCCGCTTGACGGGTGCCGCCGCAGCGCGGACCGCTATGCTGCCTGCATGCACCCCGCCATCACCCCGCTGGCCATCGATTTCGACGACATCACGGCCGCCGCCCGCCGCCTGGACGGTATTGCGCACCGCACGCCGGTGGTCACGTCGCGCACGTTGGACGAACGCTGCGGCGCGCAGGTTTTCTTGAAGTGCGAGAACCTGCAGCGCATGGGCGCCTTCAAGTTCCGCGGCGCCTACAACGCGCTGGCCCAGTTCAGCCCGGCGCAGCGGCGCGCCGGGGTGATCGCGTTTTCGTCGGGCAACCATGCACAAGGCATCGCCCTGGCGGCGCGGCTGCTTGCCATGCCGTCGATGATCGTCATGCCGCACGATTCGCCGCCGGCCAAGCTGGCCGCCACCCGCGGCTCCCAGCAGGGACAGCCGGGCAGCGAGGTGGTGCTCTACGACCGCTACACCGAAGACCGCGAAGCCATCGGCCGGCGCATCGCCGACGAGCGCGGCATGACGCTGATCCCGCCCTACGACCATCCGCACGTGATGGCCGGCCAAGGCACCGCCGCACTCGAACTGATCGAGCAGACCGCCGAGGGCGGACCGCTGGATGTGCTGCTGGTCTGCGTCGGCGGCGGCGGGCTGATCGCCGGCTGCGCCACGGCCGCCCAGCACCTGGCGCCGGACATCGAGATCCACGGCGTCGAGCCGGAGGCCGGCAACGACACCCAGCAGAGCCTGGCGCTGGGCCGCATCGTGCACATCGACACGCCGCAGACCATCGCCGACGGCGCGCAGACCCAGCACAGCGGCAGGCTGACCTTCCCGATCATCCAGCGCCGCGTCCGCGGCATCGCCACGGTCAGCGACGCGCAGCTGGTGTCGACGATGCGCTTCTTCGCCGAGCGGATGAAGATGGTCGTCGAACCCACCGGCTGCCTGGCCGCCGCAGCGCTGCTCGAAGGCGTGATCGCCGCGCGCGGCCGCCGTGTCGGGGTGATCGTCAGCGGCGGCAACGTCGATCTGCAGCGCTACGCGCAGCTGTTCGCCGGCTGACCCCCGCGCCGCTGGCGTCGGCGACGGGACGGATCCGCGCCGCTCGCGTCGGCGACGGGCACGGATCCGCGCCGCTTGCGCCGCGCGGCGGGAACAGGTTCGCGCCGCTTGTCGCGCTTGGCGCTTGGCGCTTGGCGCTGGGTTATGGTCGCGCCCACCTTCTGAACCCCACCCAGCCCGGAGACCCCATGGCCGACGCCCCGACCAGCCCTGCCTCGCCCAGCGACCCCGACGCCGCCAAGCGGCTGCGCGAGCATGTCGACAAGCTGCTCGCGCGGCCTGTCGCCCGCAGCCAGGGCCTGCTGGCCATCAGCGGCCGGCAGCTGGCTTACAGCGTCGAATCGGCGTTCGTGCCGGTGGCGCCGGACGGTGTCGATGGCGCGGCGGGCGCGCCGGACGCGGCGGTGATGGCCACCGCCTACCTGCTTGACGGCGCGGCCGCTGGCGAGCGGCCGCTGTGTTTCGCTTTCAACGGCGGGCCGGGGTCGGCGTCGATCTGGCTGCAGTTCGGCGCGCTCGGGCCCAAGCGCGTGGTCGTCCCCGACGACGGCAGCATGCCGCTGCCGCCCAACGTGGTCGAGGACAACCCGCACAGCGGGCTCGAGCACTTCGACCTGGTCTTCATCGACCCGCCGCACACCGGCTGGTCGGTCACCGCCAGCGAGGCGGCGCGCAAGAAGATGCTGTCGGTCGACGGCGACATCGAGGCCCTGGCGGAAGTGATGCGCGTCTGGCTGACCCGTCACCAGCGCTGGGGCTCGCCGCTGTACCTGGCCGGCGAAAGCTATGGCACGACGCGCGGCGCCGGTCTCGCCGACAAGCTGCAGAGCCTGGGCGCGGTGCTCAGCGGCGTGATCCTGGTGTCGTGCGCGATGGACCTGCAGAGCCTCGTCTTCGC
Organism: Burkholderiales bacterium; assembly: GCA_031359905.1. Lineage (GTDB taxonomy): Bacteria > Pseudomonadota > Gammaproteobacteria > Burkholderiales > Burkholderiaceae_C > Rubrivivax. The sequence goes on along the minus strand of JANMAP010000060.1, from coordinate 3,505 downwards.
CCCGGCCAACGACCTGCCGTACGGCTTGTTCCTGCCGGCCTTCGCCAACGTCTCGCAGTACCACGGGCTGTTGCAGGGCGCTCCGGCTGCATCGCCGGCGGCCGCCCGTGCGGCGGCCGAGGCTTTCGTGCACGACGACTACGCCGCGGCGCTGCTGGCCGGCGCGCGGCTGAGCGAGAAGCGACGCAGCGCCGTCGCCCGGCGCATTGCCGAGCTGACCGGCCTGCCGCGCGCGCTGGTCGAGGAGCAGAACCTGCGCATCAGCGACCGCACCTACTTCACCGAAGCGCTGCGCAGCCGCGGCCTGGTCGTCGGCCGGCTGGAGGCGCGGGCCACCGGCCCGGCCGCGGCCAGCCGGGTGCATGAGATGGAATTCGATCCCGGCATCGAAGCCATCGCCGGGCCGTACACGATGGCCGCGCTGGCCTTCTTCCGCGGTGCGCTCGGGCTGGACCTGGAGCAGCGCTACAACGTGCTGAACTACGAGGTCCATCGTGGCTGGAACTGGAACCGCGGCGACAGCAGCCGGATGGGCTTCGCGTCGACCAGCCCCGACCTGGCGTTGGCCCTGCGGCGCAACCCGCACCTGAAGGTGCTGGCGGCCAGCGGCCGTTACGACCTGGGCACGCCGTACAGCGCCAGCGACTGGTCGCTGGCGCAACTCAACGCACCGGCCGACGTGCTTGCCCGCGTGACCCACCGCTACTATGACGCCGGGCACATGATGTACACGCGGCAGGCCGATCTGGCGCAGCTGAAGGCCGACGTCGGCGCTTGGCTGGCGGGCTGATGCGTCGCCGCGCGGGCCTGCGCGCCGCTTGTGATGTCTACAGCAGACGCTCGGCCTGCCGGGCCAGCGCGGCGAGAGCCCGGCGCAGGTCGGGATGATCGCGGCCGAAGGTGAAGTCGGCGAAGTCGAAGCCCGGGCCGACGGTGGCGCCGGCATAGGCGAAGTCGGCCAGCGGCTCGGCGGCCTGCCACCAGCCCGCGGGCACCACCTGGCGTGGACGGCTGGTCGCCGTGGCCGGCAGCAGGTCGATCTGCTGCAGGGCGTCCAGCGTCGGCGGCAGCAGCCACAGCCGCAGCGGGCCGCCTTCGAGCAGGTGCCAGACCTCGTCGGACTGCACGCGATGCCAGGCCGACCACTGGCCGCGAACGAGCAGGAAGTCGATGCTGGTCAGCGCCGCGCGGCGCGGCCGGCCGTCCTGCGGGTCGACGGCGTCCGTTGATCGAAAAGCCTCGGCGTAGAAGCCGCCCTCGGGGTGCGGCCGCAGGCCGAGCGCGTCGATGATCGCCGCGGCGCGTGCGGGCAGGGCCGGCGGGACGGGCTGTGCGGTGTCGGCCGACGAATGCGACATGGGCGGGGCCGATGACTGCGCCGGTGGGTCGATCGACGGCCTCGCCGATGGGTGGGCCAATGGGGGGACCGATGGGTGGGCCGACGGGTGGGCCAACGTGCGGGGCAAGAACGAGTCCATCGGCCCACCGTCAAGGATCGCGAACGTCGGCCACCGGCTGCATGCCGAAGTCCGGCCGCATCAGGTACGCCAGCACCTTGGCCGCCGCTTGGTCGGGGCTGTCGAGCTGCTGCTGGTCCTTCAGACCGACGAAGCGCGCGCGCTCGGGGAACAGCGCCGGGTCGGCGTTGCGCAGCTGGACTTGCATGTCGGTGTCGATGACGCCCGGCGCCAGCGAGACCACGCGAGCGCCATTGGGCTCATCGGCCTCTTCGAGGGCCAGCGCGCGCGCCAGATGGTCCAGCCCGGCCTTGGCCGCGCAGTACGACGCGCTGCCGGCCATCGCCCGTCGGCCCAGGCCCGAAGAGATGAACAGCAGCTTGCGCGGCACCGGCCAGCGGCGCGTGGCGCGCAGGAAGGCCGCACTCAGCAGCAGCGGCGCTTCCAGGCCGACGCGCAGCGCGTTGCTCAGATCGCTGGCCGCCACGTCGGCCAGCGGGGCCAGCCGCGACACCACCCCGGCGTTGTTGATCAACGTGGCCGATCCGAGCTGCGTCGGGTCCTGCGCGGCAAGCCAGGATTCGAGCCGCGCGGCGGCGGCAACAGGCTCGGCCAGGTCCATCGCCCACTGCTCCAGATCCGCCCCCTGCACCACCCACAGATCGGCGGTGTGACGCGACAAGGTCACCAGGCGGTGGCCATGCTTGAGCAAACGTTCGGCGAGTGCCGCGCCGAGGCCCCGCGAAGCACCGGTGAGGATGGTCAACTGCATGTTCATGCCGGCAGGATACGCCGCGCTGCATGGGGTGGTGGCGCTCCGGTGATTGTCTTGATCGGAAAGTCTCGGCGTGCCTTCGGTACATGTTCGGCGTGCCTTCGGCACAGGCTCGTCGAGCCTCCAATCACAAGCTCGGCGAGCCTTCGACCAGAGGCTCGGCGCGCGTTTGATCAGAAGCTTGGCGCGCTTTCGAAGACGCACCGCTGGCGATGCGTCGGATGGTCGAACGCCAGCCGGCTGGCGTGCAACAGCAGCCTTTCGCCGCTGGCCGGCTGCGGCCCGTACAAGGTGTCGCCGCAGATCGGATGACCGATGTGCTGGAGGTGGACGCGCAACTGGTGGCTGCGCCCGGTCAGGGGCTGCAGTTCGAGCCGCGTGCGCTGGCCGGCCGCGTCGCGCGCCAGCACCCGCCAGCGGGTCTGCGAGGCCTTGCCGCGCCCGCCGTCGACGACGATCTGGCGCGGCCGACGGGGCCAGTCGGCGGTCAGCGCGGCGTCGATCTCGCCGGCATCGTCGACGAGCACGCCGTGGACCACCGCGACATACCACTTGTCGACGGCCCGCCGGGCGAAGGCATCGCTCATCGCGCGTTGCACCGCAGCGCCGCGCGCCCACAGCATCAGGCCGGAGGTGGCCATGTCCAGCCGGTGGACCACCAGCGCATCCGGCCAGCGGGCCTGCACGCGGGCCGTCAGGTTGTCGGCGCCCGCCGCGCCGCGGCCCGGCACCGACAGCAACCCGGCCGGCTTGTCGACGACGATCAGGGCCGGATCGACATGCACCGCATGCAGCGTGGCGTCGTGCGGCTGCGGGCGGGTGGCGTCGGCGGCCGTGTCGCGGGGGCGGGCGCGATCCACATCGATGTGCGGGTCGGCGGTCATGCGCGGAGGGCGGTCATGCGGGGAGCTTAGCGATGCTGCCTGCCGACCTGTCGGCCCGCGGACACATGTCGCAGACGCCGCGCACGTCGGTCTTGACGGCTGGCGCCGCCACGCGCACATTGCGGGCCTCGTTCCATCAACTCCAGGAGGCCGCCATGGATACCCGCATCCCCCGCCCCCTGCCGGCCCCCACGCGCTAGACCACAGCGCCCGCGAACCGCCAGCCGCCACGCCCTGCGTGGCCTGCTTCCCGCGAACTCCGAGTGCCGTGACCCCCGCGTCGCGGTCGGCAACCAGCACCCTCGATCGCGCCAGCGCCGGCGCTGCCTGCGTTGACGCCCCGCCGCGCCGCGCGTTCGCGCGCCGCTCTGGCCCCTTGCCCGGAGTTC
>JANMAP010000036.1:0-10473 GCA_031359905.1 Burkholderiales bacterium | reverse complement strand
TGGTCTTCGCGGAACGTGCTGTTGAAGAAGGCCACCAGCGGGATGTCCAGGCCGTCGAGCCAGACCATCGGCCGTCCACTTGCAAGATCGGCGTCATGGCCGTGGTGGTGCCAGGTCCAGCTCGGCGTGATCACGAAGTCGCCGGGCTGCATGATGGTCTTCTCGCCGTCGACGGCGGTGTACGCGCCCTCGCCTTCGATGATGAAGCGCAGCGCGCTCTGCGTGTGGCGGTGCGCCGGGGCGATCTCGCCGGGCATGATCAGTTGCAACCCGGCATACAGCGTGCAGGTGATCTGCGAACTGCCGCGCAGGCCGGGGTTTTCGAGGATCAGCACGCGGCGTTCGGCCTCGCGCGCCGTGATGTGCTGCGCCGACTCGATGACGTGCGGGCGGACGTCGGCGTAGCGCCAGCGGTGGGGCACGCCGACTGGTGTCGGATCCTTGGGCACCAGGGCCCTCAGCCGGGTCCACAGCGGCGCCATGTGGTGTTCGTCGATGCGGCCGTAGAAGGCCTCGCGCTGCGCGACAAGCGGGTTCGGTGCGTCCATGGTCGTCTCCGGTGCCTGGGGGATCGAGCTCAGTCGATCGCGGCGCTGAGCGGGTCGTAAGGGTACAGCCACTCGTTGCGCGAGCGCGCGATGTCGCGGTCGTGGAAGGCCTGGCGCATGCCGGCCGCGTCGCCGATGTGGTACAGCGCTCCCATCTCGGTGCTCTCGCGCACGACGCGCGCGGTGCGCGGCGCACGGTGGCGTTCGAAGCGCTGCAGGCGCTCTGCCAGCGGGCCGGGCAGGTCGAGCGCGCGCGCCAGCACGGCCGCGTCTTCGATGGCCATCGCCGCGCCCTGCGCCATGTACGGCAGCGTCGCGTGCACCGCGTCGCCGATCAGCGTCACGCTGCCGCGGCTCCACTGCAGGCTGGGCTGGCGGTTGTTCAGCGCCCAGCGGAAGCACTGGTCGCGGTCGACATGCTCGATCACCGCGCGCACCATCGGGTGCCAGCCGGCGTAGTCGGCGTCGAGCTCGGCCCACGGTCGGCGCGCGGTCCACGACTCGTCCTCGCTCGGACGTTCGACGCAGCCGACGAAGTTCAGCAGCGCGCCACCGCGCAGGTAATAGGTGACGGCGTGGTTCTGCGGCCCGCACCAGACGGTGCTGACGATGGCGGTGCGCAGCGCCGGCGGGATGCGTTCGGTGGGCACCAGGCAGCGCCAGGCCACCTGGCCGGTGAACACCGGGCGGTCTTCGCCCAGCACATGGTGGCGCACCGCCGACTTGATGCCGTCGGCGCCGACCACCAGCTCGGCACTCACCGCCGGCAGACCGTCGAAATGCACGCTGACGCCGTCGCCCGGCTGCACGCGCTGCTCGACGGCGGTGGCCCGCGCGTTCAGCGTGATGGCGCCGGGGGCCAGCGCCTGCACGGCGCGCTGCAGCGCCGCGTGCAGGTCGGCGCGATGGATCTGCAGGTACGGCGCGCCATGGCGCTGTTCGTGCGCGGCGCCCAGCGGCAGGCGGTGCAGCAGGTCGCCGCTGTCGAAGCGACGGAACTCGAAGGCCTGCGGACGCACCGCGCTCGGCTCGAGCACCGGGCGCAGGCCCAGATGATCGAGCACCTTCATCGCGTTGGCGCTCATCTGGATGCCGGCACCGACCTCGCCGAGCACCGCCGCCTGCTCGAACACGCGCACCCGGTGGCCGCGCTGCAGCAGCGCCGCGGCGGCCGTCAGGCCGCCCAGTCCGGCACCGACGATGACGATGTCCATGGCAGCGGTCGAGCTCAATCTGCCGTGATGCCCTGGGCCTTGATGACCTGCGCCCAGCGCTGCGCGTCGCGCTCGATCAAGCCGCGGAACTCGTCGCCGCTGCTGTGCGCCGGGGTCATGCCCTGGGTCTCGAACGCCGCCTTGACCTCGGGCATCGCCAGGATGGCCTTCAACTCGGCGTTGAGCCGGTCGGTGAAGGCCTTCGGCGTGCCCTTGGGCGCCAGCACGCCGTACCACATCTCGACATCCAGCCGGCCGAGGTTCAGCGCACGCAGCGGCGGCACCTCGGGCAGCAACGGGTGCGGCTTGTCGCTGCTGATCGCCAGGGCCTTCAGGCTGCCGGCCTTGACATGCTGCAAGGCGACGTGGATCGGCAGGAACATCACGTCGATCTGGCCGCCGAGCAGGTCGGTGACGGCCGGGCCGGTGCCGCGGTACGGGATGTGGGTCATGAAGACCCGGGCCTGGTTCTTGACCAGCTCCATCGCCAGGTGGTGCGGCGTGCCGTTGCCGGGCGACCCGTAGTTCAGCGCGCCCGGCCGGGCGCGGGCACGGACCCTCCTCTCCTGCGCGGTCTGGATGCCCGACGCCTTGCTGGCCACCAGCAGCAGCTGGCCCCAGCTGGTCAGCGACACCGGCTCGAGGTCCTGCAGCGGGTCGAAGCTCAGCTTGGCGTACAGCGCGCGGTTCATCACCAGCGTGTTGACCGTCACGAGCAGCGTGCTGCCGTCGGCCGGCGCGCGCACCACGGCTTCGGTGCCAAGGTTGCCCGACGCCCCGGCGCGGTTGTCGACGACCACCGGCCGGCCCAGCCGTTCGCCCAGCCGCGGGCCGATCTGGCGGGCGATCAGGTCGATGCCGGTGCCCGGCGTGAAGGGCACGACCAGGCGCAGTGGCGTGACGGCGGCGTTCGCTGCCTGGCTCCGCGCCCACGCCGGGACAGCCAGCGCGGCGGCACCGAGCAGCACATCGCGCCGCGTGGTACAGCGCGCCATCGACGCATTCGCGCGACCGGACGTCGACATCGGGCTGGTCTCCAGATCCTTGTTGTGATGGATCGGCAGGCTAGCACGCAGCCAGCGCGTCGTCGGCCGCCCCAGCCAACGCCACGGAGTCGGCTGCCCCGGCGTCAGCGCCCCGTTCTGGCGCAGCGCCGCATGGCCTACGCCTGTAGTTCGCGCAGCTTGATCTCGGGCAGCGGCTCGCTCGTCGCGCTGGCCGTGGCCGCGGCCATCGCCTTGGCATAGACCGATCCGAGCTCGGCCTGGAATTCGAGTTCGCTCTCGCCGGGCGCCGGCAGCGCGACCGCGGCATAGGCCGCTGCCAGCGCGTCGGCGTCGTCGCTCTCGCTGACCTCCAGCGCGGCGTATTCGCTGGTCGTCAGTTCGTCGAGCACCGACTCGTCGCCGCTGTCCTCGATCGTCGTGTCGGCGTCGTGCTGCTCGCGCTCCATCACCGCCACGGCCATCTTCGATCGCAGGCTGGCCAGGCCGACCGGCGACCAGTTGGTGATCAGGCCTTCGAACTGTTCGAGCGCGCGTCGCAGCACATCCAGCGGCAGCTTGTCGAGCGCGCGCAATCCCTTCTTCGCCAGCGCGTGTTCGACGAACACCAGATGGCGCAGTGCCGAGCGGGTGCCGGGGCCGGCATCGAGCACGTCTGCCAACTGGCGACGGATCAGCGCGAGCTCGTCGGGCCGGCGCTCGGTCGGCGCCGCTGCATCGACAGCGCCCGCTTCGGGCTTGGCCGGGCGCTCCTTGAGGACGATGTGCAATCCGCCGTCTGCGCGCTGGACGGCCAGGTCGTGGCTGAAGAAGGCCTTGGCGGCATGCTGCAGCGGCTTGAAGACTCGGGCGATGACGTTCATGCGTGGTCGTGGTGGGTTGGCCAGCCGGAGTTCCGGCTTCTCTTCGGCGTTATCGACCGCACCCGGCGCGACTTGAGCGCGCAGCGGTCATCGATTGTCGACCGGCCGGCGCGGCCGGGCAGCGCCGTTTCAGGCGACGCAGGTGCGGTTCTTGCCGGTGCGCTTGGCCTCGTACAAGGCCTCGTCGGCGCGCTCCAGCGCGGCTTCCAGCGTCTCGCCGGGCTGCCACCGCGTGACGCCGGCGGAAAAGGTCACGAAGACCTCGTTGCCATCGTGCATGAAGAGACCGGCCGACAGGCCGCGCTGCAGCCGCGTCAGCGCCTGCTGGGCTTCGGCCAGCGGCGTCTGCGGCAGCAGGACGACGAACTCCTCGCCGCCGAAACGCGCCAGGTGGTCGATCGGACGCAGACGTTCGCGCACCGCGGTCGCCAGCGCCTTCAACGCCATGTCGCCGGCGGCGTGGCCCAGGCTGTCGTTGAGCTTCTTGAAATTGTCGATGTCGAGCAGGCCCACGGCCAGCCCGCTGGCGGGCGCCTGCCCGTCGTCCGCCGTGTGGCGCTGGCGGGCGGCGTCGGCCTGCAATGCGGCGAAGGCCTGGGCCAGACCGCGCCGGTTGGCGACCTGCGTCAGCGCGTCGGTCGAGACCTCGTCGGACAGGCGGCGCAATTCGCCTTCGAGTTCGCGCACCCGCGCTTGCAATGCTTCGGCGCGCGCCTGGTCGTCTTGCAGTCGCTGGCGGCTGGCGCTGACCGCCGATTGCACCGCGCGGCTGTCGTCGAGCATCGTGCGCACCACGCCGGCCAGGCTTTCCAGGCTGTCGGCGCCGGCGATGGCGTCGGCATGGCGGCCGACCGAGGCCTCGAACTGGCCCGCATGCTCGCCCAGTGTCTGCGCCTCGTCCACCATGCGCTGGAACATGGCCTTGAAGGCGTCGCGCGCGGCCTGGCGTTCGCGCTGTACGCGCTGCTGGCGCTGCCGCGTCTCGGCCAGCAGCTGGCCGGTGGCGCGCACGCCGCGCGCGCTGGCGGCTGCGGCGGGCGCACCGTCGACGGTCTGGCCGAGCGTGAGCTGCAGGTGTTCGCACTGGCCACGGGCCCAGCTGTCTTCTTCGGCCAGTTCGGTCAGCCCCAGGGTCAGTTCGCGGCACAGCTGGCCGAGTTCGTCGACCAGGTGATGGCGGTGCGCAAACAGCCGCTGGACCCGGGCGCACAGGGCTTGCGCCGTGGCCAGGTGCGCGGCGGTGATGCCGTCGGCGGCCAGTGCATCGGCCAGCGCGGCGAGCTCGTCGGCCAGCAACGCCGCGCGCGGCTCGGCCGGCGGCAATCCGGCGCGCAGCGTGCCCTGCAGGGTCTGCACCAGGGGCAGCCAGTCGGCACCGGGCGCCGCCACATCACGCGGCTCCCGCGCCTCGCGCGCGTGACGAACGTCGGCGGACGGGGGCGCGGCGGGCGGCGCCCCAGGCACAGGATCGTGTGCAGCGTCGGCCGGCGGCGTCGCCGGCTCGGTCGAAAAGTCGCCGAAGCCCGTCTCGGCAGGATCGTCCTGGCGGTCCGTTTCCCAGGCCGTGAGCAGCGCGCCCAGGCGCTGCTGCAGCTTGCCGGGGTCGCTGCGGCTGCCGGCCAGCACGCGCTGCAGGCTGTCCTTGCGCCGCGCGGGCGTCCACTGGCGGCCACCGCGGTCGAGATGGCGGGCCACGCGCTCGATCAACCCGGCCCAGGCGGCGCCCTGGGCCTTGGTGTCGACCGCCGTCGCGGCGGCGGCCGGCGCAGGCGCCGCGCTGCTGGCCAGCGGCGCCTGGCCGGATTCTTCGGCGTAGGCGCGGGCGTAGTTGTCCGGTGTCGGCTCCAGGCGCGACTCCGCCAGCCGGCGCAGCGCCGCCTTGGCCCAGGTGGCGGGTGACGCCGCCGCCGCGGCCGCAGGCAAGCGGGAAGCCATCAGCGGATCTGACGCACCCCGCCGACGGCCGCGGTGGCGTCGACGCCGCTGTCGGCCGCCGTCGGGATCCACGGCGCCCTGCGCGGCAGCACGGTCTGTTCAAGCCAGCGCTGCAGATCCTCGGGCGGCACGGCGCGGCTGAACAGGAAACCCTGCATCAGCCCGCAGCCCAGGCGGTGCAGCACCTCCATCTGGCGCAGCGTCTCGACGCCTTCGGCCACCACCCGCAAGCCCAGCGATCGGGCCAACGCGATGATCGCGGTGACCACCGCCGAGCTCTGCGGCGTGATGCCCAGGTCGCGGACGAAGCTGCGGTCGACCTTCAACTCGCTGATCGGCAGCGTCGTCAGATAAGCCAGGCTCGAATAGCCGGTGCCGAAGTCGTCGATCGAGATCTCGACGCCGATCTCGTTGAGCCGGTGCAGCGACGGGATCACGTTCTGCAGCTCCTGCATCAGGTTGTCTTCGGTGATTTCGAGCTGGATCACGCGGTGCGGCACGTTCACCGCGGTCACGCATTGGTGGATGTGCTCGACCAGGTCGCTGCGCTCGAACAGCCGGCTGGGCAGGTTGACGGCGATCGAATCGGCGAAGCCGAAGGCCTGCTGCCAGACCCGGGCCTGCTTGGCGGCTTCGCGCAGCGCCCATTCGGACAGCGGCACGATCAGGCCGGTGTCCTCGGCCAGCGGGATGAACTCGCCCGGCGGCACCAGCTTGCCCCCTCGCTGCCAGCGCATCAGCGCCTCGGCGCCGACCATGCGCGCGGCGCGCACGTCGACCTTGGGCTGGTAGTGCAGCACCAGCTCGTCGCGTTCGATGGCCTTGTGCAGCGCGGTTTCGAGTTCCAGCTTCTCGCGGCCGCGGCCGGCGAGCTGCGGGCTGTAGATGGCCGAGCTGTTCTTGCCTTGCGCCTTGACCGAATACATCGCCACGTCGGCATTGCGCAGCAGGTCGACGACGCTGTTGCCGTCGCGCGGGTAGATCGCCACGCCGACGCTGGCGGTGACGAAGCATTCCTGGCCGGCGACGAAGATCGGCTCGCGCAGCGAGTCGAGAACGCGCTGGGCCACGCGTTCGGCGTCGTCGTCGGCGGTGACCTCGGGCAGCAGGGCCACGAACTCGTCGCCGCCCAGCCGGCCGACGGCTTCCAGCGCGCGGTGCGAACGCGCGCCGACAGTTTCCAGCGCGCTTTCCATGATCTGGTCGCTGTGCCGCACGCAGGCGCGCAGGCGGCGGCCGACCTCGAACAGCAGTTCGTCGCCGGCGCTGTGGCCGAGTGTGTCGTTGATGATCTTGAAGCGGTCGAGGTCGATCAGCAGCAACGCGAACTGGTGCGACAGGCGGCGCGCCTGCTCGAGCGCGCGCTCGGCGCGTTCGAGCAGCTGGCGGCGGTTGGGCAGGCCGGTCAGGGCGTCGAAGTTGGCCAGCTCGAGGATCTTGTCCTCGGCCTTGCGGCGCTCGGTGACGTCCTGCAGGATGCCGGTGTAGCCGATGCACTGGCCTTGCTCGTTGAATTCGGGCTCGGCCTCGACATGCACGATGCGCTGGTCGCCGTCGAGCAGCACCATCGGCACGTCAGCGGGCAGCGGCGAGCTGTTGCGCACCGCGTCGTGCAGCTTGCGCAGCAGGGCCCGGCGCTGGTCGCCCGGCACCATGCGCAACAAGGTGCGCAGCGTCAGCGCCTGGTCGGCCGGGCAGTTCAGCACGCGCAGTGCTTCGGTCGACAGCATCAGGCCGCCGGGCTCGTGGCGTTCGCCGCGCCGCCAGTCGAAGCTGCCCATGCGCGCCAGGTCCTGGGCCCGCGCCAGCTTGCTCTTGCTGCGTTCGAGTTCGATGTTGGTGCGCGAAGCGCGCAGCATGTACTTCAGCCGCCCGGCCAGCAGGCTCCACTGCGTGGCCTTGACGAAGAAGTCCGTCGCGCCGGCCTGGTAGGCGCGGTTGATCGACGCGTCGTCGTCCAGACCGGTCAGCATCAGCACCGGCACGTTTTCGTAGCCCGGCATCTTGCGCAGCTGGCTGCAGGTGGCAAAGCCGTCCAGGCCCGGCATCAAGGCGTCGAGGACGATGATGTCGGGGGTGTGTTCGCGCAGCAGTTCCAGCGCCCGTTCGCCGCTGTCGGCCTCGGTCAGGCGGAAGCCGCGTTCGCGCAGCGCCAGCGCCGTCAACAGCAGATTGACCTCGTCATCGTCGACCAGCAGCACCTCGGGCTGGGCGGCGGGCAGGCTGTGGTCGTCGATGTCGGTCGGCAAGGACATTCGGTCGGCGTGGATCAGGGCTGCAGGATAGACCGAACCGCCTTCAGCGCTGCGCCGCATGCGGCACGCAGGCGCAGCGTGTCGGCGTGCAGATCGCAGGCCGCGTGGTCGCGCATCCGCGCCTCGACCTCGGCACAGGTGCGCGCCAGGTCGAGCGCCCCGACGCTGCCGGCCGACGACTTCAGGGTGTGGGCGATGCCGCGGACCAGCGGCCGATCGACCGAGCCCGCGGCGCCGTCGAGCTGACCGATCATGCGCAGCAACGATTTCTCGAACGCCTCGAGCACGCGCTTGAGCACACCGTGCCGGGCGTCGGGGTCGAGTTCGCGCAAACGGTCCAGCGCGGTGGCGTCCAGCCGCACGGCAGGCAGGTTGTCGTCTTCCACAGCGGTCGGGCTCGGGTGATGGGGAGGCCGTGCCGGCATGACGTTCATGGCCCGGCCAGGCAGTCAAGGAGAATGCGGGTGCGACCGCGCAGCGTCAAGCGAGTATCCACACGGAAGCTGCCAGCGGTCATTCGGTTCAGGGCGGCGATTCGGGTCGGACGACGGTCGGGATGCCAGCGCATGCCACGTCCGTACTTTCGGCGCGCGGGCAGCCAACTTGAGTACCCCGCGGGTTCGCGCGGTGGACCGCTCTCTACAATCAAGACGATGTTGGAGATCGGTTCGCGGCGCCTCGGCAGACGCGCTCGTCGTGGGCTGCGCGGGCAGCGTCGGGCATTGGCCGCGGCGGTGGTCTGCGGATGCGGCGGCTGCACGCCGGTGACCCCGGGCGCCGGGGCGTGGGGCTTCGTGGCCCTGGCGTTGCTGCTGGTGGCGCTGGCCTGCTTTGTGGTCGGCTGGATGCGCGGTGCCCGCCAGCACCTGGCTGCGCTGCGCCAGGCACGCGCCGAACTGCGCTTGTGGAGCGATCTCGGCAGCGCCTGCGCGTGGCGCACCGACCGCCACGGCCGCTTGTTGCACTGGCGAGCACCGGATGGTGCAGCGGCGTCCGCTGCATGGCCCCTGCCCGGCGAGTTGCTGGCCGACTGTTTCGTTCCGGCGGCCGACAGCGACCGTCCACCACTGGCCAGCCTGCTGCAGGCCGAGCGCCCGTTCGGCAGCCTGCGTGTGCGCCGCAGTGAGAGTGTCAGTGGTGATCGCGCGGCCGGTGGTGCCGCGGCCGGTGGCGATGCGGCCGGTGGTGGACGGGCCGATGCTGGCGGTGCCGGCGGCAGCGCACCGCGGGGCGGCCAGCGCTGGGAACTTGCCGGCAGCCCGTGCTTCGACGACCAGGGCCGCTTCGACGGCTTTGCCGGCAGCGCGCACGCGACCGATGCCCAGGCCGAGGCCGACGACCAAAGGCGGGCCAGCGCTGCCGCCCTCGACCCGGCACTGGCCGCCAGCGCCGGCCCGGCGGCGGTGGCCTTCGACGATGGCCAGGGCTGGGTGCTGCGGCACGTCAACCCGTCGGCCCTGGCACTGTGGCCGCACGCCCTGCCCGGCCGGCCGCTGGCCGATTGGGCCGCCGCCCTGCCGGCGACGGTGGCCGCCGCGCTGGCCCTGCTCGAACCCGGCCGCAGTGTCGACGCTGGCGGCTGGCGGCTGGTGCGCTTCGACGCGGCGCCGGGCGTGCAGGGCCTGCTGATGACGCAACTCCGCGGCACGGCCGACGCGCCGGCCGACGGTGCGCCGACGGGCGAGGCCGACACCTTCAGTTTCACCGTGTCGCACGACCTGCGCGCGCCGATCCGCGTCGTCGAAGGCTTCACCCGCATCGTCAAGGAAGACTACGGCCGGCTGCTCGACCGCGTCGGCAACGATCACCTCGACCGTGTGCTCAGCGCCGCGGCGCGCATGAACCTGATGATCGACGCGCTGCTGACGCTGGCCCGCCTGTCGTCCCAACCGCTCGCCCGCCAGCCGGTCAACCTGACGCAGCTGGCGGCCTGGGTCGTCGAAGATCTGCGCCGTGGCGCGCCCGAACGCGTCGCCGACATCGAGATCGAAAGCGGCCTGACCGCCCACGGCGACCCGACGCTGCTGCGCCTGGTGCTGGAAAACCTGCTCGGCAACGCGTGGAAATACACCGGCCGCTGCGAGCGCGCGCACATCGTGCTGCGCACCGCGCAGCACGGCGACAAGCGGGTCTTCGAGGTCGGCGACAACGGGGCGGGTTTCGACATGCGATCGGCCGAGCGCCTGTTCGGCCTGTTCCAGCGCCTGCACAGTGCCAACGACTTTCCCGGCCATGGCGTGGGCCTGGCATCCGTGCGGCGCATCGTGCAGCGCCACGGCGGCCAGATCTGGGCCGAAGCGGAACCCGGCAAGGGCGCGACCTTCCGCTTCACACTGGCCGGCTGAGCCCCCGCCACCCTGCCCCAGCTGGCCGCGGTGCACCCCAGCAGCCGCCGCGGAACCGGCTCCGCCGGGCCGCTGGCGGCCCCCTTGAGGGGGAAGCGGCGAAGCCGCTACGGGGGTGGGCCTACTGCGGAACCGGCTCCGCCGGGCCGCTGGCGGCGCCATCCGGCCTGCATGCCGGATGGCCCTTGCAGGCGAAGAACAGTCTGCAGGGACTGTTCTTCGTCCGGCTCGGCCCCCTTGAGGGGGAAGCGGCGAAGCCGCTACGGGGGTGGGCCTATTCTCCGCTGCGCGCCAGCTCTTCGACCGCGC
>JANMAP010000542.1:0-2511 GCA_031359905.1 Burkholderiales bacterium | reverse complement strand
CCGCGGGCGTGCGCTGGCCGTGGCCGCTCGTGCTGCTGGCCGCCGCCATGGTCGTCACCGCGTTCGACCCGTGGGCGCTGCTGCAGGCCGGCTTCTGGCTGTCGTTCGCGGCGGTCGGGTTGCTGTTGGCCTCGAAGCCGGCGCGGCCGTCGGCGCCCGAAGTGGTGCCGGCGTCGCCCGGCTGGCGCGGCTGGCCGCGGCGGGCCGCCGTGGCCGTGCGCGCCGACCTGCGCACCCAGCTCGTCGCGACGATCGGCCTCGCGCCGCTCTCGCTGGTGTTCTTCCAGCAGGTCTCGGTGGTCGGGTTCGCGGCCAACCTGATCGCGATCCCGCTGGTCACGCTGGTGATCACGCCGCTCGCGCTGTTCGGAGTCGCGCTGGTGCCGCTGTGGACGTTGGGCGCTTGGGTCGTGCAGGGCCTCAATGCGGTGCTCGGTTGGCTGGCAGCGTGGCCGGGGGCCGTCTGGAGCGTGCCGGTCGCGCCGGCCTGGGCGCAGCTCGCCGGGCTGCTCGGCGCGGCGTTGCTGATGCTGCCGCTGCCGGCGCGGCTGCGGCTGGTCGCGCTGCCGCTGCTGGTGCCGCTGCTGCTGCCGGCGCGGGCGCTGCCGCCGGCGGGTGGCTTCGACGTGCTGGCCCTCGACGTCGGTCAGGGCACCGCGGTGCTGGTGCGCACGCGCGGCCACCTGCTGGTGTTCGACGCCGGCCCGCAGTACTCGCGCGAGAGCGACGCCGGCCAGCGCGTGCTGCTGCCGCTGCTGCGCGCCCGCGGCGAAACGCGCATCGACCGATTGGTGCTCAGCCACCGCGACCTCGACCACGTCGGCGGCGCCGCCGCGCTGCTCAAGGCACTGCCCGTCGGCGACCTGCTCAGCTCGCTCGAAGACGGCCACCCGCTGCTCGGCCGCGCGGCCCACGCGACGCGTTGCAGCGCCGGTCAGGCCTGGGACTGGGACGGCGTGCGCTTCGAGGTGCTGCGGCCAGCAGTGGCCGACTACGAACGCACGCTGAAGGCGAACGCGATGTCGTGCGTGGTGCGCGTGGCGACCGCCGGGCGCAGCGTGCTGCTGACCGGCGACATCGAGCGCGACCAGGAGGCCGCGCTGCTCGCCGACGGCGGCGCCGAGGCGTTGCGCAGCAGCGTGCTGCTGGTGCCGCACCACGGCAGCAAGACCTCGTCGACCGGCGCGTTCCTCGATGCGGTTCAGCCGCAGGTCTCGGTGTTCCAGGCCGGCTACCGCAACCGCTACGGCCACCCGGCGGCCGACGTGGTGCAGCGCTACGCCGACCGCGCGATCGGCACCGAATCCAGCCCGGCGTGCGGCGCGTGGGTCTGGGAGGCGACCGCGGCCGTGGGCCACTGCCAGCGCGATCAGGCGCGGCGTTATTGGCATCATCGCGCCCGATCGGGCGAATGAGAATGGCCCCGAAGGCAGCCGAAAATGGCCCGGAATTTGCTAACCTGCACGCAGGAGACGATGCGATGACCCCGAGCTTCGACGAGATGCACGCCGACGCCGCGACCGTGCGAACGCACTATCGCGGCTACGACCGCTGGCTCGCCCGTCAGCCCGACGACGTGATGCGCTCGCGGCGCGAAGAGGCCGAGGTGATCTTTCGCCGCGTCGGCATCACGTTCGCGGTGTACGGCCCGAAGGACGACGACGCCAATCTGGAAAACGCGGGCAACGAGCGGTTGATTCCGTTCGACCTGATCCCGCGGGTGATCCCGGCCGACGAGTGGGCCGAGATGGAACGCGGCCTGGCGCAGCGCGTGAGCGCGCTGAACCGCTTCGTCCACGACGTGTACCACGGCCAGGAGATCATCCGCGCCGGCCACGTGCCGGCCGAGCAGGTGCTGAAGAACGCCCAGTTCCGGCCCGAGATGATGGGCGTCGACGTCGCCGGCGGCATCTACTCGCACATCGCCGGCATCGACATCGTCCGCGCCGCGAACCCCGACGGCAGCGGCAGCTACTACGTCCTCGAAGACAACCTGCGCGTGCCGAGCGGCGTGAGCTACATGCTCGAGAACCGCAAGATGATGATGCGGCTGTTCCCGGAGCTGTTCAGCCAGCACCGCGTGGCGCCGGTCGCGCACTACCCCGACCTGCTGCTCGAGACGTTGCGCTCGGTCGCGCCGGCCTCGGTGAACGAGCCGACCGTCGTCGTGCTGACGCCCGGCATGCACAACAGCGCCTACTTCGAGCACGCGTTCCTCGCCCAGCAGATGGGCATCGAACTGGTCGAGGGCCAGGACCTCTTCGTCAAGGACCGCTTCGTCTACATGCGCACGACGCAGGGGCCGAAGCGCGTCGACGTGATCTACCGCCGCGTCGACGACGATTTTCTCGACCCGACCGCGTTCCGCAAGGACTCCACGCTCGGCTGCGCCGGGCTGCTCGACGCCTACCGCGCCGGCAACGTCACGCTGAGCAACGCGATCGGCACCGGCGTGGCCGACGACAAGTCGATCTACCCGTTCGTGCCGAAGATGATCGAGTTCTACCTCGG
>JANMAP010000522.1:0-3400 GCA_031359905.1 Burkholderiales bacterium | reverse complement strand
TCACCGGCCATACGCGTTTCCTCGCGATCCTGGCGGACCCGGTCCATCACGTGAAAACGCCGCAACGCATCAACGCGCTGTTGCGCGCGCACGGCATCGATGCGGTGATGGTGCCGCTGCACGTGGGCGAGGCCGATCTCGCGGCCGTGATGGACGCGTTGCGCCGCACGCAGAACTTTGCCGGCTGCGTCGTGACCGTGCCGCACAAGACGAAGGCGCTGGCGCTGTGCGACGAGCTGACCGACGCCGCGCGCCAGATCGGCGCCGTCAACGTGGTGCACCGGATGCGCGACGGGCGGCTGCGCGGCGGCATGCTCGACGGCATCGGCTTCGTCGACGGGCTGCGTGGCGCCGGCATCGACCCGAACGGCAAGGCGGTGTACCTCGCGGGTGCCGGCGGTGCCGCGAGCGCGATCGCCTTCGCGCTGGCCGACGCGGGCGTACGTCGCATCACCGTCGCCAATCGCAGTGCCGACCGGGCCGCGAGCCTGATCGAGCGGCTGCGCGAAAGCCACCCGGACCTGAGCGCATCGGTGGGCGGCGCCGACCCCTCGGGACACGACATTGTTGTCAACGCCACGTCCCTCGGCCTGCGACCCGGCGACCCGCTGCCGCTCGATGCGACGCGGCTCGAGGCGCAGCAGGTCGTGGCCGAGATCATCATGGAACCGGCCGAGACGCCCTTGCTCAAGGCGGCCCGCCAACGCGGCTGCCGCGTCCACGAGGGCGCGCCGATGCTCGCCAGCCAGGTGCGCAACATGGCAGCCTTCATGCTCGACATGCCCATGCCGGTTGTGGCGGCGGCCCGAACCTGAACCGGAGACCTGCAGTGCAGACGTTTGACTACGTGATCGTCGGTGGCGGGGCGGCGGGCTGTGTCCTGGCGGACCGCCTCAGTGCCGACGGGCGGCAACGCGTGTTGCTGCTGGAGGCAGGCGGCGAGCCGGACAGCCGCTGGATCGCGATCCCTGCGGGCTTCACCAAGCTGCTGGTCGACAAGCGCTACAACTGGCTGTTCACGACCCAGCCGGAACCGAACACGCACGAGCGCCGGATCTCGGTGCCGCGCGGCCGCGGCCTCGGCGGCTCCACCCTCATCAACGGGATGGTCTACGTGCGCGGGCAGCCCGAGGACTACGACGACTGGGAGCGCGGCGGCGCCACCGGCTGGGGATACGCCGACGTCGAGCCCTATTTCCGCAAGCTCGAACGGTACGAGGCCGGTGGACACCTGCGCGGCAAGGATGGCCCGCTGCACCTCGAGCAGGTGCGTGAACGCTTTCCGATCGCGGATGGGTTCCTGGCCGCGGCCGCCGAGGACGGCCAGCCGATGAACGCCGACTACAACGGCGCGAGCCAAGAGGGCTTCGGCTACTACCAGGCCAACCAGCGGCAGGGCCGGCGCTGGAGCGCGTACGACGCCTATCTCGCTCCCGCGCGCCACCGCCCGAACCTGGTGGTTGTCACGAATGCGCATGTGCAGCGATTGAGCTTCGAGGACCAGCGTTGCGCGGGCGTCGCCTACCGCCAGGGCGGGCAGGAAGTGGCGGTCGATGCCCGGCTCGAAGTCATCCTCTCAGCCGGCGCCTTCCAGTCCCCGCAGCTCCTGGAGCTGTCGGGCGTCGGCCGCGCCGATGTGCTCGGCCCGCTCGGGATCGCGGTGCGCGTGGATGCCGCGGGCGTCGGCGAGAACTACATCGACCATTACGCCACCCGCATGAACTGGCGCGTCCGCAACGCGGTGACCCTGAACGAAATGACGCGCGGCTGGCGCCTGGTGCGCGAGGTGGCCCGCTACTACACGCAGCGCCGCGGCATCCTCTCGATGGGGACCGGGCTGGTCCATGGCTTCGTCAAGACGCAGCCCGGGATGGAGCGGCCGGACGCGCAATATTTCTTCATGCACGCCAGCTACGCGAACGCGGCCGAACGCATCCTCGACCGCGAGCCGGGCATGACCGTTGGCGTCAGCCAGCTGCGCCCCGAATCGGTCGGCAGCGTGCATGCCGTATCACCCGATCCCGAGGCCCAGCCAGCGATTCGCCCGAACTTCCTGGCCAGCACCGTCGACCAGGCCTGCATCGTCGACGCCATGAAGATTGCGCGGCGCATCGTCGGCCGACCGGCGATGCGGCACTACGTCGCGCACGAGATGAGCCCGGGCGACGCGGCGCAGGACGACGCCGCGTGGCTCGATTTCGCCCGCCGCAACGGGCAGACGATCTACCACCCGGTCGGCACCTGCCGCATGGGCGGCGATGCGCGCGCGGTGGTCGACCCGCGGCTGCGCGTCAACGGCGTGCGGGGCCTGCGCGTGGTCGATGCGTCGGTGATCCCGAAGATCGTGTCGGGGAACATCCAGGCGGCGGTGCTGATGGTCGCGGAAAAGGGCGCCGACATGATCCTGGCGGACCAGCCGCGATGACGATCCGCGGCGGCATCCATCCGAAACCGCAAGGAGAAACACAGATGAAGCGCATCGTGCATGGTGCCGGTGGCCAGGCCGGCGTGATGAAACTGGTCGATGACGAACGGCCCGTGCCCAGCCCGGGCGAAGTCTTGATCGAGGTGCATGTGGCCGGCGTCAACCGACCTGACGTGCTGCAGCGCTCAGGCAGCTACCCGCCCCCGAAAGGCGCATCGCCGCACCTCGGGCTCGAGGTTGCAGGAGTCATCGCGGCGGTCGGCAGCGGTGTCGCTGCCTGGCAGGTGGGCGATCGCGTCTGCGCGCTGACGCCGGGCGGCGGCTACGCGCAGTACTGCCTCACCGATGCGCGCCATTGCCTGCCAGTGCCGCAGGGCCTGAGCCTGCTGCAGGCCGCCGCGCTGCCCGAGACCTACCTGACGGTCTGGGCCAATCTCTTCGACCGCGCGCGCCTCGCGTCGGGGCAATCGGTCCTGGTGCACGGCGGGTCGAGCGGCATCGGCCTGACGGCGATCCAGTTGGCGCGCGAGTTTGGCGCCACCGTCTACACCACCGTCGGCAATGCCGCGAAGGCCCAGGCCTGCATCGCGGCCGGCGCCCGCCGTGCCATCAACTATCGGGAGGAAGACTTTGCCGCCGTCATTGCGCAGGAGACCGCTGGCCGCGGCGTCGACGTCATCGTCGATATGGTCGGCGCGCCCTACATCGTGCGCAACATCGCGAGCCTGGCGCTCGAAGGATGCCTGCTGATGCTGGCCTTCCTCGAAGGCAGCAAGTTCGAGTTCGACGCGACACCGGTGATGCTGCGACGGCTGACGGTCACCGGGTCGACGTTGCGTGCGCGCTCTGCCAACCAGAAAGCGGAGATCGTGGAGCGGCTGCGCGCAAAGGTCTGGCCTGTGCTGGCACAGGGCCGCTGCCTGCCGGTCATCCACGCGGTCTTCCCGCTTGCCCGCGCGATTGAGGCGCACCTGC
>JANMAP010000492.1:0-3493 GCA_031359905.1 Burkholderiales bacterium | reverse complement strand
CCACCGGCCTGGAGCCATCGGGCGACCAGCCGCACGCCGCGCTCGCCGGCGCGATGTGGCTGCGCCACGACGGCACGACGAAGGTCGATCAGAGCCCGGGCAAGCTGCTGGCTTCGGGCGCCACCATGACGCTGACGCAGCAAAACGGGCAGATCGGCTACCAGCTGAAGGCCAGCAGCGCGCAAAACGGCGACATCACCCGCGCGTCGCTGACGATCCTCAACTTCTTCCTCCAGTTCCGCGGCGTCTGGCTGCGGTTTTTCGACGGTGACACGTTGCTCAAGCTCACCGACCTGCCCGAGTACAACGACGGCACGATCTTCGCCGACCACAACAAGGTCAGCGACATCCCGGCCGAGATCCCGACCGATATGTTCGTCTCGGTGATCGGCCCGGTGTTCACGGTGCTGGCGATCCCGACCGCGCCGGGCTTCATCCAGCCGAGCTTCAACGTGCCGCGGAAGGCCACGAAGGTGCGCATCCTGTCGAGCACGATGTCGTTCCAGGGCGGCAACGCCTACCCCGAGACCGTGCTGCCGGGCGCGATCATGACCGGCGTCTTCAACTACGGCGTCACCGCGATGCTGGCGGCGCTCGGCGCGGCGCCCTTCATCCCGGCGCTCTTTAAGGTGGTCGTGATCCCGTTCCTGCAGGCGCTGACGCTCGAGCTGATCGCCATCATCAGCATCAAGATGAACCCGAACGGCGACAAGTCGCTGGTCGGCCAGCTCGGCACGCCGGGTTTCTGGGTGGGCCAGGCGCTGATCGTCGCCAAGATGCTGGTGAACGTCGGCGTCAGCGCCGCGCAGAGGGCGCTGGCCGCCTTCATCGCCGGGGCGATCACCGCGGGCGCCGCCGAAGACGCGGTGCCTGTGGCCGGCCAGATCATGCAGGCCATCTCGGTCGCGGTCGGCGGCATCACACTCGACGAGACCACCGCCGAACTCGGGCTGACGCCATGGACCTATGTTGACGACTTGGTGTTCACGCACGACCTCGCGGTCACCATCCTGAAGGACTCGGGCAAGCCGAATGCCGACCCGCCCGACCCCGGCGACGACACTTTTCCAAAGGCGGCGAACAGCTACACGGTGACGGCGATGTTCGACGACGGCACGCCGCACGTGCGGACGTTCGCGCTCGGCGCGCCGGTGCCTTCGACGTTGCCGCCGGTGGTGTTCCGCAACGCGCCGCTCGGCGGCAACGTCAACGTCTCGGTGGCGTTCGTGCAAAAGGCGAGCGTGCCGGGCCAGCCCGACGTTCTGCTCGGCAAGGGCACCACCGGGCTGATCGCCAACGACCCCAACGCGGCGCCGAGCATAGCGATCGAGGAGCTGTCGTTCCCGATCAGCGCGAGCACGGTTTATCAGCACAAGCAGAAGACGACGCTCGACGCAAGCGGCAACCATCGGTGGGCGGCAGGCCCGGCGCCGACCGCCAACCTCGGCAACACGACATGCGGCGCGGCCGGCACACTGTGCGGCTTCGGCGGCATCTCGGTGCGGCAGGGCACGGCCAGCGCGCGCGGCTACGTCGGCTATGCCTGGCGCGGACAGGACAGCGACCCGAACCGCGTGCCGAACTGCGCCGTCGGGCAGCTCGACCAGCTCGCCAACCTGAACACCGACTCGGCCAACAGCGGCGCCAACGCGCAGCAGGGCTACCTCGTCGGCGGCTGCGGCATCATCGTTCCCGGCGTTCGCGTCGCGTACAGCCTGCTGTCGCACGGCGCGGCCAATTTCTATCTTGACTCGACGAACGCCGCCGCGCCAATGGTTCGCCAGGTGGTGCTCGAGCCGATGCCGTCGATCGCGAGCCCTGGCCCTGGACAGGCGTGGGGCGTGCTGAACTTCCCGTCGGATTCGCTGCTGCAGCATCCTGCGGGGCATCTGGTCAGCATCAGCAGCCGCGCCCACAAGATCGAGACGCACCGCATTCCGAAGGCATCGAAGACCGACGCCGACGCGATGGTGAAGCTGCTCGCGCAGGTCAAGGGCGGTAAGGGCTCGCGGCCGGGGTTGCTCGACCTGCCAGTCGCTTCGGCAATCTCGCCCGACGGCGTGATCCTGGTCCTCGAGGCCGGCAACAACCGCATCCAGGCGCTCGACCTCGGCGCCAACCCGGTGCGCCATTTCACGAAGCAAGCATCGCCGTACAGCCTGACGCTCGGCGGCACCGACCCGGTGCGGGGCTGGCAGTACCTCGACCTCGCGGTCGAGTACACCGGATATCTCTACGTGCTGTCGCTCAACCAGAACACCTTCGTCTACCGGCTCGACCTCTACCACCCCGAGCAGAGCGGCAACCACCCGATCGCGACAACGATGAACATCAACGCGGCGCGGCTGACGGTCGATTTCTGGCGCAATGTCTATACGCTGAACTACGAAGTGCTGCGCCTGCCGAACAACAACCCCGCCGGGCTCACCGAGCCGTCGGTGAGCCTGTGGACGCCTTCGTGACCAGCCCTTGGCGGTGAGCTTCGACGGCTCGAAGTCCGCCTTTGGCTGGTCGGCGTTCGGCGAGGCATCTTCGACAGCCCGACATCGCAAGCCGCGGGTATCCGCAGCCGGTCTTCAGGCTGCTATAGAATTTATAGCTGACTACGCCCGTTGTATAAGCGCTGCAGGCCGATTAGTCCAGTTTTTCAAGCGCAGGCGTGAGGACGCGCCGCAGGGGCTCACTGTTCGATCTGCAGGTGGGTATCGCGCACCAGCTGCGTCCACTTGGTCACTTCCGCCTTGAGGAAAGTCTCGAATTGCGCTGGTGTCAGCGGCGTGGGTTCGGCCGCCATGTCGTGCAGCCGCGCCTTGACATCGGGCAGCGCCAGCGCGTCGTTCAGCGCCCGGTTCAGCCGCGCCACCACCGGCTCGGGTGTTTTGGCCGGCGCGCACAAGCCCCACCACTGGATGGCGCTGAAGCCCGCAAAGCCCTGCTCGGCCACGGTGGGCACGTCCGGCAGGGCCGGGTCGCGCTTGTTTGAAGCCACGGCCAGCGCCCGCAGCTTGCCCGACTTGATGTGGGGCAGGGCGGTTGTGAGGCTGGGAAACATGGCGTCGACCTGTCCGGCCAGCAGATCCTGCATGGCCGGTGCCGCCCCCTTGTAGGGGACGTGGACCAGATCCACCCGCGCCTGGTTTTCCAAGTATTCCATGATGAGGTGCGTGGCCGAACCGCTGCCCGCCGAAGAAAAACTCAGGCCGCCCGCCTTGGCCCTTGCCTGCGCCAAAAATTCCTGCAAGGTTTTCGCCTTGTTCTTCTCGCCCACCACCAGCACGTTGGATGTTTGCGCCATCATGCCCACGGGGGCGAAATCGGCGATCGGGTCGTACTTTATTTTCAGCACGGCCGGGTTGGTGCTGTGGGTCGCCACAAAGCACTGCATCAGCGTGTAGCCGTCCGGTGCGGCACGCGCCACCTCCATCGCCGCAATCGAGCCCGAAGCGCCCGCCTTGTTCTCGATGACGATGGGTGTGCCTAGCGACTGCGACAT
>JANMAP010000172.1:0-23327 GCA_031359905.1 Burkholderiales bacterium | reverse complement strand
CATCAAGGCAGGCGGCAAGACAGCGGTCGACAAGGGCGATAGCTCCGGGATTCGCGCGCCCAGCGCCACCGTTGCGGCCTGGCGGCCGGGGTGGGTCCGAGGGGAAACCGACGACGGAGTTTCGCTTGGGGCGGCTGTTGCGGGTAAACCGCCGGAGTATAGCCGGCGGCTCTTGTCGCCCGCCGCGTCAGGCGCCGAGCGCAGCGATGCCGGCGCGGGCGATCTGCGCGTCTTCGCTCGACTTCACGCCGCTGACCCCCACCGCGCCGATGCACTCGCCCTCGACGAGGATCGGCACGCCGCCTTCGAGCATGCCCTGCAGCGCCGGCGCGCTGAGAAACGAGGTACGCCCCTGGTTGATCATGTCTTCGTAGACCTTGCTCTCGCGCCGCCCCAGGGCGGCGGTACGCGCCTTGGCGGGGGCGATCTCGGCCGAGACCGGCGCCGCGCCGTCCAGGCGCTGCAGCCACAGCAGGTGGCCGCCGTCGTCGGCGATGGCGATCGACACCGCCCAGCCGTTCTGCGTTGCTTCGGCTTCGGCAGCGGCGGCGATGCGGCGGGTGTCTTCCAGCGTGAGGGTGGGTTTGCTTTTCATGCCCGTGACGATACTCCGGTGACGGCGGATTTTGGACACGCCGGGTAGGGCCATCCGCCAACCCGACCCAGCCACCTAGAATGCGGTTTGCGTCAAAGCTGACGCTTTCCTTTTCAAGGAGTTCGTATGGACCAAGGCTTGCAAACCTTTCCTGGCTCGGCCGGCGGCGCCAGCGTTGCCGAACAGCGCAACCGCGTACTGCGCAACACCTACTGGCTGCTCGCGCTGTCGATGGTGCCCACCGTGCTGGGTGCCTGGATCGGCGTGCAGACCGGCATCTCCCGCGCGCTGACGCCGGGCATCAGCCTGATTGTCTTCCTGGTCGGCGCCTTCGGCCTGATGTTCGCGATCGAGAAGTTCAAGAACTCCGCAGCCGGCGTGCCGCTGCTGCTGGGCTTCACCTTCTTCATGGGCTTGATGCTGTCGCGGCTGCTCGGCGCGGTGCAGGGCCTGGGCAACGGCGCCAGCCTGGTGATGTTCGCCTTTGCCGGCACCGGGGCGATCTTCTTCGGCATGGCGACGCTGTCCAGCGTCATCAAGCGCGATCTGTCCTCGATGGGCAAGTTCCTGTTCATCGGCGTGATCCTCCTGCTGGTCGCGGGCATCGCCAACGTCTTCATCCAGAGCAGCGCGCTGATGATCACGCTGTCGGTGCTGGCCATCGGCATCTTCTCGTTCTTCATCCTGCACGATCTGAAGCGTGTGCAGGACGGCGAGGAGACGAACTACATCACCGCCACGCTGGGCGTCTACCTGAGCCTGTACAACGTGTTCAGCAACCTGCTGGCCCTGTTCGGCATCTTCGGCGGAGACAGGGACTGACCCCCGCGGAGCGGCCTGCGGCCGCTGCCCCAAGGGGCGACGCCAGCGGCCCGGTATAGCCGGTTCCGAGGCGTCTGCTGGATGAATGATCGGGGCCCGTCGGGCCCCCTTTTCATGGCCCTGCGCGGTCGAAGACGGCGATGCTTTCGACGTGCGCGGTGTGCGGGAACATGTTGACCACGCCGGCCGCGCCGCAACGGTAGCCGCCCTGGTGCACCAGCAGGCCGGCGTCGCGCGCCAGCGTCGACGGGTTGCAGCTGACGTAGACGATGCGCTGCGGAGCGACCCAGTCGCCAGCCGCATGCAGATCGGCCACCGCCTTGGCCAGCGCGAAGGCGCCGTCGCGCGGCGGGTCGATCAGCCAACGCTCGGCCGGACCCAGGTCGCGCAGCGACGCTGCATCGATCTCGAACAGGTCGCGCATCGCGAACTGCGTGCGCTCCGCCAGGCCGTTGTGGCGCGCGTTGTCCCGCGCGCGTTCGACCAAGACGTCGCTGCCTTCGATGCCCAACACCTCGCGCGCGAGCGTGGCCAGCGGCAGGCTGAAGTTGCCCAGGCCGCAGAACCAGTCGATCACGCGCTCGTCGCGCTGCGGCTGCAGCAGGCGCAGCGCACGGCCGACCAGCACCTGGTTGATGTGCGGGTTGACCTGGGTGAAGTCGGTCGGCTTGAACGGCATGTGCACGCCGAACTCTGGCAGCGAATAGCCAAGCACCGGCCCGCCGTCGTCGAGCAGGTGCACGGTGTCCGGCCCCTTGGGCTGCAACCACCATTGCACTGCGTGCACTGCGCCGAAATCGCGCAGACGCTGTCGATCGTCAGCGGTCAAGGGTTCGAGGTGGCGCAGCACCAGAGCCGTGACACGATCGCCGCAGGCCAGTTCGATCTGCGGCAGGCGGTCGCGCTGGCCCATGCCGCCGATGAGTTCGCGCAACGGCAGGAGCATCGCGCTGACATGCGGCGGCAGCACCGGGCAGACCGCCATGTCGGCAACGTAACGCGACTTGCGCTCGTGGAAACCGACCAGCACCGTGCCCTTCTTGGCCACGAAACGCACCGACAGCCGCGCCCGGTCGCGGTAGCCCCAGGCCGGGCCTTCGATCGGCCGCAGCACGCGTTCGGGCCGGACCTTCGCCAGGTGCCAGAGGTTGTCTTCGAGCACCCGCTGCTTGACGGCGACCTGCGCCGCCGGATGCAGGTGCTGCATCTTGCAACCGCCACACGCACCCGCGTGCAGCCCGAAGTGCGGGCAGCCCGGACGCACGCGCTGCGCACTTTCGCGCGCCAGCGCGGACATCTGGCCCTGTTCCCACTGGTTCTTCTTGCGCGCCACCTGCACCTGCACCAGCTCGCCGGGCAAGGCGCCTTCGATGAACACCACCTTGCCGTCGGCGCGGTGGGCCACGCCCTGGGCTTCGATGTCGAGCGATTCGACCTCGAGCCAGTCGAAGCCGCTGCTCACCGGGGCGGTGGGCCGATCGAAGCCGCCGCTCACCGCGGCGGTGGACCGATCGAAGCCGCCGCTCACCGCGGCGGCAGGAGCCGCGCTGGGTCGATGGGTTTGCCCTGGCGCCGGATCTCGAAGTGCAACTGCACCCGGTCGGCGTCGCTGGAACCCATCTCGGCGATCTTCTGGCCCTTGCGCACGGCCTGGTCTTCCTTCACCAGCAAGGCTTGGTTATGGGCGTAGGCCGTCAGATAGGTCGCGTTGTGCTTGACGATGATCAGGTTGCCGTAACCGCGCAGCCCCGAGCCGGCGTAGACCACGCGGCCGTCGGCGGCGGCGAGCACCGGGTCGCCGACCTTGCCGCTGATCGCCAGGCCCTTGCTCTTGGCTTCGTCGAACCCGGAGGCCACCGGGCCGGCGGCAGGCCAGGCCCAGCCCAGGTCGTCGTCGGGATCGCGTGGAGCAGCGGCGGCGGGCGGCGCTGCCACGGGCGCTGCCGGCGGGCTCGACGCCGCGGGCGCGGCGGCATCCGGCCGGGCACCGTCGAGCGGCCGCGTCACTGCGGCCCCCGGCGGCGCCACCGGGCGGGCGGTGGCCACCGTGGCGTCGGCCGGCGGCGGCGTCACGCGCAGCACCTGTCCGACCTCGATCAGATTGGGGTTCTCGATGCCGTTCCAGCGCGCGATGTCGCGCCAGTTCTGGCCGTTTTCCAGGCCGATGCGGATCAAGGTGTCGCCGGGCCTGATCGTGTAGTAGCCGGGCTTGCCAGCGTTCTCGGCACCCGGCAGAAGCTTGACCGGCGCGCTGTCGGGCGTGCCGATAGGTGCCGGAGCGCCACTGCCGCCGCCCGGCGCGGCACGCACCGGCGCCCTGCGGTCTTCGACAGGCGCCCGGTTGCCCGGCGACGCGCAGCCGGAGATCAGCACCGCGGCGGCCAGGCACAGCGGCAGGCAGCGCGCCGATGAAAACAGCGTTCGCAACAGATTCATTCGGGCCAGTTCTGGGTTCATTGCGTTCCGGATTTTAGAGGGACGAAGTGCACGTCCTCCTGCCACTGCCGGCGCAGGCCCTCGGGCCCGCGGTCGATCACCAGCAGCACCTGCCCGCCGCGGCGGGCGTCGTGGGTCGGCGCCACCAGGCGCCCGCCGACGGCGAGTTGGTCCAGCCAGGCCGCCGGCACGTCGTCGCCGCCAGCCGCGGCAATGATGCCGTCGAACGGCGCCCGCGGTGCGTGCCCGAGCATCCCATCACCGAACACCAGCCGCACATCGCCGAGACGCTGCGCGCCCAGATGGTCGCGGGCCTTGTCGTGCAAGGGCTTCAGGCGTTCGATCGAGACCACCGAGCGCGACAGCAAGGCGAGCAACGCCGTCTGGTACCCGCAGCCGGTGCCGATTTCCAGCACCCGCCCCAACCGGCCGTGCTGGCGCGCGTGGTCGCCCTCGAACAGCAGGGACAGCATGCGCGCCACGACCGACGGCTTGGAGATCGTCTGCTGCAGGCCGATCGGCAGGCTGGTGTCCTCGTAGGCCTGGTTAGCCAGCGCGCTGTCGACGAAACGATGCCGCTCGACCTGGCCGAAGGCGAGCAGCACGGGTTCGCAGGCGATGCCGTCGCGGCGCAGACGTTCGACCATGCGCGCGCGCACCGCCGCCGAATCCAGCCCCAGGCCACTGGGGGCGCCGCCACGTGCCGCGTCCTGCAAGTGGTCGGCAGCGTGCTGCAGCGGGCGCTGCGGGCGCAGCACGGGCGTGGCGGCGTTGCGCGCCGGCCCGTGCACCTGGTCCAGTGCGAGTGGGAAGCGCCCGGGGCGCGGATTGCGGGTCATGACCGGCGTCCGGAGTGGGCGCGCCGCGCCATCACGCCGGGCCCGCCGCCAGCCGCGCCGACCAGTCGCGCAGCCGGGCGTGGTCGGTCAGATCGACCTGCAAGGGCGTGATCGACACGCGGTCGTCGGCGGCGGCGAAGAAGTCGGTGCCTTCGCCGGCCTCGCGGGCGTCACCCGCCGGGCCGATCCAGTAGATCGTCTCGCCGCGCGGGCTGGTCTGGCGGATCACCGGCTCGCTGGCGTGGCGCCGGCCCAGCCGGGTGACGACCCGCGGCAGCCGCAGCGCATCGGCGCGGTTCGGGATGTTGACGTTGAGCAGGAACGGCGGGCCATCGAGCCGAGAACTGGCCAGCACCTGGTCGATGACCGCACGCGCGGCCGCTGCGGCCGCGTCGAGCTGGCCCCAGCCTTTGTGCACCTGCGAGAAGGCAATCGCCGGCACGCCGAACAGGTAGCCTTCCATCGCCGCCGCGACGGTGCCCGAATACAGCGTGTCGTCGCCCATGTTGGCGCCGTTGTTGATGCCCGACAGCACCAGGTCGGGCCGGCGCCCGAGCACGCCGGTCAGCGCCAGATGCACGCAATCCGACGGCGTGCCGTTGACGACGCGAAAGCCCTGCACATGCTCGCCGCGGGCTTCGAAGATCGACAGCGGCCGGCCGAGCGTCAGTGCGTTCGACGTGCCGCTGGCGTTCTGTTCGGGCGCGATGACATCGATGTGACCCAGTCCCTGGCAGGCCTGAACCAGCGCTGCCAGCCCGGGGGCCAGGTAGCCGTCGTCGTTGGCGATGAGGATGTGCATCGCCTCATTGTAGGGACGGGGTGTGCGCGCTGCGGGCCGTCGCCCGCCCCTGCGCGGCTCCGCCCCGCCGGACGCCGCACGTCCCCGCCGTGAAGCCCAAGTCGTGACCCGCCGCGTCCACCATGACGCGCCGGCACCCGCGGTCACCCGCCGTCACTCCAACCCCAGTGACGCACGATCAGGCGCCTGCGGCCGGGACCGCGGCCCACCGCCACCCCCGCTACAGCTTGCCGCGCGCGGCTGCCAGGCCTTCGAACTCGGCGCGGCAGCGCGACCCGCCGGGCACCAGCCCCTGCGGGTTGGCCAGCTCCAGGCGCGCCACAAAGGTGCCGCTGGCCGCATCGATGATGCGGTCGACAAGGCGCACGCTGGCGCTGTGCTTGCCGCCGCCCACCGCCGCCACGACCTGCGCGCGCTGGCCGACCTTGACCTGTCCGAAGAGGGCCGCCGGCAGCACCACATCGACCTTCAGCGGATCGACCTGGGCAATCTTCAGCACCGGCCGGCGCCCGCTGCCCGATTCGGCGAGGTCGCCGGGGTTGAGCAGCCGGTCGACGACCACGCCGTTGAACGGGCTGGTCAGGCTGCGCAGCGCGAACTGCTCGAGGGTGCGCTTGTACTCGATGCGGGCCAGCTCGCGGTTTTCGATCGCCAGTTTCAGTTCGCTCTCGGCCAGGCGCAATTCGGCTTCGGCCTCGTCGCGCGCCTGGGCGCTGGTGTAGTTCTGCTGCAGCAGGTCGTTCAGGCGCGCCAGCTTCTTCGTCGAATAGTCGATGCGGTTGCGCGCGGCGGTGATCTGCCCTTCCATCTGCGAGCGAAAGCGCGCCGATTCCAGGGCCTGCTTCTCGGCCGCCGACTGCAGTTCGACCAGCACCTGGCCCTTGCGCAAAACGTCCCCGCGCTGGACGTGGACGCTGGCGATCACCCCATCGACCGCGGTGCGCAGCTCGACCACCTGCGAGGCTTCGATCAGGCATTCGTAGCTGCCCGCCGCGGCGGCTGACGCGGGCACCGCCAGGCCCATCTGCCCCACCAGGGCAGCCAGCGCCAAGAAGGCGGCGGGACTGGGCCAGGCCGTGCCGCTGGCCCGTTGCTGCTGCGGATGTCGAATCATTCCCCTCTCCCTGCAAATGACAGCGTTCGCGCCAGACGGCGGTCGTGCTGAAGACTGGACTTGCGCGCGCCACGGTGGCTGGCCTCGGCGGACGCCTGGGCCGCCTGGCGCAGCAGCCACAGAAGCGGCCCGGGCACCGCGCCGCGCAGCGCCAGCGCCCGCGCCGCCAACGCGGCGAGCAGTGGCGCGCGAACGCGGAACAGTTCGTCGTCGACGGCGACGATGGCCTCGCCGCTGCCCGGGTCGCCCTGGCGCGCGGCGCGGCCGAAGAGCTGCCGGTCGATGCGCGCCGACTCGTGGTATTCGGTCAGGATCACGTGCAGTCCGCCGCGTTCCGCCACGCCCGGGCCGAGTTCGATGTCCGTCCCGCGGCCGGCCATGTTGGTGGCCACAGTGACGGCACCCGGCGCACCGGCGCGGGCGATGATCGCCGCCTCGTCGCGGTCGTGCTTGGCGTTGAGCACCACGTGCGCGATGCCGGCGGCCGCCAGCCGTGCCGACAGCTGTTCCGACGCCTGCACCGTGCGCGTGCCGATCAGCACCGGCCGGCCGTCGCGCTGGGCCACCGCGCGCACCCGCTCCACCACCGCGGCCCAGCGCGCCGGGCCATCGGCCAGGCAGCGCGGCCGGGCGCGCTGCGCCTGCGACGGCCGGTGCAGCGGCACCGCCCAAGCGCGCAGGCCGTAGACGCGGCCAATCTCGGCGGCCACTTCGGTGGCCGTGCCGGTCATGCCGGACAGCCGCAGGTAACGGCGGAAAAAACGCTGGTAGGTGATGCGGGCCAGCGTGACGCGCTCGCCGCTCAGCTCCAGCCCTTCCTTGGCCTCGATCATCTGGTGCAAGCCGCGTTCCCAGGCCCGGTCGGCCATCACGCGTCCGGTCGACTCGTCGACGATCTGCACCTTGCCGTCCGCCACGACGTACTGCTGGTCGCGGTGGTACAGCCACAGCGCCGCCAGGGCCTGCGTCAGGGCCTCGCTGGCGCCGCGCCGCGTGGCCGCGGGCGGCAACCCGTGGTTGGTGTCCGGCCCGTCGCCGTCGAACAGGACATCGATGCGTCCGCGCGCGGCTTCGGTCAGGCGCACACGCATCAGCGCGCGGTCGACCTCGAAGTCGGCCCCGTGCTGCAGGCCGGCAGCCAGGTCGAGTGCCCAGCGCGCCAGCGGGCTGCGCTCGGCGCCGGGCACGGTCGCCGACAGGATCAACGGCGTGCGCGCCTCGTCGATGAAGACGCTGTCGGCCTCGTCGACGATCGCAAAGGCCAGACCGCGCAGCACGGTGCCGGTGTCACCGGCCGCGGCTGTCGCGGCCGGCGCCATCGCCCGGTGCAGCGGGCTGGCCCGGTCGCCGAGGGCCGTGCGGTCGCGCAGGTAGTCGAAGGTCAGTTCCTTGTTGCTGCAATAACTGATGTGGCCGGCATAGACCGCGCGGCGCTGCGGCCGTGTCAGGCCGTGCACGATGGCCGCGCAGCGCAGCCCGAAGAAGGCGTACAGCGGCGCCATGGCTTCGGCATCGCGCGTGGCCAGATAGTCGTTGACGGTGACCACATGCACCGGCAGGCCGACCAAAGCGGCCGCGCAGGCCGGCAGGGTCGCGGCGAAGGTCTTGCCTTCGCCGGTGGCCATCTCGACCAAGCCGCCCTGCAGCAGCAGCCAGCCGGCATGCACCTGGGTGTCGTAATGGCGCTGGCCCAGCACCCGCCCTGCGGCCTCGCGCACCAGAGCGAAGAACGGCGCGGTGACCTCGGCGGCGAACTGCGTGCGCCGCATCTGGTGGCGCAGCAGCCCGGCGCGCTGGCGCAGCTGGTCGTCGTCGAGCGCGGCCATCTCGGCCTCGAAGCCGCGGGTCAGCGCCACCACCCGGTGCGCGCCCGCCGCCGGGCCGCCAAGGTGCCGCCAAGCCGGCCGCACCCAGCCATGCCACAGCCCGAGGGCCAGCTCGTCGTGCCAGGCCGGCGGCTTCTCATCGCGCTCGGCATAGGGCCGGCCGCTGGCCAGGTCGCGCGCGGTCAGGCGCAGCAGCAGCGCATCAGACACGCGCGTTTCCCGCGGGCATCCGGCCTCGGCCCGTCCCAGCAGGCGCCGCAGATCCGGCTCCGCCGGTCCGCTGGCGCCGCCCCCTCAGGGGCAGGCGCCGCAGGCGCTTCGGGGGGATCCCATTCCAGCGCTTCGGGGGGTGTGTCATCTAAATGTCGAAGTGACGCAGGAACAGGCGGCGCAGCGCCGGCCAGGCCTGCACCGCCAGCGGTGCAGGTGGATGGTCGAAACGCAGGTGCACGCGCTCGCCGTAGCGCAAAGTCTGGCCGGCCAGTGCGTCGACCTCGACATCGAGCTGGAACACCCGTTCCAGCGTGCGCAGGCCCTTCGGGTCGCGCGGGTCGACCGCGGTCGTGCCGCCGCCGGACGGGGTCAGGGCGGCGCTCGGCACCTCGTCGCGCCCGGCAGGGACCTGGCGCACGATGCGGCCGGGCCAGATTCGCCCCGGTTCGCTGGCACGGCGCGCCTCGACGGTCCGCGTGGCGCGCGCGACATCGTCGACCGCGCCCTGGTCGAGCACCACGCGAACCACCGGCGGCCCGTCGCCGAGCACGAAACCGATGACGGTGCCCTGCTTCAGGTAGCGCCCAGGCAAATCGCCGGCCTGCGGCACGCTGAACAGGCCGGCGCTGGCGGCCGACACCAGCAGACCGCGCGAGCGTTCCTGCGCGCGCGCCAGCGCCGCCTGGGCGTGCAGCAATTGCTCGCGGACGATGTCGGCGCGGGCACGGTCGGTGACGAATTCGCTGGCGTGGCTGGCGTCGAGTTCGTCGACGCGCGCGCCGAGCAGGCGCACCTCGGCGTCGAGCGCCGGATCGACGCTGCGCGCCAGCAGGCTGCCGGCTTCGACGCGGCTGCCGGGGGCTGCTTCCAGCGCGCGGAAAAAGCCCGGCACCGCCGCACGCACGATCGATTGCTCGGGCAGCCAGACCACCCCCTGCGCCACCGTGCGGTGCGGCAAGGGCAGCACAGCGACCAGCAGCACCAGCGCGACCGCAACGCCGGCGATGATGGCGCGGACTTGGCCGCTGCGTTCGCGCGCCTCGGGCAGTGCATTCAGCGCACGCAGCGCCTTGAACAGCGGCGCCCCGACCATCATCACCAGCGCCCACAGCGCCAGCAGCACGCCGAAGAAGAAGAAGCGCGTGCCGAGGAACAGCGCGATGGCCAGCGTGACGAAGCTGCGGTAGACGGCCGACGCCAGCCCGTAGACGCCGAACCACCAGCGCTCGGCCGCCGTGTGGGCCGGCGATTCGACATCGCGCAGGCGCAGCAGATAGCGCTGCAGCAAATAACCCCAGTAGCGCGCGGATTGGGCCGCCAGGTTGGGCAGCTCGATCAGGTCGGCAAGGATGTAGTAGGCGTCGTAGCGCAGCAGCGGATTGCCGTTGAAGACCAGCGTCGAGATGCCGGCGATGAAGACCACGTTGAAACACACTGCGCGCACCAGCCCAGGCTCGACCAGAAGCCACAGATAGAAGGCCAGCGCGGCGATGAACAGCTCGACCAGCATGCCCGCCGCACCGACCAGCGCGCGCTGCCAGCGCGAGCGCAGCACGTTGGCCGCCGAAGCGTCGACGTAGGGCACCGGCACCAGCACCAGCAGCATCAGGCCCATGTCGTGGACCTCGCCGCCGGCGGCGCGCGTGGCGGTGGCGTGCCCCATCTCGTGCAGCGCCTTGATGATCGGGAAGATCAAGGCGATCAACAACAGGTTGTCGGCCTGCAGCACGCGGTCCGACAGGTTGCCGGTGAATTCCGCCCATTGGCCGGGCAGCAGCAGCGCGGCCGGCAGCACGACGGCCAGCCAGAGCAGCCCGGCACCGCGGCTCCACAGCCGGGGCCACCACGCCGCATGGCGATCCAGAAAGCGGCCGGGGTCCCACAGCGGCACGCGCAGGGCCATCGGATTGATCCACGAACGGCGCCGCTTGGCGCTGGCTTCACGCTGGCCGCGGTCGAACAGCTCCAGCGCGTCGGGTGGCACGTCGGTGGCCAGCAGGTCGGCGCCGTGCAACTGGCCGAGCAGCTGGATCAGCTCGTCCTGCGTCGGCGCCGCGTCGCCGAGCCGGGCGCCGGCGATGCCCCACAGGTCGCGCACGCTGCGCTGCCCGTCCATCGCCGCCAGCACCAGCCGCGCCGCGGGCGTGAAGCGGTGCACGCGGCCCGACGCCGGGTCCTGCAGCAGGTACCAGATGCGGCCGCGGTAGCGGTGGCGGTGCAGCCGGGCGCGCGCCACCAGGCGCGGCCGCAGCTCGGCCACGCGGTACCACAGGCTGCTTTCGAGCGGGGCGTCGAGCATGGCGGGCGGGCGCGGGCCGGGGCGAGAGCGGCGGGAGCGGAACAGCGGCCGCCCTCAGGGCGTCCAGCTCCACCAGGTCAGGCGCAGCCAGTCGACCAGGCCGTGGGTCCAGATCCACAGCAGGCTGCGCTGGCCGACCACCACCTTGCCGATGCCCTGCATCCCGGGGCGCAGCGCGGCCAGCGGGGGGCCGTCGATGGCGGCTTCGACGGCGAACACGTTGTGACCGTCCTGCTGCGTCGACACCGGCGTGATGCGCTTGACGCTGATCGGCAGCCGGTGGTCGGGCAGGCCCGACAGCACCAGCTCGCCGGGCTGGCCCAACGCCAGCGCGGCGATGTCGCGGTCGTCGACCTGCAGCATCACGCGGTAGCCCTGCAACGGCGCGACCTCGAACAGCGTCTGCCCGGTCGGCACCGGCGAGCCGACCTGCTGGCTGAGGTCGCCCGAGACCACCACGCCGTCGAACGGCGCGACCAGGCTGGTGCGCGACAGGCGCTCTTCGGCCAGCGCCAGCTGGGCCTCGGCCTGGTTGACCTGCGCGGCCAGCACACCCATCGTGGCCCGGTCGGCCTGCGACTGGGCGACGCGGTAGCGACGCTGCAGCTGTTCGCGCTCGGCCGTCCACTTCGATCGTTCGAGCTGCAGGTCGCGATCGTCCAGCCGGGCCAGCGGCTGGCCCTTGCGCACCGTGTCGCCCGCGCGCACCAGCGCCGCGGCCACGAAGCCGTCGAACGGCGCGACGACGGCGATCTGCGTCGAGCCTTCGACCACCGTGCGCGCCGCGACGCGGTAGTCGGTGTGCCACAGCGTGATCGCGGCCAGGAACAGCGCGGCCAGCGCCGCCGCCAGCTTCAGCCCCGGCCGCTGCGCGCCGCTGAGTTCGTGCAGGGCGTTGCCCGCTCCGTCGCCCAGGCGCGCCAGCGCGCCGCGCTCGTTGGCCCGTTGCAGGCCCCAGTAGGGCCCCAGCAGCACGCCCAGGGCCCTGACCTGATCGGCCTCGGCGGCGCCAAAGACCGGCCCGGTGATGCGTTCCAGGGTCATCACGCCCAGCGTCTGGCCCTGGTCGCGCACCGGCACCGACAGCATCGCCGCCACGCCCAGCTGGCGGGCGCTGTCGATGTGCGCCAGGGCCCCGAGCGGCTCGTCGGCGGGCACCGGCACCTGCACCGCCACGCCCAGGTCGAGGACTTCGTCCATGGCCTCGCCGACCCAGCGCACCAGGTCGGAACGCGGGTCGAAGGTGGCGGTGTTGGACATCACCAGCGGCCGGACCTGGCCCGCCGCCTCGAATCCCACCGAGATCCGGTCGCAGCGCAGGCGCTGCGCCAGTTCGTTGACCACCGACAGCGCCGAGGGCTGCAACCGCTGGTGCTGCATCGCCGTGGCCAGCGCGTCGTTGAACAGCGTGGCGCGCTGCAGCTCGGCAGCGCGTTCGGCCAGCGCGCGCTGGCGGAAATGGTCGACCAGCCACGCCGCACCCCAATGGATGTCGCGCAGCGCGGTCTGCAACTCGGCCAGCGGGCCGGGCCCGAGGTCGAAGACCACGGCGGCGCACAACTGGCCTTCGACCTCGACCGGGTAGCCGACATGGGCCAGGCCGTCCGGCCCCGGCGGGCCATCGCCGCCTGGAGCCGCAACAACGCCTTCGCGCCCCAGCAGCGCGCGCTGCGCCACGGGCGACAGATACTGCATGTCGCGCCGCGCGTCGGGCCACACCGCGGCGACGCTGAAGGCGCCGTCGGCGGCATCGCGCGTCAGCAACAGCGCTGCGCGCGAACGATGGATCCGCGCGGCCAGCAGCGCCAGCCAGGCCGCCAGCAGCTCGCCGGCGTCAGCCGGCGCGGTGAAGCGCGCCCACGCCGCCGATTCGCTGCGTGCGCGCTGCTCGTCGGCCAGCGAGTAGACGGGCGCGGTGTTCTGCATGCTGCCGGCGGCCGCTCAGCAGCCCACGCGCTGGGCCGGCGCGGTTCGCGGGCCGAGCCATTGCTTCACTGCAGACTGTCCGTTCCCGGCCCCGGCACCGTGGCCGCCGCCGTGTCGTCGGCCAGGGCGCCGATGAAGCGGTCCTTGACGTCGACGAAGTTGCGCATCGAATGC
Source organism: Burkholderiales bacterium (assembly GCA_031359905.1). Taxonomy (GTDB): domain Bacteria; phylum Pseudomonadota; class Gammaproteobacteria; order Burkholderiales; family Burkholderiaceae_C; genus Rubrivivax. Next base: position 10,281 of record JANMAP010000172.1, on the reverse strand, counting down.
AGTTGCAGGTACAGCAGCTCCAGCTCGTCGGTCTTGGCCAGCGACGCCAGCGCCTCGCCGTCGAGCTGGCGCAGCTTGTCGCGGCTGACGCAGTGGAAGCCGTTCAACGACAGCTTCTCGCCGGCCGGCGTGGTCACCTGCGCCTGCATGGCCTCGAGCAGCCCGAGTTCGTTGATGCGGCGCCCGAATTGCCGCGTGCGTTCGAACTGCGACTGGTATTCCTGCAGGAACTTCAGCACGTGCTCGACATACGGTGTCGGCTTGGCGTCGTCGTCGAACAGCCGCTCGCCGCGGCCATCGCGGTTGACGCCCGCATGCTTCTCGTCGACGCACAGCGTGAAGGTCTTGCCGTCGTCGCTGCGCGAGAAGACGAAGGGATAGCGACGGATGAAGGCCGGCACGTACTTGGCCTGCCACTGGCGGTCGGACGACAGGTACAGGTTCTGGTCGCCGCGCACGCCGAGCACCACGGCCGGCAGGACTTCGTCGCCGGTGACCGTGAAGACGATCGCGTACTCGACCGCGGCGCGCAGGAACTCCACCGCCATCAACGGCACGGCATTGACGCCCGCCGAGAAGGCGTAGTCGCGGCTGGGTTCCAGCGACACCTTGGCGTGGCGGGCGGCCGACACCGGCACCGCGGTTTCATAGATCAACAATTGTTTGCTCATGGGCTCTCGCTGGGAAGGACAAGGGGGGGCTGGAGTGTCGGGATCGTCGGCCAGCAGAGTAGCCGATGCGCCGCTTCCGATGCCTGGGGCATTACCAGGGCAGCAGCCATCAGCACCGCTGCACGCCCTGCCCCCGTGTTCGGTGGCAGGGCATCTGCAGCGCTGCACACCCTGCCCCCGTGATCGGTGGCAGGGCGTGACGCGCGGGCCGCGCCGGGCGAGTCAGCAGGGCCTTCAATCGATCACAGCGCCGCGACCTCAGCGGTGGCCCTCTCGACCCTGTCGATGTGCAGCCGCAGCCCGGCGTTCGGGTCGGCGCGCTGCGCCGTGGCGCCCAGGGCGCTGACGAACCGGTCCTGCCAGTTGAGGCTGCCGGTGCGGTCGTCCCACGCCATGCCGGCAGACGCGGTTGCCGACGCGCTGGCCGGCTGCGATGTCCAGTCGATGCTGAACGCCGACGCAGCATTCGCAGACGTTGTCTGCACGGTCGCCGCCCCCGCAGCGGAGGCCGTGACGGGTGCGGACGCGGCCGCCGGTGCGACGACGGTCGCCGCCGGGGCCTTGTTCTCCGGATGCGCCTGCTGGTTGCCGTTGTGCAGGTTGCCGGCCACGAACAGCACCAGGTTGCCCTGCGGGTCGCGGATCTCGATCTTTGCGAAGTCCTTCGTGCCGGGCTCGCCGTTGTCGGTGAAGGTGAACCAGACGCGGTAGCCGGCCTTGCCGTTGAAGCTGCCGATGCCTTCGCCGATCAGGGTGTCGAAAGGCGCCGGCCGCGGCAGCGGGTTGAGCAGCGGGTCGTCGAAGCAGTTGACGACGGTCAGCTGGTCGAGGTGGAAGTTGTTTCTGTCCCAGTTCACTTCCAGGTTGTTGGGCAGGATGTCCGTGTCGCAATGCAACTCGAAGCCGTGCGTCACCCGCATGCCGTCTTCGGTGAAGACGCTGCCACCGCCGGTCATCCGGCCGGCGGCGTGTGCCGGCGCGGTCACGGTGTAGTAGGCGACATCGTCATCACGCACCGTGACCTTGCTGATGACGTCGGTGCCGCTGACCTGCACCACGTTGACGAGGCTGCCAGCCACCTGCGGCTTGCTGTAGACGCCCTGCGAGGTGTACAGCCAGGTCTCGCCCGGATCGAGCAGGCCGTTGCGATTGCTGTCGCCGACGTTGTCCAGACCGCGGCGCACCGGCAGCGGCACGAAGTCGTCGCCGGTGGCGTCGGTCGACGCGTCGTCGATGAGGGCGATGCCGCTCAGCGCATTGCTGCCCAGGTTCTTCACCTGGAAGGTGTAGATCGGCACGCTGCCCTGGGTCAACAGCACCGGACGGTCGGCGTCGTTGGCGTCTTCCTTCGCCGTGGGATTGCTCGGGTCGACGGCATTGATCGCCTTGATGACCTGGATCTTGGTCGTCGTCGTGGCCACGGTGCCGAAGTAGTGGGCCTTGTCGTCGGCGGTGTAGCGCAGGCCGTTGGCGTCGGACGCCACGACGGTGACCGTGTTGGCCTGCTGCCCGAGCTTGGCCGTCGTCGGCGCGCCGGTCACACCGGCGGAGGTGAACAGCCAGACCTCCTCCGGCCCAAGCATGCCGTCGGGGTTGGTATCGCCACTGACGTAAACCGGCGAGAAGCCGTCGGTGTCAAGGATGTCGACGATGTCCAGCAGCACGCCCGACTGGTTGAAGACCTGGTAGGTCCAGACAATCGGCGAGCCGACGGCCAGGATCGGCCCGGTGGGGACATCGGCGTCCTCGTAGCGCGTCGGCGCGGTGATGTGCACCGCGTTGATGGCCTTCTCGATGCGCACCTGGCCGAGCTGCGCGACGTAGCTCGCGCTGTCGGTGTCGCGCGCCGTCCGCCCGGTGCGGCTGTCGGTGCCCACCGCGGTAGCGGTGTTGGTGTGCAGCCCCGACACGGCCACGGCGCTGGCCGCTGACGTGCCCGCCGAGGTGTAGCGCCAGACCTCGCCGACGTCGAGCAGACCGTTGCGGTTGGCGTCGCCGATGTTGAAGCTGGTGCCCGTGGCCAGCACCGGCGCCGGCGCGAAGTCGTCGCTGGTCACCGTCAGCGTGGCGTTGTCGTCGACCAGTGAGGTCACCGTCAAGGGGCCATTGCCCGTGTTGCTGAGCAGATAGGTGAAGCGCAGCGGTGTGCCGGCGATCAACACCACCGGCCGGGTCGTGTCATCGGCGTCTTCAGCGGCGGTCGGCTTGGTCGGGTCGACGGCGTTGATCGCCTTCTCGACGTCGATGCGCGCCACCGCGCCGAACACGTTGGCCGGGTCGTCGTCGCGCAGCGGGGTCTGCGTGCGGGTGTTGACCGCCGACACCTTGGCGTAGTTGGTGACCAGCCCCTCGGTGACGGTGCGGCTGGCGCTGAACAGCCAGGTTTCCGTGCGGTCGAGCAGGCCGTTCTTGTTGTTGTCGCCGGTGTTGTAGACGACGCCCCCGGCGGTGATCGTCACCGGCGCGGGCACGAAATCGTCGCTGGCCAGCATCGGCGTGCCGTTGTCGTCGGTCAGCACGATCGTGCCCAGGGCGTCGTTGCCCGAGTTGCTGACGGCATAGCTGAAGATCACCGTCGACCCGGCCACCACCACCACCGGCGATGCCGGGCTGTTGGCGTCTTCGGCCGTCGTCGGCAGCAACGGCTTGGCCGCGTTGACCGACTTGACGACCTGCAGACCTGCGGCCGACCCGAAGTCGTAGGCCACGTCGCTGGCCGTGGCGGTGATGCCGCTGACCGGGTCGCGCACGCTGGCCAGCGCAGTGTTCATGTACTGGCCCGCTGTCACCGTGCCGGTGGCGCCGTACAGCCAGACCTCGCCGGGGTCGACCAGACCGTCGCGGTCGGCATCGCCGACGTTGAAGGTGCTGCCGCTGGCCAGCACCGGCGCCGGGGTGAAGTCGTCGGTCGTCACCGCCACGCTGCCCGCGTCGTCGCGCAGCGAGGTGACGGCGAAGGCCACGTTGCCGGTGTTGCTCAACTGGTAGGTCCAGACCACAGTGCTGCCGACGGTCAGGATCGGGCCGGTGGCGAAATTGGCGTCTTCGTAGGCCGTCGGCGCGTTGGGGTTCAGCGCGTTGACGGCCTTCTGCAGCCGCACGCCCAGCGTCACCGGTGGCGTGGGCACGCCGCGGTAGTTGGCCGCATCGTCGTCCTGCACCGGCGTACCGGTGACGGCGCCGCTGCCGGTCACCTTGACGAGGTTGACATAGGGGCCGAGCACCGCCTTGTAGCCGGCGGCCGGCGTGCCGAGCGAGGTGAAGCGCCAGACTTCGCCGGCGTCGAGCAGGTTGTCGCGATCGGTGTCGCCGATGTTGAAGACCGCAGCGCCGACCGTCACCGTGACCGGCGCCGGCGAGAAGTCGTCGCCGCCAACGCCTGGCGTGCCGGCGTCGTCGACGATGGATGTCACGCGAACAGCCTCGCTACCGTCGTTGAGCAACAGGTAGGTCCAGGTGATCGGCGTGCCAACCAGCAAGCTCGGCCCGGGGGCCACATCAGCGTCCTCGGCCACCGTGGGGCGCAGGGGATCGACGGCGTTGATCGCCTTTTCGATGCGGATCGTCGCCGGCACGTTGCCGCTGCCGTTGTAGAACGCCAGGTCGGTGGCCGACAGCGGGTTGCCCAGCGCCGAGGTGCCGCGGGCGGTGGCCTGCAGGCGCTGCGGCCCGGCTTGGGCCACGCGGCCGTCCGGCGCGGTGTACAGCCACACCTCGCCGACTTCGAGCAGCCCGTCGCCGTCGTCGCCGCTGACGTAGATCGGCACGATGTCGTCGGTCAGGATGCCCGGCGTGCCGGCATCGTCGATCAGCCTCACGTTGCTGATCGGTGTGCCGTTCAGGCTGTTGTTGGTCACCAGGTAGGTCAGCTTCAGCGCCGACCCGATGGCCAGCGTCGGCCCCGGCGCGTTGTCGGCGTCCTCGGCGACGGTGGGCGCGGTCGGCAGCACGGCATTGATCGCGTTCTCGACGCGAATCACGGCCGTCTCGGCCGCCGTCGGCGTGCCGCCGCTGGGCGTGCTGCCGTGCTGGGTCTGCAACGGGGCCAGCGTGCGGTCGTCTTCCTTGCCGCCGCTGTCGTCGTACGGGCCGTGGCCGTTGCCCGGCTGCGGGTCGCGCGGTCCGCCGTGCTGCTCGTTCCATTCCGGGTCGCGCTGGGTCACCAGGCCGATCTCGCCGTGCGGCTCGGCGAGCGAGCGGTCGGCGCCACCGGCGGTGGCCAGGTCGGTCAGCAGCTGGATCGTGGCCGGTGAAATCAGCCGGTTGACCGTCGGCGCGCCGAAGCGCGCGAACGGCACGATGAAGCTGTTGAACTCGCCGGTCCAGTCGAACATCCGGTCGTTGCCGGTGTTGGCGATCAGCACGTCCAGGCCGCCGCCGCCGTAGGCGAAGTCGCCGGTGCCGCCGGTGCGCTGCACGTCAGTGGCGTCGTCGGCCACGTCGTTCAGGCCGCCGTTGGTGTTCAGGTTGTCGTCGAGCTGCAGGTAGTCGTCGCCCAGACCACCGAACAGGCGATCGTGGCCGGTGCCGCCGAACAGCGCGTCGTTGCCGTTGTCGCCGAAGATGTTGTCCTTGCCGTCCTCGATCAGCACACCACGGTCGAAGGTGTCGAAGTTGAGCAGGAAGTTGGGGATCTTCACCAGCGGGTTGTTGGCGTCGTAGAAGTCGAGCTTGCGCGTGATCGGGTCGTACTTGAACGGTGCGCCGGTGGCGGCGCGCACGTCGTCGTAGAACGCTGGCAGCGCCTCGGCGCCCGACAGCGCGTCGTCGCCGGCGCCGCCGTGGATGAAGTCGTCGCCCAGGCCGCCATAAATGGTGTCGTCACTGCCCAGCGTGGGGGCCAGCAGGTTGACGGTCTTCTTGATGTAGCCGCTGAGGTCGACCTCGGCGCCGATGAACGGGCTGGGCAGCTCGATCATCTTCTCGATGCTGGCAGCGATGCCGTACAGCGGCTCGGCCAGGCCGTTGCGGCTGGTCGAGATCCGCCCGTCGTCACCGACCAGGCCATCTTCGCCGCTGCCGCCGAACAGGCGGTCGCTGCCGGTGCCGCCGTACAGGTCGTCGTCCCAGCCGTCGCCATAGAGCACGTCGTTGCCGGCCCCGCCGTGGATGGCGTCGTCGCCGTCCTCGCCCTTGACGAGGTCGTGGCCGCCGATGTCGGCCGCGCCGCGTGTGCCCAGCGTGTAGTCGAGCAGGTCGAAGGTGCGCACGACGATGCGTTCGCTGCCACGCTGCTCGGTCGCCGGCGGATTCGCCGGGTTGGAGCCGATGTCGGCAGTGTTGTCGTAGGCGAAGGCCAGCGGCTTGCCGTTGCTGCCCAGCACACGCAGGATCACACCGTTGTCGCCCAGGATCACGTCGGCGTCGAAGCCGTGCTCGGCGATCAGGCTGACGCGGGAATCGCCGCCGGTGCCGAGCGCGTTGCGGTCGATGCGCGTGCCGGCGCCGCCGAAGAGGATGTCGTTGCCGTCGGGCCGCAGCGCTGCGGTGCCCAGGCCGTACAGGCTGGAACTGCCGCCGATGATGTCGTCCTGGCCGAGGTTGCCGAAGACGACGTCGTTGCCGCCGCCGCCTTCGATGTAGTCGTCGCCATCGGTGACGAGGTTCTCCGACGATGGCTGCACTGCCAGCGCGCCACCCGAGGTGATGCTCGTGCCGACCGTCGCGCCGAGGATGGAGCCGTCGCCCTGGATGACGTCGTTGCCGAGTTGGCCGAAGATCTCGTCGTCCTGCGCGCCGCCGGCGATGTAATCGTTGCCCCAGACGCGGATGTCGCGGTTCGCAGCCTGCTGCTCGAGCACGGCACTGTGGTCGAGCAGAGCGATGCGGTATTCGCGGTGCAGCGGCGTGGCCGCGCCGGCCGCCGCCGGCAGCACGCCGTCCGGGTCGGCAAACAGCGGCCGGCCCTGCGCGTCGACCGAGACGGTCTGCGACTTGCCTTCGTTCGGGCCGGGCGTTTCGTTGTACAGCGTGGTGTTCCCGGCGCTCAACTGCGCGAAGCGCACGTCCAGGTTGTCGGGGCGGAAGTAGATGTCGGCGTTGTCGCCGGCGATCGCGTCGTTGCCGGCACCGCCGTCGATGCGGTCGTCGCCATCCAGCGAGCCGACGACGTTGCTGCCGCCGATCAGGATGTCGTCGCCGTTGCCGCCGAAGATCGTGTCCTTGCCCTGCTCGCCAAGCACGACATCGCTGCCGTCATCGCCGTAGATCAGGTCGTCGCCGCCACTGATGTTGGTCTTGGTGTCCAGCGCCGTGAAGATCAGCGAACGCTGGTTGGCGGCGCGCAATTCGGGCGCGATCGGCGGCAGACTCTCGGTCGAGACGAACACGCCGCCCGTCGCCACCACCTTGCCCTGGTCGCCGAAGACCAGGTCGTCGCCGCTGCCGGCGTGGATCTCGTCGCCGCCGGCGCCGCCGAAGATCAAGTCGTTGTCGCTGCCGCCGTCGATGACGTCGGCCGCGCCGTTGGCGAACTCGGTGGTCGTCAGTTCGCTGACCTGGCGCACGTTGAGGATCTTCTGCGCCGCGGGAATCGCCTGCGTGACGATGCCGTGGTCGCCGAAGACCAGGTCGCTGCCGCTGCCGCCGAAAAGCGTGTCCGACCCGGCCACCAGGCCGTCGCGGTTGGACTTCAGGTTGTCGTTGGCCGGGCGCGCGGCGTTGACCGTCGGCACCGACAGCACGCGGCTGATGACGTCGACGTTGACGCCGGAATCGCCGTAGATCTGGTCGTCGCCGCCGATACCGTCGATGGTGTCGTTGCCCGACCCGCCGGCCAGCACGTCGCCGAGCGGGCTGCCCTTGATGGTGTCGTTGCCGGCACCGCCGTAGATCACGACGCCCAGTGCGTCGTCACCGAGCGCGCCGCGCGACGGCGTGGCGCCGCTGGCGTCGATGACGTCGTTGCCGCTCAGGTCGAACGGGTTGGCGCGCGGCATGCGGTAGAAGGCCTGCGCCTGCAGCGGGTTGGGGCCGAGCACCAGCACGTCGTTGTTGGGCTCCGGCAGGTAGGCCTGGTACGGCTGGCCGGCGTACCACGATGCGTCCTGCGACGTGTCGCCGTAGACCACCAGCGGCGAGGTCGGCCCGCCGCTGGCACCGGTGACGGTGACGCGGTCGCCGGCGATGTTGCCGGTGTAGGCGCCATTCACAGCCGGCTGCACCGGCAGGTTGCCGCCGCCGTGAACGGTGGTCAGCCCACCGTGCAGCGCGCTGGTCTGCAGCGTGCTGGTGATGTCGAGCCTGTCGTTGCCTGATCCCATCAGCAGATTGAAGACCTCGATGTTCGAGCTGTCGGCCGCGCCGTTCACACCCTTCTTGCCATAGGTGATGCCGGCCGGGAAGTCGGCGCTTTCGCCGAAAGACACGGCGTCGAAGTGCAGCGCGCCGGCCAGGTTCATCCCGGTCAGCTGCGTGCCGGTGAGCACGCCTTGCTTGTCTTCCTGGCTCGAGTCGTCGAAGACGTTCAGCACGTCGATGGCCGTGGCCTCGGCGGGCTGGGCCGCGATCTTGAAGACCTGCGTGTTGCGCTCGGCCGGCAGCAGCACGGCCTTGGTCAGCGGCTTGATGTTGCCGCCGATGCCGCCTTCGATGGTCAGCGGGCCCTGGATGGCCGACAGCAGGTGCGGCTGCACCGCGAACTGCTTCGTCCCGGGGTGCAGCGCCGCCGCTGGCGGGTTGGCCACCGCGGTAACGGTGACGACCTGCGGAATCCACCAGTTGCTCGCGTCGAACGGCAGCAACGCCGACTGGCTGGTCAGCCCGTCGTCGCGCGGTGCGATGGTCACGCTGCCGGTCGGCGCGCTGGTCAGGCGCACGGTGTAGCTGTCGGTCAGGCCGTTGCTGACCAGGGTGTTGCCGTTGCTCTGCTGCACCAGCACGCCGGGCACATCGTCGTCGGCGACGGAGACGGGCAGGGTCTCGATGACCTGGCTCTTGCCGGCGCTGAAGTACGCCGGGTCGTCGCTGGCCGACACGCTGTGCGTGATCAGCGACAGCTTCTGGTCTTCGCGCAGCGTGTCGTTGACGGCCGCGACCAGCACGGTCTGCGGCAAGTTCCAGTTCTGCGGGGTGAAGGTCAGCGTGGTCTTCGACAGGCTCAGCTGCAGCGGGTCGTAGCCCAGCGTCAGCGTGACGCTGGCCGTCGGCGCCTTGGTCAGCGCGACGGTGTAGCTGTCGGCGATGCCGTGCGCGGCGCCTTCGAGCACGGTGGTGCCCTTGTCGTAGACGTTCTGGGCGATCTCGGTGAGCAGGATGCCGGCGCTGTCGTTGTCGATCACCGTGACCAGTACGTTGCGCACCTTGATGGCGTCGTAGGCCTTCAGCGTCGCGGCCTGCGCCGTCGCCGCGGGCGACCCGGCGGTGGCCGGAGCGACGACCACCGCCTGCACGCTGTGGCTGACGGCCACGACGCGCCGGCCTTCGACCTGGCCGTCGTTGGCCGCGGCCACGTAGACGGTCTGCGGCTGGTTCCAGTTGCTGTCGTCGAAGACCAGCACGACGCTGCGGTTGCGCACCGGCAGCGGCTGGCCGTCCTGCTGGATGGTGCGGGCAAACTTGGCGCTGTCGGTCGACACGAGCACCGAATCGCCCGTGCCGGCCGCGTCTTCCTCTTCCTGCGGCGAGCGTGCCGCGCTGACCGTGACGTAGACCTTGGTGCCCGCCGCCGGCGCGATGGCCAGGCGTAGGCTGTAGTCGTCCGTCGTGCCCCACAGGCCGCTGGCGGTCTCGCGCACCAGGCTCGCGCCGCCGCTTTCCTGGATCACGACGTTGCCGCTCAGCCCGCCCGCGGCGCTGCCGCCGGACACGCCGGCGACGTTGAGGTTGATGCCAGGCACGGCCAGGCCGTCATAGCCGATGTCGAGCAGCGACGTGGCCTCGTGGTTGATGATCGCGCTCTGGCCTTCCAGCTCCTGCGTGGCGATGACGTCGGTGACGTCGCCGGCGACGTTGAAGATGTCGTTGCCCAAACCGCCGACGACCTTGGTGGCCACGCCATACGGCGTGCTCTGGATCGTGAAGTGGTCGTCGCCTTCCAGGCCGTCGACTTCCAGCACCTCGATGTTGCTGAAGGTCACGCTGACACCGGCGCCGAACACGCCCTGGTCGGTGATGACGAAGCTGTCGCCGAACTCGGTGCCCAGCACCAGCACCTTGTCGAAGCCGGCACCGCCGTCGATCGACACCGGCGCGTTCAGGCTGTACTGGATGAAATCGTTGCCGGCACCGCCGACCACGGTGTCGCTGCCGACCAGCGAGGTCTGATCGCCCTTGCGGACGGCCACGCCCGTCACGGCGTCGACCTTGATCGTGCCGTCCGCATTCGTCTCGGCCAGCGCGAAGGCGCGGACGATGAACAGGTCGTCGCCGTCGTCGCCTTCCAGGCGCAGCGCGGCCTGGTTGCTGTAGACCTGCAGGGTGTCGTCGCCGCTGCCGCCATGCGCGACCAGCGGCGCGCTGGTGCCGTTGCTCAAGTAGCCGCGCGTCGTGGCGATGGTGGCGAAGACGTCGGTCGACGCCAGGTTGGCGCCCACCGTGCGCAGGCCGCCGTAGATCTGGCCGATCTGGAAGCTGTCGTTGCCGGCGCCGCCGTCCAGCGTGGTGTTGACGG